>JBFWWW010000073.1:0-16215 GCA_050245975.1 Hyphomicrobiaceae bacterium
ATCAGGCGGCAGGATTGAACGAACTCGCGTGCGCCGAGGCTGAGAAACTCGGCGCGCACCAGACGCGCAACCGGCGGCCAGGAGACGACCGCGATGGCCAGCGTGATCGTGAAGATGGTCGGCGTGAAGATCACCACCAGCACGATGACAAACATGAAGCTCGGGATGGTCTGGAAGATCTCGGTGAACCGCATCAGCACGTCGTCCACCCAGCCCCGCGCATAGCCGGCGACCGCACCCACCAGGATGCCGATGATGGTGGCGGCGGCCGTCGAGATGATGCCGATCATCATCGATACGCGCGCGCCGTAGGCCAGCATCGCCACCACGTCGCGGCCGAGGCCGTCGGTGCCGAAGGGCAAGCCAGGCATCGTAAACGGGTGCGTGTAGGGCGTGGCGACTTTCACCCAGGGGCCGGCGGGCCAGATCAAGCCGGCAGTGAGCGCGGCCAGCGCGAACGACGCCAGGATCACGCAACCGATCACCAGAATGGGACTGGAGCGCGCGGCCCGGGCCATCGTGGAAGTCGCAACGTCCGCCATCAGGTCAACCCTATGCGCGGGTCGATCCAGCAGTAGAGCAGATCGACGACGAGGTTGGTGATGACCACGCAGACCGAAGACAGGAACAGCACGCCCAGGAGCAGCGTGACGTCGCGGGCAAAGATGGCTTCGTAGGTCATGCGGCCAAGTCCGGGCCAGGAGAAGATGGTCTCGACGACCACGGAGCCGCCGAGCATGCCGCCGACCTGAAGCCCCAGCATGGTGAGAACGGGCAGCATGGCGTTGGGGGTCACGTGCTGCATGTAGACCCGCCCCTCGGTCATGCCCTTGGCACGGGCGGTGCGGACATAGTCCTGGCCCTCGACCTCGATGACCGCGGACCGCATCAGGCGGGCGAAAAGAGCGAGGAAGAATACCGCCAGCGTGCAGGCCGGCAGGATCAGATGCTTGCCGACATCGAGCCACTGCTGGACCACGCCGCCGCGCATGCCGATCGTCTTCATCCCACCCGACGGCAGCCAGCCCAGATTGATCGTGAAGAGGAGGATCAGCAGCAGCCCGAGCCAGAACAACGGCGTGGCGTAGCCGACCAGTGCGAGCACCGAGATCAGTGCATCGATCGGTTTGCCGGCATTGCGGCCCGCCAATGTCCCCATCACCACACCGAGGACGAAGGCAATCAGAATCGCCGTCCCCATCAACAGCAGCGTCGCCGGCAGCCGGGCGAGGATCGCGTCGAGCACGGGCATGTTGCGCGTGTACGAATGGCCGAGATCGAGCCGCAGCAGCCGGCCCATGTAGGACAGGAGCTGGATCGGCAGCGGACGATCAAGCCCGTATTCCTTGCGGAGCTGCTCCGTGTAGCCGGCGTCGCCCCCGCCTTCCAGGCCGGCGATGACGTCAGCCATGTCGCCCGGCGGCAGGTTCAGCATCGTGAAGTTCACGACGATGATCCCGAGGATGATCAGAAAGGCCTGAAAGACCCTGCGGATCAGGAAGCTGGCGAAGCCGGGCATTGCACCTTGCCGATCATGGTCCGGGACGGTTGCACGAGGGTCGGAGCGCGGGCTGGCGCTCCGGCCAGGGCGTCATGCCTTGATGTAGGCGGTGGAGAAGCTGCCTCCAAAGCCGAAGGCTTCGACTTCGGAATTCTGCAGTCGCGTGTTCTTGACCGCGAAATAGGGAATGTCGGCGATGGGCAGGATCGGGATATCAGTTGCCGCCTTCTTCTGAAAAGCGTGAAACAGCTCCACGCGCTTCGCCGGATTGGGCTCGGCCGCCGCGCTTTCCAGAATCTTGTCCGTTTCCGGATCGGAGTAGCCCGAGCCGTTCGAGAACGGCACGCCGGAGATGATGTTCTTCGACCAGAAGAACCTCTGAACGCCGATGGTCGGATCCGTCAGCGCCGAAGCGCCGCTGATGGTCAGGTCGAAGTCGTTCTCGCCGTAGACCCGCTTGTAGTAGGTCGCGGCATCGCCCGACCGGATGTTGATCTCGATTCCCACCACCTTGAGGGCCTGTTTGATATAGGCCGCGGCGCTCGGGTAAATCGTCCCGTACGGCAGGGGATCGAGCGTCAGCGTGATACGTGTGCCGTTGCTGTTCGGAGCGAGGCCCGCCTCATCGAGCAACGCCTTCGCCTTGTTGGTGTCGAACGCATACTTGGGGACGTCGGACGTGTAAAATTTCGTGATGCCGGACGGGACGGGACCGGTCGCGACGTTGCCGAAGTTGAAGAACACGTTCTTCAGCATGAAGTCGCGGTCGAGCGCGTGCAGGATCGCGCGGCGCACGCGCACGTCCTTGAGCGCAGGCCTGCGAACGTTCACTTCCATGAAGCAGTTGTTGCCGTAGGCCTGGTAGCCCTTGTCGGGAATTTCGATGTAGGGGAGCTTCTCGAGCCGCCGCGCATCGGCGAGCGATACCGGGATCGCACCGGCTGCATCGACCTCCTGCGCCTCGAAGGCGATGGCGCGAGCCGAACTGTCGGGCACCAGCAGCACCACGATCTGGTCGGCATAGGGCTCGCCCTTGGCCCAGTAGAGCGGGTTCTTTTCGAGCAGAATGTACTCGCCCTGCTTCCACTCGACGAACTTGTAGGGGCCGGAACCGATCGGCGCCGTGTTGGCGCGGTTCTTCAGGATGTCGGTGCCGTCATAGATATGCTTCGGCACGACTTGCGCCTCGGAGGCGAAGAGCGCGTTCATCACGAAGGCCGAGGGCTGGGAGAAATTGAAGACGGCGGTCAGTTCATTGGGCGTGTCGACACCGGTCAGCGACGCATAGGTCGAACGTCCGCGAGAGTGATATTTGCTCCAGACCTTGGTGGCGGAGAAGGCAACGTCGGCCGAGCTGATCGGCTTGCCGTCATGCCATTTCAGCCCTTCGCGCAGAACGATCGTGAGCGTCTTGCCGTCGGCGGACATATCGACCGACTTGGCCATTCGCGGCTGCATCTTCATGTCGGTGTCGTAGATCACCAGGCCGTCGAACAGTTTTGGAGAAATCTGTGCGATGGGACCGGCCGAGCTGATGGCGCTGACCAATCCCGTCGGCTCGGCAAGGAAGATGCGGATGGTGCCGCCCTTGACCGGCGTCTGGGCGTAGGCGGCGGTTGTCAGCCCGCCGAGCGCGGGCCATGCCACGGCAGATCCCAATCCAAGGGCGAAAGTCCTTCTTTTGATGTCCACGCGCGTCACTCCTGTTGGTCGGTCCGGTTGGGTGTGGCCTATGCGGCCTGCGTACCTATTTCGCGGCGGCTTTCGTCGCTGGACCCAGCGACAGCATCAGCCGGTTGGCCCAGTTGAAGAACGATATGGCATAGATTGCATCGGCGATGGCCTGGTCATCCATGCCCGTGGCCCGCAATGCGTCGACGTGAGATGGGCCGAAATCGGACGGTGTTGCACTCAGCGCAACGGCCGCATCGATGATCGCGTCCCACCGTGGATCGATCCTGACGTTCGTGCCCTCGTCGAGCAGCTTCTGGACGTCATCGCGCCGCTTGGAGTGTTGTGAGGCGAAGCGGGCGTGAACGGAGGCGCAGTAGATGCAGCCGTTCAGTCGCGAGGTCGCCGTCGCGGCAAGCTCGCGCTCGGCGCGCGGCAGCCCGGCATCAGGATTGTAGAAGATGTCCTTGTCGGTACGGGTCCGGAATTCGAGGATGTCGGGGTCGCGCGCGAGCAGCATGAAGTAGGCGCTTTTCGATCGGCCGCGATCGACCAGTGCCTGCCAGTGGCGCTCGGTCAGGTCGGCTTCCTGCAGCGGCGGCAGCCAGGGCTCCCAACCGACCATGTCCTGCGTGAAGACGTTGGGCTCGTCGGCGTCGTGATCCAGCACGCGCTCGGTATCGGTCATGATGGTGCTCCGGTCAGCTCGTGGCCGCCAAGACCCGAAGCCCCTGCGTGGCACGGATCTGGAAGCTGAGGAAGGCGATCAGTTGCGACAGCGTCACGATATCGGTGGCGCTCCAGCCGGCGGCCACCAGTTTCTGCATGGGCTGGCGGCCGGCATCGCGAGGATGGAAGACCAGCAGATGCGCGTGGTCAAAAGCCGCGGCGAGGCGAGGACCGAGAGCGGAAGTATCCGCGGTGAACGTCGGCCCGGCGACATCCTCCGCGCTGAGCGGCCCCGGCGGAAATGCCCCGTAGGGACCGCGGGCTTTTCCCGCCGCCGCTGCCGCCGCGATGGCGCCGGCCAACGGCGCTGCCTCGCTGGCCGCCAGCCGTGTGCCGTAGTAGGCCGTCGCCTGGGCATCCTGATGCAGCCCGGCGACGAAGCACGCGACAGCCAGCCGCTCGCCAAGGGGCATCATGTCTTTCGCCGGCGAGACCAGCAGTGCCTCATAGCTCTTCTGAGCATACTCGCGCGCCGTCGGACGCGCGGCGCGCAGCTTCGACCCTGCGGGCAATCCTGCCAGCGCATCGATCGCGTCGCCCGGTTCTGTGGATGCTGTCATGATCGCTTGCGCCCTTCCTTTCTGATCCGACCGCGCCGAGGACGCGGATGCAAGCCTTACTCGCGGGTGGGCGGCGATTTTTTGACGCGCGCCCTATCCTTGATCACTTTGCCTGCCGTTTGGACACGCCAGGGCAGGGTAAAATCGCGCCGTCGCCGGATCGCTCACATAATGCCTCGCCAATGCCGGTGCGGCTTTGGCGAGGTCGGCAACGGACGTGATGAGCCTTTCCGCCTGGGCGTCGCTCAACAGATACGACAGATTGAGCCGCACCCAACCGGGCCTGGTCAGCTCGCGTCCCGCATCGAGCTGCTCCATGATCTCGTCAGATGCCGCGTGGTCGATACCCAGCAGCCGGTGCGCATACGGTCCGGCACACGCGCAGCCGCCGCGCGCCTGGATGCCGTGTACGTCGCTCAGCATGCGGGTGAAGAGCTGGTGGTGGACATAGCCGCCCTTGGGGTCGCGAACACGGAACGAGAAAATCGGCAGTGCGCGCGCGCCCTGGCGCTGACCGAGAATTTCGATTTCCGGCACGGTGCGCCAGGCGGAGAGCGCGCGCTCGCGCAAGTCGTCATCGCGCATCGCGATCCAGTCGCAGCCCACGGCCTCCTTGACCAGCATCGCCAACGCCGCGCGGATGTCGCCGATGACATTGGGCGTGCCGGCTTCTTCCCGTGCCTCGATATCGTCGCTGTAGGCATGTCCCCACGGCGAGACGAAGCGCACCGAGCCGCCGCCCGGAGCGGTGGGCGCCTCGCGCCAGCCGATGCCGCCGCGCAGCATAAGGAGGCCGCTCGCGCCCGGGCCGCCGGGAAACTTATGAGGGGAAAAGACGATCGCGTCCTTCGCCGCGTCGCCGCTGCCCATGTCGATCGGCAGGTACGGTGCGGCCGCGGCATAGTCCCAGACGGCCAGAGCCCCCGCGCGCTTCAGGCGCCGGGTCACCGCGTCGGTGTCGGTGATGATGCCGGTGACGTTCGAGGCCGCCGCGAAGGCGCCAATCACCAGATCCGCACCTGCAGACTGCGCGAGAGCACGATCAAGTGCGTCAGACTCGGGGCCGCCGGACGCCGCCTCCGCGATCTCTATGACGTCTGCTCCGCTCTCGCGCCAGGGCAGGATGTTCGAATGGTGCTCGTAAGGACCGATCAGCACCATGACCTTTTCGCCGCGCGCGACCCGGTCGCAAAGGTTAAGGCCCGCGACAATGCGGTTCACCGCGCCGGTTGCGCCGCTGCCGGTAAAAATCACATGACTGTCCGCGTCGAGCCCGGCGATCCGAGCGATCTCGGCGCGCGCGGCCTCGCGCATCCTGGTCATGGCCCCGCCGCAGTGCGAGGCCTCGGTGTGCGTATTGGCATAGACCGGCAGGACGTGCTCGAGAACGAACGTCTCGATCTGCCGCAGAGCCCGGCCGGAGGCCGTATAGTCTGCATAGAGAAGCGGCGGAGTTCCGAAAGGCGAGGCGATAGGCCGCCCCTCGCCGATAAGGCCATCCCGCAGGCGCTCGACGAGGCTTTGGCCGCGCAACAGGTCCTTGAAAGCGTCGAGCGGTGAAAGGGATGAATGAGAGTGAAGCATGCGGGGCGAGCGCCTCGACTATCAAGAAAGCGGCATCCCGCGATCCGGTCGAAGCGAGAATGGCGGGACTCGCGCGCGATGAATTTTCTCTTTTTCTGATTTGACGCGCTGGATTTGCGTGATGGGCCGCTGCGGACCGGCAAGGCGACCGGTTACGGTAGGAGGCGCGGCGCGGGGTTCAGTCGGTTGCCGGAGGCGCAAGCGGAGCGTCCTTGCGCGGCGGCGCCGAGCTGCCCCGGATGACGAGCTCGAATGGCAGGAGCTGAAAGGCCTCGTAAGATTTGCCCTCCAGCCGCGCGATGACCTGCTCGGCGGCTGCGCGGCCGATCTCCACGATCGGCGTTCCGATGCTTGAAAGCGGCGGCGTCTGCGTTGCGCCGAGGTCGGTATTGTCGACGCCGGTGATTGAAATCTCGTCGGGAATGGCGATCCCCGCCTCGCGGCACGCCATCATGCCGCCGACGGCAAAGACGTCGTTGGTCGCCATGACGGCGGTCGGTCGGGGTGTCAGTTTCAGGAGTCGGTGCATCATGCGGCGCGCGGCATCGAGGTCGATGGGACCGTATTGAGCGCAGGTCTCATCGAGCTCCAGGCCGGCCTGTGCCAGCGCCGCACGCAGGCCGGCACCGCGCTCCGTGGCGCGATCGTTGCCGTCCGGGACTGCGCTCAGAAATCCGAAACGGCGGTGCCCGAGCGACAACAGATGCCGCGTCATCGCGAAGGTCGCTGCGCGATTGTCGAAGCCGATGCTTGGATGTTGGCGCATCGGATCGACGCCCCACGTCAGCACGTAGGGTCTGCGGTGGTTGTCGAGGAGGGCGAGCAGGGCCGGATCGTGATGCAGGCCAACGAACACGAACGCATCGACGCTGAGCGACAGCAACTGCTCCGTCATGCGCAGCTCGTTGGCGAGGTCGTAGTGGTGCTCGGCAACAACCAGCGAGTAGCCGGCCGGATCGAGCACCGCCTGCATCGCGCTCGTCATGCGGGCGTAGAGGGCGTAGCTGAAGGACGGCACCACGGCACCGATCATGCGGCTGCGGTGGCTGCGCAGCGTGCGCGCCGCACCGTGCGGCACGTAACGCAGCTTGCGCATGGCGTCGCGCACGAGCGAGCGGGTGCGCGCGTCGACCTGGTCCGGCGAGTTGACGACGCGCGACACCGTCGCTGTCGAGACGCCGGCCAGGCGCGCGACATCCTTGGCGCTGGACCGATGCCCAGGCCGTACGACCGTGTCGCTTGTGCGCTCCTGTCCTGTCATGCCTGCCGCGGGATTGAACTCGTTTACATGCCCAGCTTTGGCGTTTGACTTGGCGTCTGTAAAGCAAAGACTTGCGACCGCATGAGTCCGCTGTTAGCATAAATGTAATCGAATACATTCGGAGCTGGACCCCACATACGATCCAAGCTCCGCAAGGCGCACTCAGACGCGCCGACGACTTGCCGAAGCAACGCCTGGAGGAGACGCCATGACAAACCGTGTACGTGAAGACCGCCTGCTGTCCTTCAGGCGCCGTGACATCCTGAAGTACGCCGCCAGCGCGAGCGTCGTCGGCATCCTCGCGCCCGGATACCTGGGCCGCGCGCTGGCACAAGGGGACGACCTGGCGCCTTATACGTCCGCCAAGGTGAACTGGAAGCAGGCGGAAGGTGAGCAGATCACCGTCGCGGTGATTCCGGCGTCGTACTTCGAGAACCTGATCGGCCTGCAGCCGCAGTTCGAAGCGCTGACCGGCATCAAGCTGCGCTTCGAAAAGGTGCCGCCGGGCCAGATCCGGCAGAAGGCAATGCTCGATCTGTCGTCCAAGACGGCGACCTACGCGACGCACGCCGCGGACCCGATGTACTACTCGCTCTATGTCTCCAACAAATGGGTGGAGCCGCTCGACAAGTACCTGTCCGATGCGTCGCTGACCGACCCGGCCTGGTACAAGTACGACGACATCATCAAAGCCTGGCGCGACGCCGACTCGGTCGACGGCAAGCCCTACGGCATCCCTTACGACGGCGAAGTGACGGTGCAGGTCTATCGCAAGGACCTTTACGACGCCAAAGGGCTGAAGCCGGCGGATACCTTCGATCAGATCGTCGCCAACGCGAAGGCGCTGACCGATGCCGACGCCCGCATCTACGGCCTCGTGCTGCGCGGTTTCGCGGGTGCCGGCCAGAACATGTACATCTATCCGTCCATCTTCCGCAGCTTCGGCGGGAGCTGGATGTCGGGCAAGGATATTGTCGTCAACTCGCCCGAGGCGGTGAAGGCGCTCGACTGGTATGTCGACGTGCTGAGCCACTACGCGCCGCCCGCGGTACGAAACTGGAACTGGCCCGACATTGCGGACGCCTTTTCGCAAGGAACCGTCGCCACGTATATCGACGCCCACTCGTCCGCCGCGGTCATCAACAATCCCGAGAAGTCGAAGGTGGTCGGCAAGATCGGTTACGCGCGCTGGCCGAAAGGGCCGAGCGGCAAGCGCGTCACCTCGATCTGGAACTGGGGTTTCCCGATCAACGCGTCGCTGTCGGAAAAGGCAAAGAAGGCGACGTGGCTGTTCATCACGTGGGCCACATCATCAGAGACGCAGGCGCGGACATCGTGGAAATTTGCCGGGCCAGCCAAGCGCTCTGGCATCAACCGGATGTCGCAGTGGCGCTCGCAGGAGTTCGGCGCGGCGATGCGCGGGGCGGGCGACAATTTCATCAATGCTGCGCTCGAGTCGCTCGAGCAGGATACCGATGTGGATTGGCGGCCGCGCGTGCCGCAGTGGCCGGCCATCGGCGAGACGATGGCGACTGCGATCCAGTCCGCCCTCGTCGGGCAGAAGAAATCCAAGGAAGCGCTGGACGAGGCGCAAGCGCGCATCGCCCAGATCCTCAAGGGCTAGGTCGCAGATGGTGCGCAGCGTGCCGACGCTGGAGGCTCAGGAGCGCAAGTTCGCCCTGGCGCTCCTGCTTCCAGCGCTCGCTGCGCTCGTTCTGACCACCACAGTGCCGCTGGTTTACCTCGTGTGGACCAGCCTCTACCGCATCGATCTCAGCATGCCATGGCTCTCGGGGTTCGCGGGGCTCGGCAACTATATGAAGATGGGCGGCGACCCGCGTTTCTGGAATTCGCTGCTGCTCACTTTGGTCTACACAAGCTCGACTGTCGTGCTGCAGGTGGTCATCGGGCTGGCGCTCGCCATCCTTGTGATGCAATTCCCGAAAGGGCAGGCGATCCTGCGCATTGCAGCGATCCTGCCGATCGTGCTCGCGCCCGTCGTCGTCGGCCTGTTCTGGCGCACGCTGGTGCTGGCGCCGGATTTCGGGCTTGTCGATGTCGTCACCCGGACGTTGGGCCTTGGCACCCACAACTGGCTGGGCGATCCGCAGCTTGCGCTGATCTCGGTCATCGCCATCCACACCTGGCAGTGGACGCCGTTCGCCTTTCTCGTTCTGCTGGCGACGCTCGCCACTTTGCCGCCGGATGTCTACGAGGCGGCCAGCCTCGATCGCGCCGGGGCGTGGCAGCGCTTCCGCTACATCACGCTGCCCCTGATCCGGCCTGCGGTCGTGATGGTGGTCATCCTGCGCATGATGACGGCGTTGTCCGCATTTGCGGCCATTTTCGCGGCCACCGGCGGCGGTCCTGGCTCGGCGACCGAGATCCTCAATCTCTACGCTTATCGCACCTCGTTCACGGAGCTGAACCTCGGCTACGGCGCGGCGCTTGCCGTCGTGCTCATGTCCATCACGCTCGCGGTGTCCTACGTCATGTTCCGATTGCGGCGGGCCGGCCGATGAGACGGACGCACACATTGCGCCAGGTCGCGCTGGCCGCGGTCGCGGGGGCCGGCCTTTCGATCTGGGCCTTTCCGGTGATCTGGGGCCTGCTGACCTCGTTGAAGACCGAGCGGGACGTGCTCGCCTATCCGCCAGTGGTCGTCTTCCAGCCGACGCTCGCCAACTACCACGAGGTCATCTTCGGTTCGTCGTCGATCCTGCCCAACCTGTTGTCGAGTTTCGTCGTCTCGGTCTCTGCGACCGTGCTGACGATGCTGCTCGCCGTGCCGGCAGCCTACGCGCTGGCGCGCCTGCGCTATCCCGCCAAACGGGCGACGGGTTTCTATGTCCTTGCCACGCAGATGCTGCCGCCCGTCGGCCTCATCATCCCCTACTACCTGGCGCTGCAGAAGATCGGCGGGCTCGATACCTACTGGGGCCTGACGCTGATCTATCTCACGTTCTCGCTGCCGTTCGCGATCTGGCTCATGGTCTCCTACTTCGAGGACGTCCCGTTCGAGATGGAGGAGGCAGCCCTCCTCGATCGCGCCGGGCGCCTGCGCGCGCTGTGGTATGTGATCCTCCCGCAGGTGCGCGGCGGCATCGCGGTTACGGCGATCTTCGTCTTTCTCAACGCCTGGAACGAATTCATGTTCGCCGTCGTGCTCGGCGGAAACCGCGTGCGCCCGGTGACGGTGGCGATGTTCAACTTCATATCGGTCGAGCAGACGCAATGGTCGCGGCTCGCCGCAGGTGCCATGCTGGCGATGGCTCCCGTCATCCTCATCGGAATCTTCGCGCAGCGGCACATCGTCAAGGGGCTGACGGTCGGCGCGGTGAAGGGCGGGGGGCGTAGATAGATGAGCAAGCACGGCAGCGTCCGGCTCGAATCCGTCAGCAAGCAACACGGCACGACTACCGTGCTGCACGGCGTGGACCTGGCGATCGAGCCGGGCGAGTTCTTCGTCCTGCTGGGTCCCTCGGGGTCCGGCAAGACGACCACGCTGCGCATCATGGCCGGCCTCGAAACCGTGAGCGGCGGCCGGGTGCTGATGGATGGCGAGGACGTCACCCACCGCGAGCCCGGCGAACGCGATGTCGCGATGGTGTTCCAGAGCTATGCGCTCTATCCGCACATGACGGTCGCGCAGAACATCGGCTTTCCGCTGAAAATGGTGAGCGTCGCCCAGTCCGAGATCGACAAGCTGGTTGCGGCCGCGGCAGCGCGCGTCAACATCGGGCACCTGCTCGATCGTCGGCCGGGCCAGCTCTCCGGAGGCCAGCAGCAGCGCTGCGCGCTCGCGCGGGCCATCGTGCGCCAGCCGAAGCTGTTTCTCCTTGATGAGCCGCTGTCGAATCTCGACGCCAAGCTCCGCCTCGATACGCGTCTCGAGCTGCATGCATTGCAGCGCAGCCTCGGAACGACAACCGTGTATGTGACACACGATCAGGAAGAGGCGATGACCCTCGCCGATCGCATTGCCGTGTTCATGGACGGGCGCATTGCGCAGGTGGGAACACCGCGCGAGGTCTTCGCCGCCCCGCAGACGATTGCCGTCGCCGGCTTTGTCGGCACGCCGCAGATGAACCTTCTTCCCGCGATCTGGGATGGCGAGGCGGTGGCGGTTGGCGATCAGGTTCTGCCGGTCGCGCGGACCGCGCCGGGGCGGCGCGACGTCATCCTTGGCGTGCGGCCAGGCGACCTGCGCCTTGCCGCCGCCGGGATTCCGGCGCGCATCGAGCGCATCGAGGATCTGGGCGACAGCGCCATCGTGACACTGGAGTCCGGAGGGCGGTATCTGAAACTCAAGTGCGAGCGCCCGCCTGACGGCGGCACTGACCGCGTTCACCTCGGCTTCGCGCCGCAGTCAGTCCACATTTTCGATCCCCAAGACGGCCACCGCCTCTGATCTGCAAGGACGCATCGAGATGACCAAACCGAATGTCGTGCTTATCCTCAATGACGACATGGGCTATTCGGACCTCGGCTGCTACGGCGGCGAGATCGAGACCCCGAACCTGGATCGGCTGGCACGCGATGGGTTGCGCTTCTCACAGTTCTACAACACGGCGCGCTGCAGCCCCTCGCGCGCGTCCCTGCTGACGGGGCTGCACCCGCACCAGACGGGCGTCGGCATCCTCACTTACGATTCAGGGCCCGAAGGCTACGCCGGCAATCTCAACAAGCGCTGCGTCACGATCCCGCAGGCGCTGAAGGCGTCGGGCTATCGCAGCTACATGAGCGGCAAATGGCACGTCGCGAGCAATCTGACGACGCCGACCGATACCTGGCCGATGCAGCGGGGGTTCGACGAGTTCTTCGGCACCATCATCGGAGCCGGCAGCTTCTACGATCCAAATACGCTGACGCGTGGGAACGAGAATATCGAGCACGAAGCGAAGTCGGATCCGGCCTTCTTCTATACCGACGCCATCAGCAACCAGGCCGTGGCCTACATCGATGGGCACTGCAAGTCCCATCCGGGCGTACCGTTCTTCACCTACGTCGCGTACACGGCGCCGCACTGGCCCCTGCATGCCCACGACGAGGATATCGCCAAATACAAGGGCCGTTTCGACAAGGGCTGGGACAAGTTGCGCGAGGAGCGCCTGGACAAGCTCGTCGCGTGGGGCATCCTGAGCAGGGCCTGGACGTTGTCTCCGCGCGATCCGACCCAGCCGCCGTGGGATGAGGCGGCAGAGAAAGCCTGGCTACTGCGCTGCATGGAAGTGTATGCGGCGCAGGTCGATCGCATGGATCAGGGCATCGGACGCATCCTCGCGGCGCTGGAGCGAAACGGCCAGCTCGACAACACGCTCATCATCTTCCTTGCCGACAACGGCGCGTGTGCGGAGGACATCCCGGAGAACGTCACGGTCGACGAACTGGTCAACAAGCTGATGATCGCGAAGGCCGAGACCCGCACGGGCGAGCCCGTGCATTTCGGCAACGACCCCGGGCGCATGCCGGGGCCCGAGAACACCTACCAGAGCTACGGTGTCGCCTGGGCCAATCTGTCGAACACCCCATTTCGTCTCTACAAGCACTGGATTCACGAAGGCGGCATCTCCACGCCGCTGATCCTGCACTGGCCGGCGCGCATCACCGACAAGGGGCAGGTGCGTCATATGCCGGGCTACCTGCCCGACATCATGGCGACGATCCTCGACGTGACCGGCACGCCGTATCCGGAGACATGGGACGGCAATGCGATCGAACCGCTCGAAGGACAGCCGCTCACACCGGCGCTGGCGCGCGACGGGATGGACCGCCCGCCGATGTTCTGGGAGCACGAAGGCAATGCTGCCGTCCGCATTGGCAAATGGAAGCTCGTGCGCAACTATCCTGGCGCCTGGGAGCTCTACGACATGGAGGCCGATCGCACGGAGCTCAACGATCTTGCCGCACAACACCCCGAGCGCGTCGCCGACATGGCGCAGCAGTACGATGCCTGGGCGAAGCGCTGCGGTGTCATCGATCGCGAGAAAATAGTGAAGCTCATGGCAAGCCAGGGCGTGACGCGCGCGTTCTGGGAGAAATAGGCAGAACGCGTCATGGCCTGTTGCACACCGCCGTCGTCCGGCGGGAGCCCACCGTCGAGGGGTGCCATTCCAGCCGCGACAAACGGAGCGGTCAAATCGGCGGCGCGTTTCGCCGCAATTCCTGCCGGATCATTTCTGATGGGCAACGACGGCCCCGATGCGGTCGCCGGGGATGGCGAGGGCCCGGCCCGGTGCGTCTCGCTCTCTTCATACGCCATTGCCGTGACCACCGTGACGAATGCAACGTTCTCCGAGTTCGTGCGGGCGACGCGGTACGTCACGCAGGCCGAGCAGATCGGCCGCTCCTTTGTCTTCTATTTGCAGCTTCCTGCGGATTTGAGGTCTGGGGTCCGACAGGTTGCGTCGGGATTACCGTGGTGGGTGCCGGTCGATGATGCCTGCTGGCAGCGACCGGAGGGGCCCGGCTCGGACATCAGGAATCGACCTGGACATCCGGTCGTGCACGTCACCTGGCACGACGCACAGGCCTATTGCGCGTGGGCCGGTGTCCGCCTTCCCAGCGAGGCCGAATGGGAGCGCGCGGCGCGCGGCGGTCTCGAAGGCCGGCGCTTTGCATGGGGGGACGATCTGCTGCGCGATGGCGCGCCACGCTGCAACATCTGGCGCGGCATCTTCCCGAACGAGCCGACCGCGGGCTGGCTACCGGGACCGGTCGCTGCGGACGCCGGCGAGCCCAACGGCTTCGGCCTCTACAATGCGTGCGGGAACGTGTGGGAGTGGTGCGAGGACTGGTACGACCCGGCCTACCATCTCGTGACGGCGGCGCACGCCCCGCGCGCCGGCACGCCGACCGGGTCTCGCGCGCTGCGCGGTGGCTCGTTTCTCTGCCATGACAGCTATTGCAATCGCTACCGCGTGGCTGCGCGTGGAAACAGCGAGCCCGATGCCTCGGCAAGCAACATCGGCTTCCGGGTCGTGCAGCCAATCGACTGAGCCTTGCTTCAATTTCGCATTGCTCGGCCGCTGAGCCTCTGTGTGCATTCCACAGGCATATTCTGCCAAGGCGACGGGCAACGGACACCCCGAAACGACCCACCAGATGACACATGATCGCAGATTTGTTGTGATATGAGTTTGGTCTTACAGGACGCCCCATAAGTATTGGACGCGAATTGATCTTGCGACCCACTCTTGCCGCCACATTTGCATCTGCACGGGGACCGATCACATGCTTGGATGGAAATACGGCAGAGCGTTCGCTTCACTTTCCCTTTCGCTGTCGTTGGCGTTTTTCTCGGCGACAGCGAATGCAGCTGAGGTCGAGCTGCGTCTGGCAGCAGGGTTCGCCCAGAACGAGATTCTCGCCCGACCGATCGGCAGGCTCGCCGACCTGATCAAAGAAAAGAGCAAGGGAGAGATCGAAGCCAAAGTGTTCTACCAGTCGCTGGGCACGGAGCAACAGCTCGCCCAGTCGGTGATGAGCGGAACGGTCGATATCGGAGAACTCGCGAACGGCAACTCGTCGCGCTTCACAAACGCCTTCCTCATTTACGATCTGCCGTTTCTATTCAAGAAGTACGACAACCTCCTGAAGTCGCTCGACACGGCGTCGGGCAAAAAGGTTGTCTCGCAGTTCGAGAAGGACCTCGGCGTCAAGTATCTTTTTGCCATCAGCAACGCCGTTGGCCGCGATGTTCAGACCCGCTCGAAACCTTTGAAGTCGCCCGATGACATCAAGGGTCTGAAGATCCGGACTGTGAGCTCGCCGATCGATCTTGCGACGTTCAAGGCCTGGGGTGCCACACCGACTCCCGTCGATTTCTCGCAGATCTATTCCGCCACCCAGCAGGGCGTCGTCGACGGCTTCCAGTTCCCCAACACGGTGCTGCTGACATCCAAGCTCTACGAAGTCGTGAAGTACAGCGTGCGGGTCGAATATCAGTCGGCGACCGAGCTCGTGTTCATGAACGCAAAGAAGTTTGAGAGCCTGTCCCCCAAGCACCAGGCCATCGTTCTCGAAGCCGCGCGCGAGGTCCAGGACTGGGCAACCGTCGAAGCCGCAAAGCTCGCCAAGACGGCAGAGGAAGAGATGACCAAGGCCGGGCTGGTGATCTACACACCGTCTCCGGCTGAATATGAGAAGTGGTCCTCGATCCGCCTCAAGGTCTGGGAAGATGTCGCCGCGCAGATGAAAGGGAAACTGGACCTCGATCTCGCAAAAGCCATCTACGCAGAACAATAAGCCTGGAAGGCGAAGTTGAGCATGACCTCAATGGATGGGGTGCAGGACGTCTCCCTCAAGCCGAGAGCCGCGTCCCGGTCGATTGTAACGCTTCTCAGCGATGCAAGCGATCGGGTGACGCAAATTCTCTACATCCTGGTCACGTTCAGCTTCGCCGCCATCATGCTGCTCGGCGTGATCTTCCGCTACGCGCTGGACGCACCGATCTACTGGTCCGACGAAGTCGCCCTCATGTGCTTCGTATGGGCTGCGTTCCTGTCCATAGCGACCGCCTACCTGCACGATCAGCATATCCGGATCGACTTCGTCCTGCGCAAGCTGTCGCCGCGAGCGCTGGCCGCGATCGAGCCGCTCGCCGCCGGGCTCGCCGGCGGCTACATCGCCTGCCTGCTGCTTTCCGCTGTCGACGCCGTCGCGTTTTTCTCGCGCGTCCGCTCGGACGCGCTGCAGATCCCGCTCATCGTCGGGTTTTCAGCCGTTCCCGTCTGTTCGACGCTGATGCTCCTTCACTGGCTGAGGAGAGTTTGCGAAACACCCCCGACGTCCCGCGTCCTGTCGATCGCCATCGCGGTTCTGACGTTCTCTGCGATTTATTTCCAGTTCGGACACTGGCTGAAAATCGCCGGTCACCTGCAGGCGTTTCTGCTGACCGTAAGTTTCTT
>JBFWWW010000074.1:0-16195 GCA_050245975.1 Hyphomicrobiaceae bacterium
GTGACGTTGAAGACGCCCTTGACGTTGACGGCGAGCGTGCGGTCGAGATCCTCGGCTGTGACCTCGTCGAGCGGCGCGACCCGGCCAAGCAGGCCGGCGGTGTTGACGAGCGAGTCGATGCGGCCGTGGGCGGCAATCACGGCAGACACCATCGCCGAAACGTCATTGGCCGAGGTTACATCGACGCGAACGGCGAGAGCCGAGCCACCCCGGCTCTCGATTTTTTTCTGCATGGCGCGGGCGGCGGCTTCATCGAGATCGGCAACCACGACCGTCGCCCCGCGTGCCGCGAGCAGTTCGGAGATCGCAGCTCCAAGCCCGCTCGCACCACCGGTGACGATACTTACCTTTTTTTCAGCCAATCCCGACATTCCGTCCATGCGTCCCAGATCGCAGCCTTACTTCACAGCGGCCGCGGCCTTTTGAATCTCTTCGATCTTTGCGCGCGGCGCGTCCGGCAGCGCATCCCAGGTCGACAGGCCAACCTTGCGCCACTTCTCAAGCTCTTCCGGGGTCAGATCGAAGACCTGCATGCCGTTCTTCTTCATCTGGTCGCGGATCTTGGCCTCGTCATTGTCCTCGGCCTTCATCGAAGCCTCTTCGGCCTCCTTGGCGGCGGCGAGGATGATCTCCTTCTGCTTCGGCGTGCGCTTCGCCCACCAGTCGGTGGAGACGTCGACGACCGAGGCAACGGTCGAATACTTGACGTCGGTCACGAACTTGGTGACTTCCCAGAGCTTGCCGAGCGGCCAGGACACCCAAGCTGCGTCCAGGCCATCAACCGCCTTGGAGCCCAGCGCGAGATACGTCTCTGCCCACGGAACGACGGTCGGATTGGCGCCGGCAGCCTTCCAGAAGGCGAGCGGAACCGGTGACTGCGGCACGCGGACCTTGAGTGACTTCATGTCGTCCGGCACGCGCACCGCTCGGTTGGTGCCCAGGATGCGGAAGCCGCCGGTCTCAAAGATCATGAGGGGCACCAGGCGGTCCTTCTCGGCCGCCTTGCGGAGCCCGTTGCCGATGTCGCCGCGAATGATGACGGCGCGGAACTGCTTGCGGCTGGTGAAGAGATAGGGCGCTTCCATCACGCGCCAGACCTTGGTGAAGGGGCCGTGGTTGGAGGCGCTGGCGAGCCCCATGTCGACGGTGCCGTCGAGCACGGCCTGGATGGACTTGTCTTCGCTGTAGAGCGTGCCGGCATGGAAGATCTGCGCGGTGATCTTGCCGTTCGACAGTTCACCGACGCGCGTCTTGAAATGTTCGAGCGCGATGCCGGCCGTCTGATCCTTGGTATAGGAGTTCGCGATCTTGATGCGAAGCTCGGGAACGTCCTGGGCGTGGGCGGACGGCAGGCCCGCCGCTCCCATTGCCAGCGCGCCGGCAACAAGCGGCACGAATTGTCTGCGGTCGATCATCATTTCCTCCAGGGTTATCTATCTTCCCGGTCCCATCAGCAGATCGGGCAGGTAGAGAATGATCTGCGGAAAGAACACGAGCAGCAGGATCACGACGATGAGCCCGCCGATGAACGGCGCCACCTCGCGCGCGAACTGCTCGATCGTGATGTTCGCCATCCGGCACATCAGGAACATCGTCAGGCCGAACGGCGGCGTGACCAGTCCGGTCGACAGAGCGACGGTGGCGACCACGCCGAAATGCACCGGATCGATGCCGAGCTGGGTGACCACGGGCATCAGCACCGGAACGGTGAGGATGAGGATGGCGATCACCTCCATGATGCAGCCGAGAACCAGCAGCACGCCCACGATCAGCAGCAGCATGTAGGTCGGATTGGTGGTGATGCTCAGCAGCTTGTCGGCGATGGCCGTCCCGATGTCTTCGGAGATGAGCATCCAGCCGAAGATGCCGGAGATGCCGACGACGAACATGACGGTGCCCGTCGTCACGCCGACCTCGACGAGCGCACGGTAGAAGTGGTGCCACGTCAGCTGCCGGTAGAAGAGGCCGAGCAGGATGACATAGGCCGCGGCCACGGCCGCAGACTCGGTCGGCGTGAAGACGCCCGACAGGATGCCGCCGATGATGATGAGGGGCAGGCCCAGGCTCGGCAGGGCGCCGATGAAGCTTGCGCCGATCTCCCGTACGTCGATGCCGGCCGTCTTCGGGTATTTGCGCACGCGCGCGATCCACATTACCAGCAGGCCGAACACGGCGCCGAGCAGGATTCCGGGCAGGAAGCCGCCGAGGAACATGCGTGCGATCGATACGGTCGTCAGGCCGCCGATGATCACCATGATGATGCTGGGCGGTATGATGGGACCGGCGCAGGACGAGCAGCCCGTCACCGCAGCGGCGAAGGCAGGGCTGTAGCCTTCCTTCTTCATGACCGGGATCAACGCGCTGCCGGTGGCGGCGGCATCGGCGACACCCGAGCCGGAGATGCCGGAGATGAGCAGGTTGGTCATGATGTTCACATGCGCCAGCCCGCCGCGCATCCAGCCGATCAGGCTGCGGCTGAACCGGACCAGGCGGCGCGCGACGTCGGCATCGTTCATCAGCATGCCCGACAGCAGGAACATCGGCACGGCGAGAAGGATGAAGCTGTCCACGGCCGACAGCGTCTGCTGCGGAATGATGACGAGCGGGACGCTGGCCACCAGCATCGCGTAGAGAAGCGATACGATGCCGATCGCCAGCGCGATGGGCATACCCATTGCAAAGAGCACAAGCAGCAGGATGACAATAAGCAGCGACATGAGCGGGTCCCCCTCTGCTCAGACCTCTTGAGCCTTGTGCTCGCCCGAGCTCGCGGCGAACTCTTCATCGATCCGGTCGGCAGGAAGGACCGAGAGGCGAATGGTCTGCAGCAGGAGGATGAGCGCCATCAACGCCGCGCCCGTCGGGAGCGCTGCGAACACCCATGTGCGCGACAGCCCGAGCGTGACGTAGATCGAGTGCTGGTTCGTCCAGGAGAAGATGAAGCCGTACCAGGTCATCACGGCGAGGAAGAGGATGCCGAGCAGGTTCGTGACGATCGCCACGTGCTTCCTGACGGCAGGCCGGAACAGGGCGATGACCGATCCGATGACGTAGTGCTCGCGACGATCCATCGCCACGACGGCGCCGAGCATTACGGTCCAGATCAGAAGCGCACGCGCCGCTTCCTCGGTCCACGGAGCGGAAATCTCGAGCGCGTAGCGGGTGATCACCTGTGTAAGGATCAGCACCAGGAGCGAGAAGATCATCACGGCGAGTGCCGCTTCGATCAAGGTGATCAGCGTCCGTCGAACCCTGACGATTGGCGCTTGCGCGGCGCCACCCTGCACTGCTGTCACCCGTCCCCTCCCGGTCGAATTTTTTTTGACTAAAGTAGAGATCGCAGTGTGCTGACCAGAATGTCAACAGAATTGTCTTACTGTTCCGCCAGGTGAAATTCGCGTTGCACGGAGAGAAACGGGAGTGCTCCCGCACCGGTCCGGGCATGAAAAGCCGGGGCTGCGGGGCAGCTCCGGCTTTGAATCGCGCTGATGGGTCGACGTCAGTAGTTGGCGGCGAGGTAGTCGACGATCTTGGGCACATCGGCCTCGTCGATCTGCGCCCCGTAGACTTTGATCATCTTCTCGACCTCGGCCTTCCAGAACGCGGTCTTGAATTTCGGTCCCCGCGGCTGGGTCTGGATGTAGTCGGCCGAATGGCAGGCGCCGCAGTTGCTCTCGACGACATCGAGACCCGGCGCCTTCTTGAGCGCGGCCGTCTCCTCGGGGAGCTGATAGGAGATGGGTTTGGCGCGAAGCGCCGTGCCCGCCGCCACCATGGCCACGCATGCGAAGGTCCCGGCAATTGCCAATTTGGTAGTGCTGGTCATGACGGTCCTCATGCTGCTGAGACGCGGACGGTTTCGACGACGTTGCGCATATAGCCGGCGGGATTCCACAACGCCGTCAGGGGCTGCGACTGGCCGATACGATTGGTGGCCCTCACCTTGAGGTCATGGGCGCCGCGTGGAAGTTTTGTCGCCAGGCTCCATTCGCGGAACGAGTACTTGCCGAGGTCCTTGCCCAACGTCGCCGTTTGCCAGGTCTTGCCGCCGTCGGATGATACCGCGACGTCGGTGATGCCGTAGCCGCCGTCGAAGGCGATGCCCTTGAGCGTCAGGTTGCTGTTGGCCTTCACCCTGGCGCCGTCCGCCACGCTGGTGATGAACGAGCGGATGCTGAAGCGATTGATGGGGATCGTCGCCTTCGGCGCCGTCCCGGGCTCCACGCACGCGCAGGCGTTGTCTGGAATGCGATAGGCCGTCTTCATCCAGAAATTATCGTAAACCGTGTCGAGAACAGTGATCTCGTTCAGGTGCTTGACCCAGTAGGTGCCGTAGTAGCCCGGCACGATGAGCCGGAGCGGAAAGCCGTTGAGGACGGGAAGGTCCTCGCCGTTCATGGCGTAGGCGAGCATCACCTCGCCGTCGCGTGCGTGATCGATGTCGAGCGCCTTGGCGAAATCAGGTGTCTTGTCCGACACCGGGCCATCCATGCCGTCGAATCTGACCTGACGGGCACCCTGCTGCACGCCGGCCTTGTCGAGCACGGCCTTGAGCGGCACGCCCTTCCAGCGCGCATTGCCCATGGCCCCGTTGCCGAGCTGGCCGCCGGCCACGCGCGGCTCGAACAGGCCGCGGCTGTTGCCCGAGCACTGGTTGACGGCCACCAGCTCGACGGCATCCATGCCCTTGATGTCGGCCAGCGAGAGCTTCATGGGCGTATTGACCTTGCCCTTGACCTCGACCGTGAAGGTATCCGGGTCGATATTGAGCGGCACATCGGCGAGGTGATAGCGCACGAAGAACGCATCGTTCGGCGTGATCGCGCCTTCGTTGAAAACGGAGAACGGTGTCTCGAGCTGCGGTGGCCGCGCCGTGAGACCGATCATGGGCCGCTTCTGCGGATATTTGACGAGCGGACGCTCGCCGTTCTCGAACGGAAGCTTGACGGTCTCGGCAAGGGCCCGCCCGCTTGTTGCTCCGAACGCTCCTGCCGCAAGGGCAGTCGAGCCGGCGTGACCTAGGAACGTCCGTCGATTGAGCATTGGTGCTTCTCCTTTTTGAGCAGGCGGCACATCGTGATCCGGCTGACAGCGTCGGGCAGGCGCGAGCGCCGTGTGTGAAGTCTAGTCCCGCGGCATGGTGTCATCCAGTTGGTCCTAGGAGTGATATGCACACTGCAACCCGCTGATGTGCATGAAGGTCTGTTGCGACAGGTCGTGCTGCGCTGCAGCGTCGCCACCGCGCCAACTTGCAATCCGGATCTGCCCGGCATCTGCTATGTCGCGAACAGCCGCGCAGCGCGCCACCAGGAACAATGAGGCCACGATGAATGCCACGAGCGAGGCCCTGCACGTGCGGCGCGTCACGGCGCGCGTCTTCCGCTGCCCCCTTGAGACGCCCGTCACGACATCCTTCGGCATCATGCGCGACCGGCCGGCGCTGCTGGTCGAGATCGAGGACGGCGACGGCGTGCGGGGCTGGGGCGAGGTGTGGTGCAATTTCCCCGGCGTCGGCGCGGAGCATCGCGCGCGCCTCATCGACAGCGTGCTGGCGCCGCTGCTGCTGGACGCGCCTGTGGCTACGCCGCGCGACGGCTTCGAGCGCATGACGCAGCGCACGCACGTGCTGGCGTTGCAGAGTGCCGAGCCGGGCCCGTTCGCGCAGGCCATCGCGGGGCTCGACGTCGCGTTGTGGGACCTTGCGGCCCGGCGCGCCGGCGTGCCGCTCTACGCGTTGCTCGATCCCGCTGCCGATCCCGAGATTCCCGTCTACGCCAGTGGTCTCAATCCGGACAAGCCGGAGACGCTCGCCGCGGCAAAGCAGGCCGAGGGGTACACCGCCTTCAAGCTCAAGGTCGGTTTTGGTGAGGCGCGCGACCTCGCCAATCTCGCGGCCCTGCGCGAGGCTCTGGGGGGCGCCGCCGAACTGATGGCGGATGCCAACCAGGGCTGGGACATCGAGACGGCGCTGGCGGTTGCACCGAAGATGGAGCGGTTCGCGCTCAAATGGCTCGAGGAGCCGCTGCGCGCCGATCGGCCGTGGACCGAGTGGGCGCGTCTGCGGGCGGCAACCGGCATTCCGCTGGCGGCGGGCGAGAATGTTGCCGGTGTCGGCGGTTTTGATGCGGCTCTTGCCGCCAACGTGTTGGGCGTCGTGCAGCCCGATCTGGCGAAATGGGGCGGCTTCAGCGGCACGCTGCCGGTGGCGCAGCGCATACGGGCCGCCGGCGCGCGCTATTGCCCCCACTATCTCGGCGGCGGGATCGGGCTGCTCGCGTCCGCGCATCTGCTCGCGGCTGTCGGCGGCGACGGGTTGCTCGAGATCGATTCCAATCCCAACCCGCTGCGCACCGAAATCTGCGGACCCCTGACGATGATCGTCGGCGGCCGGACGACATTGCCGGCGGAGCCGGGCCTCGGGATCGAGCCCGATCTCGCCGCGCTGTCGGCGTTCGCGAGGCCGCATTGAGGTCCCGCGCCGCTACATGGGATATGTCTGCGGAAATTTCTGTCGCACCTTGAACTCGGCATATGCCGACAGCTTTGCCGGGTCCGTGAGGCCGCGCCCCGCCAGATAGAGGATGGCTTCGCAGACAACGTCGGATATGAGCGGGAGGCGACTGCGCGTAGCGCCGTCCGCTACCGTCCCCGTCGCCTGGTCGAAAGAGCGACACAGGACGGCGATGGTCGCGGGGTCATAGGGAGCGCCAAGGAGCGCGCTGGGGTACTGCATCGGCATCACCTTCCCTTGTCTGACGATCTGGAGTCTGCTCGGAACCATGTCGCTAGATGCGCGGGGCCGGTGTTTGGTTCCGGGCCTGCGGCAAAAAATGCCCGCGCGGGGTCGTTGCTGGACGCTGCTGCGGGCGGTGGGCCATAGTCAGCCATGTCCGCGCCGGTCCGCGGCCACATCGGCGGCCGTAAAGAGGAGCATCGATGGCAAACCCCGTTCGTATCGACAAGGAGGTGAGCGGCAAGGCCGGTCGCTACGTGGCACACATCGACGGCATCGAAGGCGAGGCCGAGCTCACGTACACGGTGCGCGGGCCGAAGCTGATCAGCGCGGATCACACCGGTGCGCCGGACAGCATGCGGGGCACGGGCGCGGCGCTGGCTCTCGTCGAGCATATGATCGCCGATGCGCGCACGGGCGGTTTCAAGATCATCCCGGTCTGCCCCTATGTCGTGGCTCAGTACAGGAAGCATCCGGAATGGGCGGACGTGATGGCCCGCGCTCCGTGATCGCGGCGGTGGGCGGCGGGTCTGGCAGGGGGGCGGCCCCGCCGTTGACTTCGGTCAATGGAACGGCCGGCACACTGCCGTAAGGTCACCGCCGAAGCCGGTCATTCAAGAGAAGGCAGCCCAATGTACAAGCATCTGCTGATCCCGACCGATGGGTCCGATGTGTCGATGAAGGGTGTCGAGCAGGGACTGGCGCTCGCCAAGGCGCTGGGCGCCAGGGCGACGATCGTCACGGTGTCCGAACCCTGGGTCACCATTGCGACCGGAGAGATGGGTCTGGCTTTCCCTCCGGACGACTATGCGCGTTCGGCTGCCGCCAACGCGGATGACACGCTGGCCAAGGCGCGCAAGCTCGCCGAGGCGGCAGGCGTCGCCTGCGAAACGCTCTATATAAAGGAGCAGTATCCCGCCGAAGCCATCGTCGCGGCAGCGGCCGACAACAACTGCGACCTGATCGTCATGGCATCGCACGGGCGGCGCGGCATCGGTCGCCTGTTGCTCGGCAGCCAGGCGCACCGCGTGGTGACGGAAAGCAAGATCGCCGTCCTGATCTGCCGCTGAGCCTCGCCGGCGAGCAGAGGCGGCCTCAGGGCGCTCCGTTCCGGCCGTGGGCGCGGAATGCGGGCCTGAGCGTGAGCCGCTCATAGTAGGCGGACACCGCCGGCATCGCGGGTCGTGCCGCAATCGGCGCCATGAACCAGCGGTTGACCGACAGCCCGACGGGAATGTCGGCGAGCGAGAAATGCGGCCCGGCGACGTAGGCGCCGGTCCTTGCGAGCTGGTCTTCGAGAATGGCGACATGGCGGGTCCACGCCGCCACCGACGCGGCGATGGCGTGCTCGTCCGTGTGCTCGGGCGAGCGGCGCACCAGCGCCTGGAAGGCGTAGCGCCACGATGAGTTGAACTCGGTTGCCTGCCAGTCCATCCACTGCTCGATGCGGGCGCGGGCGGCGGGTGCCGCGGGCAGCAGCTCCGCCCCGCCATAGGCTGCGGCGAGGTAGCGGATGATCGTGTTGGATTCCCACAGCACGGTATCGCCGTCGATCAGGACGGGAACGAGCGCGTTCGGATTGAGGCTCAGATAGTCCGGCGTCCGTGTGTCGCGGAAGCCGGAGCCCCAGTCCTCGCGTTCAAACGGCAGGCCCAGCTCGTCGCAGGTCCACAGCACCTTGCGCACGTTGATCGAGGTGGCCTTGCCCAGAACCTTCAACATTGCAGTGTCGTCCGCCGGTGGTTGCAGGCCCGCAATTGCCGCCGCGGGCCAAGGCGCGCTATGCCATGGCTACGGACCCCGCCCGTCAAGGGCTGCTTCGGGGCCTGCACGAAAAGGGATCACACAATGAGCGCCGAAACCCGCCGCCGCAACCTGGGCCTGACCTGGCGCGAGTTCGTTGTCGGCGACCGCTACCTCACGCTTCGACGGACCATCTTCGAAAGCGAGCTCAACCAGTTCCTGGCGCTGGCCGGCCTGCAGGAGATGCTGTTCACCGATCTCACCTACATCTCCAGGCGCGGCGACGGGCGGCGTCTTGTGCCGGGCTCGCTGGTCCTGTCGATGGCCGAGGGTCTCTCGATCCAGGCGCTGCTGCAACACACCGGCCTCGCCTTTCTCGAGGCGGACTGGAAGGTGCGTGCGCCGGCCTATGCCAACGACACCATCGAGGTGGAGATCGAGGTGATCGAGCAGCGCGCCACGTCGAAGGGCGACCGCGGCCTCGTGCGCACGCGCAACATCGTGCGCAACCAGGACGGCCTCGTCGTCGCGGAATACACTCCGCTGCGTCTCGTCGCCGGCAGCCACGAGGCCAACCCGTGAGCGAAGCAGCCTGGATCGCGGTCGACTGGGGCACCTCCAACCTGCGCGCCTGGGGCATCGGCGCGGACGGCGAGATGCGCTTTGCGGTGTCGTCGGGCGACGGCATGAGCAAGCTCGCGCCCGAGGGATATCCGGGTGCGCTCACGGCGCTGGTGGCGGACCGGATCGGCGAGCACGGCCCGCCGCTCGATGTGCTCATCTGCGGCATGGCCGGCGCGCGGCAGGGTTGGCGCGAGGCGCCCTATGTCGAGGTGCCGGCTGATCTCGGCGCGCTCGCGTCCGGTGCGATCATGCCGCCGATGCCGGAAGGCCGCCTGCGGCCGCGCATTCTCCCCGGCATTTGCCAGCGCGAAACGGGGGCCGAGGAGGTGATGCGCGGCGAGGAGACCCAGCTTCTCGGCCTGGCGTCGCTGTCGCCGGGTTTTGCCGGCACGGTGTGCATGCCGGGCACGCATGCCAAGTGGGTGCGCCTGGCGGATCGCCATGTCGAGCGTTTCGCCACCGCCATGACGGGCGAGATGTTCGAGCTGTTGCGCGCGCATTCGGTGCTGCGTCATTCGCTCAACGGCGATCTGCACGGGGCCGCGCGGGACGAAGGCTTCGCGCACGGCCTGGCACTGGGTCTCGATGCGCCGGGGCGGCTTCTGTCGCAGCTTTTCAAGGTCCGCACGGCGGCGCTGCTCTCCGGGCGCACGCCGGACTGGTGCGCCGGCTACCTGTCGGGATTGCTGATCGGTTCGGAGATCGGCGGCGCGCGGAGCTGGATCGGCAGGGAAACCGTCGCCGTCGTGGGTGACGAAACCCTGTCCGCGCTCTACGCGGCCGGCATCGAGGCCGCCGGCGGGCAAGCACGCATCGTGGACGGCACCGAGGCGGTGCTCGCCGGCCTCGCGGCAGCGCGCACCCAGATCCCCGGGAGATAGGCATGGACATCACCGGGCACCGCCCGCTCATCGCCATCCTGCGCGGCATCGCGCCCGGCGAGATCCTTGCCGCCTGCGAGGCGCTGGTGCAGGCCGGCATCACGCTCATCGAGGTGCCGCTCAACTCGCCGCAGCCGCTCAAATCGATCGCCTCCGCCGGCGCGGCGATGCAGGGTCGTGCGCGCATCGGCGCCGGCACCGTGCTGTCGCCGGGCGAGGTCGACGCCGTCGCGGCCGCGGGCGGCACGTTCATCGTCTCGCCCGACTGCAATCCGGACGTGATCGCGCGCACGCGCGACAAAGGCCTGGGGTCCTTTCCCGGCGTCTTCACGCCGACCGAAGCGTTCGCGGCCATCCGGGCCGGCGCGCATGTCCTGAAAATTTTTCCTGCCGAGATCGCGGGGCCGGCCGGCATCCGCGCCATGAAGGCCGTGCTGCCGCCCGCGATGCCGCTCTATGCCGTGGGCGGCGCCGGTGCGGAGACCTTCGCGGCCTTTCTCGCCGCGGGCTGCACGGGGTTCGGCATCGGCAGCGCGCTCTACAGGCCGGGACTGCGGGCAACGGACATTTCCGAGCGTGCGCGCCTGCTGGTCGCGGCATTCGATGCGGCAACGAGCTGAGGAAATGATCCATGCGAGAGAAGATGCCTCACCTCCTCGCGATGGCTTGTGTGCTGCTGCTCGCCGTCGCGCTGCACGGGCTTCCGGCACGTGCTGAAACCGTAGCGACGGCGCAGGGTTCTGTCGGCGGTGCGACCGAGGGCGGCGTACAGGTCTTCAAGGGCATTCCCTACGCCGCGCCGCCTGTCGGTCCGTTGCGCTGGAAGCCGCCGGCGGCACCCGCATCCTGGAACGGCGAGCGCAAGGCCGACACCTACGGCGCGGCCTGCATCCAGCCACCGGGACTGTCGGCCGCCAATGGCGGCGAGACGGGGCCGGCAAGCGAGGACTGCCTGTTCCTAAATATCTGGACATCCAGGACGGGCCGGTCCGCCAAATTGCCTGTGATCGTCTGGATACACGGCGGCGGCTACGTCTTCGGCTCGGGGAGCCTCGCCGTCTACAACGGTGCGCCGCTGGCCTCCCGCGGCGCCGTCGTGGTCACGCTCAACTACAGGCTCGGGCAGCTCGGCTTCTTCGCGCATCCGGCGCTGGAGAAGGAAGCGCCCGGCGGTCCGGTGAACTTCGGCCTGCTCGACCAGATCGCGGCGCTCAAATGGGTGCGCGCCAACATCGCGGCGTTCGGTGGCGATCCCGGCAACGTGACCATCATGGGCCAGTCGGCAGGCGCCAAGAGCGTGCTGGCGCTCTTTGCGTCGCCACTGGCGCGCGGGCTCTTTCACAAGGGTGTGGCGGCAAGCTCCTATGCGGTTGCCGACATGACGCGCGCCAAGGCCGTGGAGATCGGCGCGAAAGTCGCCGATGCGCTGGGACTGAAGGGCGTGTCGGCGTCCGCAGCCGACCTGCGCGCCGTGCCGGCTTCGGCCTTTCTAACTCTCAAGGGCCAGGGGCTCTCCACATCGCCGCTGCCGGTGGCCGGCGACATGGTGCTGCCGCAGCCGATCGAGCGGGTGTTCGCGGCCGGCCGCGAGGCCGCGCTGCCGCTCATCCTGGGCAACACGAGCGATGATGCCAGTGTCGCCGTCGCCTTCGGCATCGATCCGGCTGCCCTGCTTCGGAAGATGAAGGGCGCCGGCCTCGCGCTGCGTCTTGTCTATCCCGGCGTCACCGACAACGCGGAGCTTGCACGTCTGGTGGTGCGCGATGCCATCTTCACGCTGCCTGTGCGCTGGATCGCCGACCGCCATGCCAAACGCGCAACCACATGGCGATATTATTTCGACTACGTCGCGACGGCGCGGCGCCCGGGCCTGCCAAACGGCGTGCCGCATGGCCTTGAGGTTCCGTTCCTGCTCGACACGGGAGACCTCGCCGACGGCGTGCGCGGGACATTCACCGATGCCGACCGCGCCATCGCGCGACAGGTGAGCAATCTCGTTTTTGCGTTCGCCCGCAACGGCCGTCCGGCCTCCGAGACGCAATGGCCGAGCCACCGCGCGCTGCATGACCGGACCCTGGTGATCGGCGAGACAATCGCGGCGCGCAGCAATTTCATGCGTCCGCGGCTCGCGGCTTTCATCGGGTTCGCGAAGGTGTTGCAGGTTGTGACCGCGCGGAAGTAGGTCCCGGCTCTCCGCAGGCGGGAACCGCGGGCCGGAACCGTGCCGCGCGGCCGGCGTTGCCCGCACATGAGCCCCGAACACGAGCACCCGGCGATCGCAACCGGCGAGACGGAGGCGATCCCGCGCCGGCCGCTGGCGGATGCGGTCTTTTTCGTCGCGCTGATGTCGACCGCCATCGCCTTCGGCGGCGCGTTGGCGCATGCGCTCGAGCTGCCGAACAAGATCACCATGAGCCGCGATGACTACTTCGTCATGCAGCAGGCCTATCGCGGCTGGGATCAGCTTGCGTTCGTGCTGGCGGCGCAATTCGTATCGCTTGCCGCGGCGGCCGTCCTGTCCTGGCGTCGGCAGCGTGTGGCGGTGCCGGTCCTGGTTGCCATCGCCTGCCTGATCGCGGCCCAGGGCCTGTTCTGGATGTTCACGTTTCCCGCCAATACGGCGACCGGCAACTGGATGCTCAAGCCGGAGAACTGGGAGGCGCTGCGCGCGCGCTGGGAATATTCCCACGCCGCCGGTGCAGCCCTTCAGCTCGGCGCGATGGCGGCGATCGCGCTGGCCACCATCCGGCGCTCACACCGATAGGTCGCGCAGCCGGTAAGCCTCACTCCGGTCAGTTGGGCAGGTCAGTTGGGGCAGGTCAGTTGGGCGTACCCAGCCGCGAGAAGATCCACGGCCCGAACTTGCCGCGACGCGCGGGGCCGGCCGCACGCGCGATCTTGCGCGGCGGCGGTGCTACGGCGCGAACGGCGCGCGGCTCGCGACTGGAAAGGCCAGCCGTAGGAGCCGGCCCGGCGGTGGCCTGGCCCGAGACCCTGCCGCGCATCGGCTCTTCACGGCTGGCTGCGCCGATGGACATGCGGCCTTCCAGCGGTTCGCGCGGCTCGGCGCGTGCGGTGGCAACCGGCGTGTCGGCCGGCGTCGCCGTCACCTTCGCGGCCCAGCCGGCGGCGTTGGGCGTTACGCGCTGCAGCACGGGGGCGGCCGCGACGTCGCGCTCGCCACGCTTGCGCTCGGCTTTTGCGGGCCTGGCCGGCACGGCATGGGCGATGACGGCGTTCGGCAGGCAGCGTCCGTCCTCGGCAGTCTTCTGTCCGGCCGGGCACGTCCGGCTGCAGGCGGTGCCTTTCTGGTTCTGCACCAGGGTCAGGAGGATGTAGTCGGGTTCTTCCACCGGCAGGCTGGCATTGACCCATTCGGTGAAGGATTTCATGGCGCGCCGCGTCGACGGCGACCAGGCGCCCGTCACCTCGCCCTCGTAGCAGCCCACGCGCTTCAGCTCGCGCTGCAGGTCGCGCACCAGCGCCCAGCGAGCGTCAGGATCGCCGGGCGCCGAGGAGGCGAGGCGCTGGTAGGGATCGGATCCCACCTGCTGTGTTTCGAGTGTGGGTGAGACGGTCCTGACCGGAGACGGAAGCGCGGAGGCGACCGTACGCACGGGACCGGCCGTGCTGGGCACCACGACGACTTCCGGATCGCTGGGCACCAGCGGATGACTGGCGGAGAACACGAGGCGGCCGTTGCCCTCGCGGGTCGCGGCAGCGGTCGCCGCGACAGGACGCGCGTCGGCGGTAGCATCGACGACCGTCGAGGGGAAGACCCGGGCGGTCTCTTTGGCGGGCGTGAGGTAGATGGCGCCGCCGAGCCCGGCGGCGATCAGGGCATACCCAGCAATCCTACTCATGACGCAACCTCGCCAGACACAGACGCCAACAGGTCCCCCGCGCGAGGTGTGCGAACGGCAATTGCGCGGGGTACGACCACTTTTAGTCGTTCAGACAGCGATTGCAAACAACGACACCGTGAGGTCGTCGTGCCGGGGCACGCTTGTGCACAGGATGGCGCCGCAAGAACGCTGCGGTGGATGAACGGTGGATAGCTTGAGAAGCGCACTGCCGGCTTGTCCACAGGGCCTGTCCGGACGCCTTGGACATGCATCGCGATCGCAGCCGGAGTGTGGGCCATTTACCACGCTGAATCCGTTAACAAAAAGAAACGAATCGCATAGCCTCAGCAACTAAGGGGGCAGTTTGTCCGTATCGCGTCGCATGTTCGCCTGGCTTCCGATGCCTTGTGCATAAGCGGTGCTCGAGCGGCGACACCCTCTGTGCACAAACTCATCGGCAGCCGACTTCGTTCCGGCACGAGCTTTGAAAAAGCGCGCGCGGATCGACGGTGAGCGCCGGCTTGGGAACCGTGCTCGCAGAGATCCGCAATTCGAGGGAATAGCGCTTTCCCGCCGAGGGATATTGGCGGGTCGTCCGGATGCGGCACCTCCCGGCGTGCGTATGCAAGACCAGAATGCGCAGGGGCGCATGCTGGTCCAAACATTTGGGGGCGCAACAATGCGACACGTACTGGGTGTGCTAGGCGTTCTGGCCGCTGGCGTGCTACTCGCCGTCTCGGCAGCCATGAACTGGCGCTTCGGGTTCAGCCTCGGGAAAACCGAGATGGACGGGCAGATCTATGGCGCGGCTTCGGCCGCGGCAGACTGCATGAAGGCGCTGGTTCCGTTCTTCTTCTTCGCCGCAATCAAGAACAGGGTCTGGTCGCAGGCGGCAGCCGCCGCTCTCGTGTGGACCGTGGTCACCGGCTATTCGATGACCTCGGCCCTCGGCCATGCCGCGCTCAACCGGTTCGACTCGACCGGCCAGCGCGCGGTGCAGGCAGCGACCTACAAGGACCTGCGCGCCGACATGTCTCGGGCGCAGGAGCAGCTCGGCTGGGTGCCGCAGCACCGGCCGGTCGACACGGTGAAGAGCGAGCTGCAGTCGCTCAAGGACCAGCGTCCCTGGTCCTGGACGAACGGCTGCACCGACGTCAAGGGCAAGACGGGACGCGAGTTCTGTCAGAAGTTCCATGCTCTCAATGCCGAGCTCGCCTCGGCCGAAGAGGCGGACAAGCTCGAGACGCGCATCGGCGAGATCAGCGCAAAGCTGGCCAAGGGTGCCGGCGGCACGGTGATGGCCGAGGCCGATCCGCAGGCTGCCGTGCTGCATCAGCTCACCGGCTTCGACATCGAGACGGTGCAGACCGGATTAGCGATGTTCGTCGCCCTGCTGCTTGAGATCGGCTCGGGCTTCGGACTCTATGTCGCGTTCGCCCAGTGGCGCCTCTACGATCAGGCGGCACCGAAGCTGGCGGAACCTGTGGCCGAGCGCCGCCGGGTTGTCGTCGCGGACGCCGAGGCGGAGCCGATGCCGGCGCCGGCCGAGGAGCCCGTCGAAGCGATACCGCTGGCGCCCGTGGCGGAGCCCGCCGCAGCGCGCGTGTTTGCCAACGACAACTCCGGCCGCATGATCGCTCAGAAGATGATCCCGCCGGCCAGCACCATCGAAAGGTACTACAAGGAGCGCATCGCAAGCGCAGAGCCTGGCAGCAGCGTGAAGTCGTCCGAGATGTACGAGGACTACTGCCTGTGGTGCGAGTCGCTTGCCAAGGAGCCGATGTCCCATCCCGGGTTCAGCCGCGAGTTCAACACGCTGGGCGTGAAGAAGTCGCGCATCGGAAACCGGACGCGGTATCACGGCATCGTCTTGCGATCGGCGCTTGAAGCCGAGAAAGACCGGCCAAAGGCCGGACCGACACGACAGGCCGCCTAGCCTGTCGCACTTCAGGGAAAGGGCCGCTTCGGCGGCCCTTTTTCTTTTGGGGCGGCCTCATCTCAAAGCCGCCATGCCCCGTTCCAGCTCCGTTCCAGGACTTTGTCTTTCCCGGCCGCGCCCGCCCTTGCGCGGTGGTGGACGGCACCCAACATAGCGGGTCCCGACCCTGTGCCCGACCCTGTGGGAGACCGCGGCCTATGACCCCTGACGAACGCCAGCTGATCGACGACCTGTTCGACCGCATGTCGCGCTTCGGAGCGCCGGAGAAAGACCGCGACGCGGCAACGCTGATCGACCGCAATGTCCGCGCCATGCCGGACGCGCCCTACATGCTCGTGCAGTCGGTCCTCGTGCAGGAGCATGCCCTGCAGCAGGCGGACGAGCGCATCCGCGATCTCGAAGCGCAGGTCCGCGACCTCGAGCGCGGCCA
>JBFWWW010000075.1:0-16046 GCA_050245975.1 Hyphomicrobiaceae bacterium
GGCTGATCCCGCTGAACAATGTCCGCACCCGCGCATGGCCGGCCGCCAGCGGCGGCAGCGGCGCGGGCCTGATCTCGACACGCTCCTTGCCGACATACCAATCCGCCCGGGCGACCTGGGTCTTGCCGGCCGACCGCCGCGGACTCATGTTACCGGCCTCTGTCATCGTTCCCAATCCCGAACAGGACCCTTGCCTGGTGCATCCATGACCGACAGCCTTCCGTCCACGCAGTCTGCCACGGGTTCGACCACGGGTCGCGGCGCGCCGCGCCTGAGGCTTACGACACCGACCGGCCTCCAGTCCATCGACGACCTGAGCCGGCGGCGCGCGATCGTGCTGGTCCTTAACGTCGTCACCTATCTGCTCATCCTGTGGGCGGGCGCGCGCATCCTGGGCGCGGGCGGCTGGACGTGGGTCGATGTCATTCTGTTCATCTGCTTCGTGTTCGGCACGCCCTGGACGGTGCTGGGCTTCTGGAACTCGCTCATCGGCCTGTGGCTGCTGCACGGGCACAAGGATGCGGTCGCGGAGGTGGCCCCGTTCGCCGCCGCCGGCGACCGCGACACCCCCGTCAGCATCAAGACCGCCGTCTTCATGACGCTGCGCAACGAGGACGCCGACCGCGCCATCCGCCGCTTCCGCATCGTCAAGGACAGCGTGGACGCGACCGGGCAGGGTGCGGCCTTCTCCTATTTCGTGCTGTCCGACACCAACGATCCCGCCGCAGCCGAAGCCGAGGAGCGGGCGGTCGCCGCGTGGCGCGCGGCCGATCCGGACCGCGACCGCATCGTCTATCGCCGCCGCACCGACAACAAGGGCTACAAGGCCGGCAACGTGCGCGACTTCTGCGAGCGCTGGGGCAAGGACTACGAGCTGATGCTGCCGCTCGATGCCGACAGCCTCATGTCGGGACCGGCCATCGTCCGCCTCGTGCGCATGATGCAGGCCTATCCGCAGCTCGGCATCCTGCAGAGCCTCGTCGTCGGCATGCCGTCGAGCTCGGCCTTCGCGCGCATCTTCCAGTTCGGCATGCGCCACGGCATGCGCTCCTACACCATGGGGCAGGCGTGGTGGGTGGGCGACTGCGGACCCTTCTGGGGCCACAACGCGGTGGTGCGCATCAAGCCGTTCTTCGAGCAGTGCGAGCTGCCGGTGCTGCCGGGCGGGCCGCCGCTCGGCGGGCACGTGCTGTCGCACGACCAGGTGGAGGCGACGCTCATGCGGCGCGCCGGCTACGAGGTGCGCGTGCTGCCCGTCGAGAACGACAGCTGGGAGGAGAACCCGCCGACGATGCTCGACTTCGCCAAGCGCGACGTGCGCTGGTGTCAGGGCAACCTGCAGTACATCAAGCTCCTGAACCTGCCGGGGCTCTATCCCATGAGCCGCTTCCAGCTCGTGTGGGCGATCCTGATGTTCCTCGGCCTGCCGGCGTGGACGCTGATGATCGCGCTGCTGCCGGTCGCCGCGTGGCAGGCGAGGGCGGTGCCGGATTTCCCGACCGGGCTCGCGCAGACGCTCTACGTCGTGTTCTTCCTCATGTACCTGATGCCGAAGATCGCCGGTCTCGCCGACGCCATGCTGACGCCCGGCGGGGTGGCGCGCTACGGCGGCTGGCTGCGCTTCATCGCCGGCGCGGCGACGGAGCTGGTGTTCTCGTTCCTGCAGGGCGCGGTGTCGACCATCCGCACGACGATCTTCATGGTCGGGCTGCTGTTCGGCACGTCGGTGACCTGGGGCGGCCAGTCGCGCGACGCCTACGGCATCTCGTGGCGGACGGCGGCGGAGAACCTGTGGCCGCAGACGGCCTTCGGCGTGCTGGTCTGCGGCGCGCTGCTGCTGATCGCGCCGGCAGTGTTCTGGTGGAGCCTGCCGCTGACGGCGGGCTACCTGCTTGCCATGCCGTTCGCCGTCGTCACGGCATCGCCGGCCGTGGGGCGGGCGCTGAAGCGGATCGGGCTGTGCGGCATCCCCGAGGATTTCGCGCCGCCCTCCGAGATCCGCGCCGCGCTGCCGGGCATGGCTGCGCCATGAGCGCGACGATGACCGCGGCGGATCGGGCGGCGCGCGTTGCGAACCTGAGGGCCGACCCGGCGTTCGCCGGTCTCGTGCGCTCGTTCGACGTCTACTACGGCGAAGCCCGGCGCGATGCCGCCATGGACGGCCTCTACCGCCGCTTCGTCGCGCCCGGCGCGCTCGCCTTCGACATCGGCAGCCACGTGGGCGACCGCATCGGCAGCTTCCGCCGGCTGGGCGCGCGCGTCGTGGCGCTCGAGCCGCAGCCGCTGTGCGCGCGCGCGATCCGCACCATCTATGCCGGCGACGGCGACGTGACGCTGGTGGAAGCCGCCTGCGGCAGCACGCCCGGCACGCTGACGCTGCACGTCAACTCGGCCAACCCGACGGTGACGACGGCATCGACCGATTTCGTCGCGGCCGCGGAAGGCGCGGGCGGCTGGGAAGGACAGGTGTGGGACCGCGCCATCGAGGTGCCGGTGACGACGCTGGACGATCTCGTGCGCGATCACGGCACGCCCGACTTCGCCAAGATCGACGTCGAAGGCTTCGAGGCCGAGGTGCTGGGCGGCCTCACGCGGCCGCTGCCGGCGCTGTCGTTCGAGTTCACCACGATCCAGCGCGACGTGGCCTTCGCCTGCCTCGATCGGCTAGCTTCGCTCGGGCCCTACGGCTTCGACATCGCGCTCGGCGAAAGCCAGGCGCTCACCTTCAACCGCTGGATCGCCAGGGATGAGATGGCCGCGCACATCGAGGGACTGCCGCACGCCGCCAACTCGGGGGACGTGTACTGTGTCCTGCCGCGCTGAGCGCGTCCGCGCGCTGCTCGCCCTCGGTCTTGTGGCGCTGCTGCTGGCGCCCGCCGCGCAGGCGGCTTCACCCAGGCCCGCCGCGCAGGCGGCCTCGCCCGCGACACCGCTCGCCGTCGAGGTGACGAACGCCAGCGAGCCGGTGCTGTGCGCGGAGAAGGACAACGTCACGCTCGACTTCGCGTCGAAGGACGTGCGCCGGTTCCGCATCGAGGCGGCGCACCCGGCCTATATCGGCACGCTGCAGCGCGACAGCTTCGAGGCGGACTGGACGGCCTGCGACATGAAGGGCGACCCCGCGCATGCGCCGCCGACGCCGCCGCGCCGCGTCACGCTCTACGAGGACATCGAGATGTGGGTCGTGGGGCTGACGTTCCCGACCTTCTGGCGGCCGGCGACGGCGACGGTCAGGATCGGCGACCGCGTCGAGAAAGGCATCCACCTGCTGCAGGTGTGGCGCATCCGGCCCATGGGCGGCGAGGAGGTGCTGGTGCTCTATCCGCAGGACGGCTACTGGCGGCTCAGGCCGCTGGCGCCGGCCGGCATGGCGCCGACGGCCTACGGCTCCTCGTTCCTGATCGGGCCGGTGGAGACGGAGGGGCGGCCCATCGTGCGCATCCGCGAGGTGGCGTTCGATCCCAAGGCGAAGGCCTTCACGCTGTCCTTCGAGCGCGGCGGGTCGGCGACGGTCTCGATGTCGATGGTCGATCAGAACCGCAACGTGCTCGACGTGGCGCTGTCGCAGGCGGTGGACGGGCGGCCGTTCGCGGCGCTGCGCTCCATGTACGTGACGGAGTTCAACAACGACGTGGCGCGCGTCGCGGTGCGCGAGCCGGGCGCCAAGGGCTGGCGCGAGGACGCCGTCATGGCGTTCAAGCGCGCGCAGGCGACGGACGTGTGGGCCGGGCGCACGTCGCCGTCGCGGCACAACACGTCCTCGCCGGACATGATCTTCAGCGGGTTCTCGGCGGCGGCGGGCGGGAAGTAGCGCCGGCGCGGCGCGCCATGGCGGGAGGATGGGGCGGGGCGGGCGTGGGGCGGCCGTTATCCCCGCGGCGCAAATTGCGCGTACTGTCGATGGCAGTCCCGCGATCCGCCGGACGGACGCGACGACGGACGGGCCAAGGCCTGTAGGCTGTCTTAAGATACTGAATTTGCTCAATATCGCCGCCGCCAAAGACGCACAGAATGCGCATCCAAGCGCACACGGCGCGTCATCCACGCAGCCGGACGCGTGCTGAACGGTCCGCGCGCTACCAGGCCAGCAGGGCCATGGCGGCGATGGCGGGCGGGGTGCCCGGCACGTCCATCAGCGCGGCAAGTTTCGCGGGATCGATGGCGCCGTCGACCAGCAGCGCGTCGTTGTGAATGCCGTCGGCGATGAAGAGCGCGTCGACGCCGAGCCCCTGCGCGGAGGCGAGGTCGGTGCGCACCGCGTCGCCGATGCCGAGAATGCGCGACAGCTCGGGGAGCGTGCCGCGCAGTTCGCCCGCCACCTCGTGCGCCGTGCCGTAGGCCGAGGGGTGCGGCTTGCCGGCCCAGAACACGTCGCCGCCGAGACGCTCGTATTCCAGCGCGACGGACCCGGCGCAGGTCAGGCGCCGGCCGCCGACATCGACGACGAGATCGGGGTTGGCGCAGATGAAGGGCAGCTTGTGCGCAAGCCCGCCCTCGATGAGGTCGCGATAGGTCTCCACCGTCTCCGTCGCTTCGTCGGCGAGGCCGCTGCACAGGATGGCATCTGCGGACGCGAGCGGTGCGTCGGGGTCGGGCACGCGCGAGAACAGCGTGTGATCGCGCTCGAACGGTCCGACGCGGTGGAGAGCCTTGTAGCCTTTCTCCGCGATGTGGCGCAGCGCGATGTCGCCCGACGATACGATGGCGTCCCAGCTGTCGCGGCGCACGCCGGTGTTGGCGAGCACCGTCTCGACGCCGTCGGCGGGCACGGGTGCGTTGGACACCAGGACGACGGTGCCGCCGCCGGCGCGGAAGCGGGCCAGCGCGTCGCCGGCGAGCGCGTAGGCCTTGCGCCCGTCGTGCATGACGCCCCACACGTCGCAGAACACCACGTCGTAGCGCTGAAGCAGGTCTGCAGCGTGGGTCAGGATGGGCACGGTCATCGAATCGTCGCCTTGGCGCGTTGTGGCTGTGAGGGTCAGCAGGCGGACCTGCGGACAAGACCGCGGCTCCTAGCACGACAGGCGAACGAATGCAGCTCTCCTACGCACAGAACATGGAAGACTTCGCGCTCGAGCAGGTGTTCGGCGACCAGGCGACGGGCGTCTACGTCGATGTCGGCGCGGGCCACCCGGTCGCCGACAACGTGTCGTTCTGGTTCTATCTCAAGGGCTGGCGCGGCCTCGTGGTGGAGCCGCAGCCGGAGCTGGCCGGGCTCTACGCGCACGTGCGCCCGCGCGATCATGTCGCGGCCTGCGTCGCGGGGCGCGAGGACGGCGAGACGGAATTCCATGCCGTCGAGGGCCTGCACGGGCTGTCGAGCACGGTGCGCGAGCGCGCCGCGGGCGCCAGCGCGTTCGGCGCCGGATACCGCACGCGGCGCGTGCCGGTGCGACGGCTGTCGGCGCTGTGCGATGAGGCCGGCATCGACCGCATCGACGTGCTCAAGATCGACGTCGAGGGCGCGGAGGCCGACGTGCTGGCCGGCATCGACTTCGCGCGGCACCGCCCGCGCGTCATCCTGCTCGAAGCGATGCAGCCGGGCGACCTCGCGGAGGCGTGGCACGGCTGGGAGCCGATGCTCACCGCGGCCGGCTACCGGTTCGCCTATTTCGACAACCTCAACCGCTTCTATGTGGCCGGCGAGGCGGCGGCGCTGGCCGACCGCTTTCCGAACGAGCCGCACGGCTGGGACAAGGCGGCGCACCTGTGGGATGCGGGCCGTGCGCCGGAGGCGCCGGGCCATCCCGATCACGCGCTGGCGCGCCTGCTGGGCGATGCGTTCTACGCCATGCTGCCGACGCTCGATCCGGCGCTCGTCGCCGCGCTGATCCGGCGCGGGCTGAAGGCGGGCAAGCGCGATGCGGACGATCCGGCCGTGCGTGCCGAGCTGCTGGGCACGGCGGAATTTCCGCGCGCCGGCGAGCCGATGCCGGACCTCGACGCATTGATGGACTCCGACCGGTTCCGCGCCGCGCTCGGCCGCATCGCCTGCCGCTACGACGGCGGGCACGTGGACTAGACGCCTCAGCCGATGGCGGCAAGGCGCGTGTCGAGGCTGAGGACGAGGCACCAGTGCGGCTCGAAGTCGGCGCCGAGCGGCCAGACGTTGGCCTTGTAGTCCTCGAGCAGGCGGGCTTCGTAGTCCTTGAAGCGCGCCGTGCGGCACAGCATGAACTTGGTGGCCGCGACGATGGTCTCGCGGTCGATGACGGCCAGCACGCACATGTCGGGATGACGGCCGAGATACTCCTGCACCGCGACCATCAGCGTCGGGTAGCCGGGATGCAGCATGTCGTCGAGCACGATGACGCCGTCGTCGGCGATGACCGCGGTGGCGAGCTCGAGGTCGCGCGTCAGCGCATCGCGCGAGTGCTCGCCGTCGATGTGGAAGAAGCGCGGCCGCCGGCCGCCGAGCTTCGCGATCAGGTCCGCGGGCGGCAGCGTGCGGCTGTCGGCCTTCCAGGCGACGCGACGGTCGGCGGCGATGCCGTGCCGGTCGCAGTTGGCCTCGAAGCGATCCAGAACCTTGTCGTCCGGCCAGTTGAAGACGTCGATGCCGAGCGCCACCTCGCCGGGCTCGAGCGCGTGGGCGAGCGCGATGAAGAAGCGGCCTTCGAAGGTGCCGATCTCGGCGATGGGACCCGCGATGCCCATGTCCGCCTGGATGCGCAGCAGGCCGGCGCAGATGGCGGCGGCAAAGCGCGAGGACATGCCGGGCACGCTGTCGTAGCCGTCGCGCAGGTAGGCATCGACGGCGGCGATGCCGGCCTCGGGCATGGGCGCGGGGAAGGCGGGCGGGACGGGTGTTGCGGTCATGCGGCCTCAGACGAGCTTGCCGCGCGCGGCAACGGGCAGGACGCCGACGATCTCGTCGCCGCGCACGGTGACGAGCTGGTCCATCATGTTGACGACGACGCAGACGTGGTTGGGGACGACGCGCACGATCTCGCCGACGGCGGGGCGCTCGTTGCAGCGGCTGAGGTCGAGGAAGCCGTGCTCCTCGGCGAAGCCCTTGATGCGCGCCTCGGGGTGCTCGAGGATGAAGCCGTGGCCGTCGAGGCCGCCGGTGTCGGAGGTGAGCGTCTTGCTGCCGGCGTCGAGGATGCCGCGGTCCGGTCCGGCGCGGCTGACGACGGTGGTATAGATGTGCAGCGCGCAGTCCTCGAGGGTGGCGCGCCCGCAGGCGATCATCATGCGGTCGTTGAAGATGTAGGTGCCGGCGCGATGCTCGGTGGCGCCCTTCAGGTTGCCGAGGTTGACGAGGTTCGGCGTGCCGCCGGTGGAGACCATCGGCGCCTCGAGCCCGGCCTCGCGCACGCCCGCCAGCGCCTCGTCGTAGAATTTCTGGGTCTCGGGCCACGAGGTCTCGGTTGGGTAGAACAGGAAGCCGCGGAATTGGAGGTGGGGATCGGCGCCGATCCGACGCGCCAGCGCGATGGCCTCGCCCGCCGTCTCGACGCCGGCGCGCCTGCGGCCGGTGTCGCATTCGACGACGACGCCGAGCGGACGGCCCGCGAGGCGACCGGCCTGCGTGTAGGTCTCCAGCGTGGTCGGGTTGTCGGCGGCGACCGTCAGCGTGACGCGGCGGGCAAGGGCGCCGAGCCGCTCGGCGCGCTGCGGGCCGATCAGGTTGTAGGCGATCAGGATGTCGTCGAGGCCGCCGTCGGCCATCACCTCGGCTTCGCCGATCTTCTGGCACGTGATGCCGCGGGCGCCGGCAGCCACCTGCATCTGCGCCAGCACGGGGCTCTTGTGGGTCTTGATGTGCGGCCGGTTGGCGACGCCCGCCGCATCGCAGATGGTCTGGATGAGCTGGATGTTGCGCTCGACCCGGTCGAGGTCGATGACGGCGACGGGCGTGCCGAAGGTGCGGGCGATCTCGGCTTTGAGTGCGGCGCTGCTCATTTGTCCTCCCGTCGTATGACAGCCTCAGGATACTGCGTGGGGTGGACCATGCAATCGCGGCGATTGCGTCCGCGCCCGGGCCATGCCTAGCTTGCCGGCCGGAACCACGGACAGGCGCCGCGACAGGGCGCCGCAAGCTGCAGGAAGGAATGCCGCGATGCCGAAGTCTCCCGCCAAAGCCGCCCCCGAGGTGTTGTGGAACCGCATGACCGCCGCCGAGCTGCGCGAGCAGGCGGCCAAGGGCGCCATCGTCCTGCTGCCGGTCGCGTCGACGGAACAGCACGGCCCTCACCTGGGCACCGGCGTCGATACCTTCCTGGCCGGCGAAGGCTGCCGCCGCACGGCGCTGCTGGTGGCGAAAAAGAAGCCCATCGTCGTGGCGCCGACCGTGTGGATGGGGCTGGCCGAGCATCATGTGGCGTTCGGGGGCACGTTCACGCTGTCGCTGCCGACCTATCACGCGCTGCTGCGCGAGCTCTGCAACTCCATCCTGCGCGCCGGCTTCCGCCACATCCTGATCGTCAACGGGCATGGCGGAAACATCGCGGCGCTGGCCGCGCTGACCACCGATCTCGCGCAGGAGCTCAAGGCGCCGATCGCCACCACGACGCTTTATTCGCTGCCGCACGAGACGGCCGCCTACGAGAAGGTGCTGGAGGACCAGAAGGGCGTCATGCATGCCTGCGAAGCCGAGACGTCCATGATGCTGGCGGCGTTCGGCGACTGCGTGCGCAAGGACAAGATCCCCGAGGCACACGGGCCGGTACGCCTGCGCGGGCTCGGGCTGACGCCGCCGCTGGCGGTGTGGAAATCGTTCAAGGAGCTGACGCCGTCGGGCGTCATCGGCGATGCGCGCAAGGCCACGGCCGAGAAAGGCGAGACGCTGCTCGATATCGCGGCGGAGCTGCTGGCCGAGAAGCTGATCGCCGGCGAGCCCTGGAACTGAGGAGACGCGTCCATGCGCATTTTCGCCGCGTCGCTGGCCACAGAGACCAACACGTTCTCACCCATTCCCACCTCGCGCGGCAGCTTCGAGGAGGCGTTCTACGCCCCCGCCGGACAGCACCCCGACGAGCCGAAGCTGTGCACGGCGCCGCTGCTCGTCGCGCGGCGGCTCGCAAAGGCGGAAGGCTTCACGCTGATCGAAGGCTCGTCGTTCTGGGCCGAGCCGTCCGGCACCTGCACGCGCGCGGGCTACGAGAGCATGCGCGACGAGATCCTGGACCAGCTCAAGGCGGCGCTGCCGGTCGATGCGGTGCTGATGGGATTCCACGGTGCGTTCGTCGCCGAGGGCTATGACGACGTCGAGGGCGAGATGCTGGAGCGCATCCGCGCGCTGGTGGGCCCGGACTGCGTGATCGGCTGCGAGTACGACCCGCATTGCCAGCTCACGGAGCGGCGCGTGCGGCTGTCGACGGTGTCGGTGACGTTCAAGGAATACCCGCACGTCGATTTCATGGATCGCGGCGAGGAGCTGGTCGACCTGGTGCTGCAGACGCTGCGCGGCGAGATCAAGCCGGTCGCCTCGCTCTACGATCCGAGGCTGTACGACTTCTTCCCGACGACGACGGAGCCGGTGCGGTCGTTCGTCGACCGCATGAAGGCGCTGGAGGGCAAGAACGGCGTGCTGTCGGTGTCGCTGGCGCACGGCTTCAGCCATTCCGACGTGCCGGACATGGGAACGCGCGTGCTCGTCTACACCGACGACCGCAAGGCCGACGGCGACAATCTGGCGCGTGCGCTGGGCGAGGAGGTGTTCGCCAACCGCGGCAAGTGGAGCGCGCCGGTCCTGTCGCTCGACGAGGCGATGACGCGCGTGCTGTCGCACAACCAGGGCACGGCCATCGTTGCCGAGCCCGCCGACAATGCCGGCGGCGGCGCGGCGTCCGACAACACCATGACCATCCACGAGTTCATCCGCCGGAAGGCCTCCAACGTCGCGGTCGCGCCAGTGTGGGACCCGGTGGCGGTGGCGTTCTGCACGGCGGCGGGCGTCGGCGCGCGCATCCCGCTGCGCTTCGGCGGCAAGGCCTCGGCCGGCTCCGGCGATCCGGTGGATGCGGAGGTGGAGGTGATCGCGCTGGCGCACGACACCTGGCAGCACTTCGGCGCGGCCAAGGTGCCGCTCGGCGATACGGCGGCAATCCGCATCGGCGACGGCATCGACGTCATCCTCATCACCAAGCGCACGCAGGCGCTGGGGCGGGAGCTCTTCACCCACCTGGGGCTCGACCCCGGCAGCTATCGCGCGCTGGCGCTGAAGTCGGCGCAGCACTTTGCCGGCGCCTTCGGACCGGTCGCGAGCCTGATCGTGCGCGCCGACACCGGCGGCTGCTGCCCGCACGACGCGCGGCACCATTCCTACCGCAAGCTGAAGCGGCCGCTGTGGCCGCTCGACGAAAAGGTCGAGGGCCGGCTGCTGCTCTAGGCGGCCCACACACGATGCGCATCGAATACCACCGCACCCTGCTGGCCGATCGCGTGCGCAACGCCGCATTCCATGCGGCGCTGAAGAACGTCATCGTGCCCGGCGAGACGATCGTCGCCGACATCGGCGCCGGTACGGGCTTCCTCGGCTTCCTGGCGGCCAAGCTCGGCGCCAGGCGCGTCGATCTCTACGAGACGGCGGAGATCGCCGAGGTGGCGCGCCGGCTGATCCGTCACAACCGGCTCGGCAACGTCCGGATCATCCCCGCCCACTCGACGGAGGCAACGCCGGACGTGCTCGCCGACGTGATCGTGTCGGAGACGCTCGGCAACTATCCGTTCGAGGAAAACATCATCGAGACGCTCAACGACGCGCGCAGCCGCTTCCTGAAGCCCGGCGGGATCGTCGTTCCCCGCGCCGTGGAGCAGATGGTCGCGCCGGTGACGAACGCGCGGTTCCATCGCGAGCTGGCAGCCTGGGACGGCGTGGGCTACGGGCTCGATTTCGCGCCGGCCAAGGCGATGACGCTCAACAACATCTACGTGCGGAAATTCAGGCCGGGCGACCTGCTGGACGGCGGCGCGTCCGCATCGACGTGGGACCGCGTGGCGCTCGACCGCAAGGCCAAGACGACGCGTGCCGGCGAGGCGGAGTGGCGGCTGAAGGAGGCCGCGACCGTTTACGGCCTCGCGCTGTGGTGGACGGCGGAGCTGGTGCCCGGTGTGCACCTCGCGACCGGACCCGATGCGCCCGCCACGCACTGGGAGCAGCTCTATCTGCCGGCGCTGGCGCCGCTGGACATCGCGGCCGGGGGCACGCTGTCGGCGCGGCTGCGCTCCACCACGTCCTACGAGGCGGGCACCAACGTGACGTGGACGCTGGCGGTGCGCGACAAGGCCGGGCGCGAGACGGCGCGCCAGGCCATGGACCTCGAAAAGGGCTACGTGCCGTGAGGCGCGGGCTCAGTCGAGGATGCGCATCACGACCTCGATCTCGACGCTGATCTGCATAGGCAGCGACCCCATGCCGACGGCGGAGCGCGCATGGCGGCCGCGCTCGCCGAGCACCGCCACGAACAGGTCCGAGCAGCCGTTGACCACCTTCGGTTGATCGGTGAACTCCGGCACCGCGTTGACCATGCCGAGCACCTTGATGACCTCGACCTTGTCGAGGCTGCCGGCCGCGGCCTTGGCCGCCGACAGAAGACCGAGGCCGACGAGCTTTGCCGCCTCGTAGGCCTCCTCGACGGTGACATCGCGGCCGACCTTGCCGGTGACCATCTCGCCGTCGGGCCGCTTCGGCCCCTGACCGGACAGGTAGAGCATGTCACCGGCGCGTTTGAAGGGCACGTAGTTCGCCATCGGCTGCGGCGTCGCCGGCAGAGTGAGACCAAGAGACGCAAGCTTTTCCTCGGCCGTCATGGAAACTCCTTCCTGTCACAGACATTTGCTGGCGGATGGTCGCGGCGTCGGAGCACACTGCCTCTTTCGCCGCGGCCGATGAAGGCGCATAACCAGCAGGCCGACTTTGCGGCAGAGATTTCGACAAGTCGAGTGCGACCGCCTGGTGCCCGCAGCGGTACCACTGGCCCCTCGGCAACCCGCACCCACTCGGACAGCGATGGAGAGATCAGGATGGAGCTCAAAGGCAAGACCGCGGTCGTGACCGGGTCGACATCGGGAATTGGCCTCGCGATCGCGCACGCGCTCGTGGGTGCGGGAGCCAATATCGTGCTCAACGGGCTGGGCACGGAAAAGGACAACGAGAAGGTCATCCGCGAGGTGGCGGCGGCCGGCACGCGGGTCGCGTTCGACCCGGCCAACATGCTGCGCAACAATCAGATCGCGGAGATGATCGCCAAGGCCGAGCGCGATTTCGGCTCGGTCGACATCCTGGTCAACAACGCGGGCATCCAGCACGTGGCGCCGATCGAGGAGTTTCCCATCGAGAAGTGGGACGCCATCATCGCCATCAATCTCAGCTCGTCGTTCCACACCATCCGCGCGGCGCTGCCCGGGATGAAGACGCGCAAATGGGGCCGCATCATCAACATCTGCTCGGCGCATTCGCTGCGCGCCTCGCCGTTCAAGGCGGCCTACGTGGCGGCCAAGCACGGGCTCGCCGGCCTGACCAAGACGGTGGCGCTCGAGACGGCGGAGCTCGGCATCACCTGCAACGCCATCTCGCCGGGCTTCGTGTGGACGCCGCTGGTGGAAAAGCAGATCCCCGACCTCGCGAAATCGGAGAACATCAGCGAGGACGCCGCCAAGCGGCAGGTGCTGCAGCGCCAGCCGACCAACCGCTTCATCACGACGGAGGAAATCGGCGCGCTGGCGCTGTTCCTCGCCGGCGAAAGCGCCAGGTCGATCACGGGCGCCAACTATTCGATCGACGGCGGCTGGACCTGCCAGTAGGCGCGGCGGACGCCGGCATCGTTCAATGCGGTGCCGTGCCGCCGTCCGCGGCGGCAAGCGGCATGCCGGGCGCCCGCTCGGCGCCGAGCAGCGCATAGGCCGAGAACGCCAGCGCCGCGATCGTCAGCGCGACGGCGAGGATGATCTCGCGCGACCAGGTGCGCGCGCGACGCCGGTAGGTCGTCTCGACGGGCTCGGGTGTCCGGGATGATGTCTCGTGATGCCGCATGCCGCCATTTGGGGGAGCGATGCGGGCGGAATCGAGGGTACGTTTGGCCGCGCGACAGTACGGCACACGGCAGGGCCGAGGCGTGCCGCCTCAGAGGCCGCGCATGATGCAGCCGAGCAGCAGCACGACATAGGCCGCAAGCAGGCCGTAGAACTGATAGCTCTCGCCCGTCAGCAGCGGAATGGTGGCGCCGAAGAAACGTGCAAAGAGCACGGCGAGGGCCAGGATCACCGAGATCAGGAAGATCAGAATTCCAGGTGCCTTCAGTCCCATCGGTGCTGCTCCCGTTTCATCGCCGGCTCGCGGCGAATCGCTGCCGCCTCACGGCGGCCTTATAGCAGCCGGGCACGGGGTCGCCACCGCATGTGGGAAAAGGATGTGGGCAACTGTGGCCGATGCACCACCGCTGATGCCGGTTCAGGATGCAGAGCCGCGGTAGCGGAAGCCCGTGCCGGCGACGACGACCTCGATGGCGCCGCTGGTGATGGTGGGGTGCGAAATGCGCACGCCCAGCACGCCGTCATAGCCCGCCTCGGCGGCGCGCTCCCCCAATGTCTCGAGCGCCCGCGCGATCGTGCGGTCGAGCAGATCCTCATAGCGCGTCATCTGGCCGCCGAGCGTGTTGACGATGGCTTCGCGCATGTCGCGCAGGATATTGGCGCCGCTGACGGCGCAGGCGAACACCATCTCGCCGGTGTCGTAGGTCTCGCCCGTCAGTGTCTCGCTGGTGACAAGCCTCACCGGCGCCGCCCCGCGCGCCAGCCGGAGCGCTGGGGCGCCAGCACGACGTGCGTGCGCCGGCCGAAGAGGAGGCGTCCCAGAGCCAGCAGGATGATGAGGGTGCCGATGCCCAGCCCGCCGAGCGCGAGGGGATGTTTGTGCCAGAGCAGCATCGGGCTCACCTTGCCGTCGGCGACGAGGCGCACGTTCTCGAAGATCGCCGTGGGGTCGGGGACGGACGACGTGCGCAGCATCATGGAGACGGCGGCCGACTGGTCGCGGCTGGCGATGATCGCATCGCGCACGGCCGGATCGCCGAGCACCTGCATGCGCTGCGGCGTCTGCGCGACGGCGCGCAGCAGACGCTGGCCGGCGGGGCGGTCGAGCTGGGTCAGGTAGCGCGACAGGCTGTCGAGCTCGCTCTCGCCGAGGGCGCGCGCGAGCGGCTTCAGCTCGGCCGGTTCGAGCTCGAAGAGCGCACCACGCACCGCGGGCGTGAGGCCGGCAAGGCGGGTGATGGCGACACGATCCTGCAGCTCGAGCAGGCGCTGCAGGCTGGCGCGGGAGAAGTCCTGCGGCCGCGCGCGGCGATAGATCTCGTAGTCGAGAACCTTCTGCAGATCGTTGCCGGCAACGGCAACCCACTGGAAGGCGGTCTCGATGGAGCGCGTCTCGCGCGCGATCTCGCGCGCCTGCGGCGGCCACGACGAGACGGCCTGCTGCAGCGTGCCGTCCTTGAGGCGCTTGTCGATGCCGGCCTCGCCCTCGCCGGCCAGGACCAGCGCCACGATCTCGTCGGCGGCGGGCATGCTGGTCGGCTTCACGGTGTCGAGAAACGCCTTGAAGGCGGGGTTTTTCTCGGCCAGCTCCAGCACCTTGGCGTGCGCGCGCCGGAACTCCTGCCAGATCTCGACGACGCGGTCCGCGGTCTTGCCGCTGATGTCCTTGAGGTGGTCGCCGATCTGCTCGGAGATTGACTTCGCCAGCTCCTCGCGGACCTTGGCCTTGGTGTCGGCCGATTTCATCTCGTCGGCGATGATGGGGAGCACGCCGTGGCGGAAATCCCAGATGTCCTTGGCGATCAGCACGAGGCCGACGCCGCCGGCCACGACGGAGACGAGGCGGCCGAGGACGGAGCCGACGAGGCGCTGGCCGACGCGGGCGGCCATGTTGGAAAGCTGGCGGCGGACCAGCAGCACGACGGCGCCGGCGATGCCTTCGGTGCCTTCGGCGACGACCTGGCCGGTCGAGATCTGCGCGGCGGCGCGGCTCGGATCGATCGCATACTCGTTGCCGGCGTTCCGGCTCACGACGCTGGCGACCGTGGTGCCGTAGCGAGGACCGAGGAAGGCCTGCATGCAGGCCTTGGCCGGCTCGGCGGTATCGACGGTCGCTGCCTCGATGCGCCGGGCCAGCGTGCGGCCGGCGCCGGCGGCCAGCATCTCCAGCGATTTTTTCATGGCGTCGGAGCGGTAGACGCGCTCGGCGACGGTCGTCGCCAGCTCCTGCGCCTTGTCCTTGGAGGCGAGCGACCGCAGAAGCTGACCCCAGCTCGATTCCTCGCGCACCTGGTCGATGGCCTGGTCGACCTGCTGGTCGATCACCGCGTTCATGTCGGCACGGCGCCATTCGTCATCGACGAGCGCCTTGTAGTCGACCCCGGTCAGCCCTTTCTCGAGGGCGGCCAGCGTGAGGGCGTCGATGGCATTGCGGAAGCCCGCCTCGTCGCGGGCCTGGCAGGCTTCGTACTCGCCGCGGGTCAGGGCATGCGCGGACGGCGCGACCGGCGCCAGCACCAGCGCGGCGCTCACGCCGGCAGACACCAGCGCGCGGGTGCCAGATTTCCAGAAACAGGTGCGCAACTCGGCCTCGAAATTGCGGATCAGCGTCGCATTCAACGATTGGCGTCGCGTTCAATATGGGATCGAACGGCGCTAATGCTCAATGGCGTCGTAAAGGAACATTGGGGGCGAACTTGGGCACTCGAGGTTGCCGCAGATGTCGCGGGGACCGGCCAGGGCGCTCGTGACAGGCGGCGCGGAATGTGTTCCGGGTAGGTCCGGACGGGGTGGGGGCACTGAATGAACGTCGTTCTCGTCGGCATGCTGGCCTATGTGCTGGTGCAGTTCGCCATCGGCGCCTGGGTCTCGCGCCGGATGACCAACGAAAGCGACTACATCCTGGCCGGCCGCCGGCTGGGTGTGGTGCTGGTGGTGTTCTCGGCCTTCGCCACCTATTTCGGCGCCGAGGCCATCGTCGCCTCGGGCGGGGCCGTCTACGAGAGCGGGCTGTCGGGCGCGCTGATCGATCCGGTCGGCTACGCGGCGGCCATCATCATCGTCGGCCT
>JBFWWW010000076.1:0-15983 GCA_050245975.1 Hyphomicrobiaceae bacterium
CAGCCCGCAAATTCAGCCAGACCTCGGGATACTTCTTGCCGAATCCAATGGTGCCGGGACGTTGGACGTGCTTGGTATACCCGAGTGGGGCGAGCACCTTCTCATAGAAAGCTCCGCTCGCATCCAGATCCTTGACCGCCAGTGTGACGTGATCGATCATTCTTTGCGTCGCATGGTTGTGTGTATGATATCGAAGGTCCGATCGCCGGGCCGACCCGTCAAGAGAAGCATTTTTAAGATCATTCCCGGGGGTTGCATGAGCCAGGTCGACTATTTCATTTCGCTGAATTCCCCCTGGACCTATCTGGGAAGCCGCCGGTTTGCGGACATCGTCGAGGATCGCGGTGCGCAAGTGACGGTGAAACCTGCCAAGTTCGGGCAGGTGTTTGAAAAGACGGGCGGTTTGCCGCTCAATCGCCGGTCTCCGGAGCGTCGCGCCTATCGGATGATGGAGCTCAAGCGGTGGCGCGACCATCTCGGCGTTCCGCTCGTGCTGGAGCCCAGGAGCTTTCCCTGCGACGAGACGGAGGGCGTGCGTCATGTCCTGGCCTGCGGTCTGGTTGCGGGACACGACCGCGCGCTGGCCCTGGCGAACGCGATTGGCGCGTCGCTTTGGGAAATGGACCAGGACATCGCCGATCCGCAAGTCCTGGCCGAAGCCGGCAAGCGGGCCGGCGTCGATATCGCCGCCATCCGCTCGGCCGCCCCGAGCAATGAAGCGCTCGATGCAATGTGGGATCGCAATACGTCGGAAGCGGTCGTGCGCGGCGTTTTCGGTGCGCCAAGCTATGTGCTGCAGAGCGGCGAGATTTTCTGGGGGCAGGATCGTCTCGAATTTCTCGATCGCGCGCTTGCGACCTGAAGCCGGCACTACCCCGCGGCCGCCTGCGCTGCCGCGCCCTCGCTGATGAGCGTATCGATCTCGGCGTCGCTGTAGCCGGCTTGTGACAGCACTTCGCGCGTGTGCTGGCCCAGCAATGGTGCGGCCTGAGCGACCTTGCCCGGTGTCGCGGAGAATTTCACCGGCAGCCCTATCGTCTGCACGTCGCCGGCCACAGGATGCGACACGACAGGAACCATGTCGCGCGCGATTGTCTGCGGGTGCGCATGCATTTCGGCGATGGAAAGCACCGGGCCGGCTGGAACGCCGGCCTTTTCGAGCCGATCGAGCCAGTCCTTGGTCGTACGTGTCTTGAAGCGCGGAGCAAGCTCGGCGACGAGCTCCGGCAGGTTCGCCATCCGTCCGGCGTTGTCGACAAAGCGTGAATCCCGCGCCAGTTCCGGAGCATCGAGCATCTGCAGAAACTGCGCCCAGGTCTTCTGGTTCGACGCGCCGAGGGTGATCCAGCCGTCGCTGGTTTCGAAGGCCTGATAGGGGGCGCTGAGCGGATGCGCGGAACCCAGCGGTCCCGGTGGCACGCCGGTCGCGAAACAGATGGCCGACTGCCAGTAGGTATGCGTGATGCCGGCTTCGAACAGCGACGTATCGACACGCTGGCCCTGGCCTGTCTTCAGCTTGTGTGCGTAAGCGGCGGCAACACCCATGGCGCCAAGGATGCCGGCGGTGATGTCGGTGACCGGAGGCCCGACCTTGACCGGCGGCCGGCCCGGCCCTTCTCCCGTGACGGCCATCAGGCCGGTCATGCCCTGCGCCACCAGATCAAAGCCGCCTTGCGTGGAAAACGGGCCGGTGCGTCCAAAGCCCGATATCTCGCAATAGATGAGCCCCGGGTTCAACTTTGACAGCACGTCGTAGCCAAGACCGAGACGCTGCAGCGTATCGTGGCGGAAATTCTCGATCAGCGCGTCGGCCTTCGCCGCCAGTCGCTTGATGACGTCCCGTCCTTTGGGGTGCTTCAGGTCGAGAGCGATGCCGCGCTTGTTGCGGTTCATCATCATGAAGGCGGCCGGCTCGCCGTTGATCGCCGGCGGAAGCATGCGCCGGGTGTCATCGCCGCCGGATAGTTTCTCGACCTTGATGACGTCCGCTCCCATGTCGGCCAGCATGAGTGCGCAAACCGGACCCGCCATCACGTGGGTCATGTCCAGTACGGTCATGCCGGCCAGCGGACCCTTTCGGGGCGGCGAGTTCATGGGCGTTGCCCGTCGGTTTCAGGAGCCTGACAGGCACGATAGAGGATAGGCTGCGGTCGCTTCAAGACGCGCTGCCGAGCCCAAGCTCCTCGCCGGCGGGCAATGGTGACATATAGGCCGCCACGAGGCCGGATTTGACATCCGCAAGGCTCGGCGGAGTCCATTTCGGTGCCTTGTCCTTGTCGACGAGCAGCGCGCGCACGCCTTCCACGAACTCGCCGTCTTCGAACAAGCGCGAGACGAGACGGTACTCCACGTCGAGCGCTTGCTCGAGGTTCGAAAGACCACGCGCGTTGCGCACGGCGGCAAGCGTGATTTTCAGGGCCTTTGGCGATTTGCTCCGCAATGCGGCGGCTGTCTTGACGGCCCAGTCGTGACCGGAGCTGTCCAGCCGCGACATGATCGCTTCTACGTCGGGCGCCGAGAAGATCTCGTCGATGGCGGACCGGCGCTCGTGCAGGACCGACGGACCGGGCGGGTTGGCGAACGCGCGGATCGCTTCCTCGACCGGACCAGCGCCGGCCTTGCAAATCTGCTCGACCAGTACGGGAAGACGCGCAGTGCTCACCAGCACATCGGCGAAGCCGGCGAAAATCGCATCGGACGCCGTCATGCGTTCGCCCGTCAACCCGAGATATTCCCCGACCGAGCCCGGCGCGCGTGCCAGCAACCAGGTGCCGCCGACGTCGGGAATGAGCCCGATGCCCGTCTCGGGCATGGCGAGCTGTGAGCGCTCGGTGACGATGCGGTGGCTGCTATGCGCCGAAAGTCCGATGCCGCCGCCCATGACGATGCCGTCCATGAGCGAAACGAACGGCTTCGGGTAGCGCGAGATGCTGGCGTTCAACCGGTATTCGTCGCGCCAGAAGCGTCGCGCAAAAGTCGAGCCCTCGGCGCGGCTGTCGTAGAGCGAGCGCACATCGCCGCCCGCGCAGAGCCCGCGATCACCGGCGCCGTCGAGCACGATGAGTTCGATCGTCGGGTCGTCCTGCCAGGCCGAGAGTGCTGCGTCGATCTGGCCCACCATGTCGTAGGTCAGAGCGTTGAGCGCCTTGGGCCGGTTCATCGTCAAACGGCCGGCTCGCCCGTCCTTGCGCACCAGCAACTCGTTGTCCTGCGTCATGCCGTCCTCGGCGGTTTTCCCAGCCTGGGCATTAGCGGCTCAGGCGTGCCGGTGCAACTGCTTCATGCCCGCGTGAAAAGCGGCTAGTGTCCCGCCCCATGACCATCTGGCAGAAGATTTCCGGCATAGCGACGTCCATCAGCAGCGGCGGGCTGCTCGGCCACCTGTCGGGCGTGTTCGGCGGCGAGCGCGAACGCGATGACGCGCCCGAACACGATATCGCCTTCACCATCGGTGTCATCGCGCTGGGTGCCAAGATGGCCAAAGCCGACGGTGTCGTCTCGTCCATCGAGGTGGACACGTTCAAGCACGTCTTTCAGGTGGCGCCCGAGGAAGAGCGCAATGTCGAGCGCGTCTTCAATCTCGCGAAACAGGATGTGGCCGGATATGAGGCCTACGCCGACCAGATTGCCCGCCTGCTTCGCAACGACCGGGCTCTGCTGCAGCATGTTCTCGAGGGGCTGTTGCACATCGCCGCGGCCGACGGCGCGATACATCCGGGGGAAGATCGCTATCTGAAGGCGGTGGCGCAGAGGTTCGCTTTCTCCGACAGCGAGTTCCGCTACATCCGGTCGCGCTTCGTGCATGACGGGACGAGCCCCTATGAAGTGCTGCGCATCGCGCCGTCGGCCAGCAATGACGAGATCAAGGCGCAGTATCGTCAGCTGGTGAAGGACAATCATCCGGATCGCGTCATGGCGCGCGGCGTGCCGAAGGAATTCGTCGAGGTGGCAACGCGGAAACTGGCAGCCATCAACGCGGCGTATGAGAAGATTGCCCGGGAGCGCGGCCTGTGAGCTTTCGCGCGGATTCTCCGCTCGTCGATGCCATCCATGCCTCGCCGAACATGGAGCCGCGTCGGGGCGGTCGCCGGCCCACGATCCTGCTGCTGCACTATACCGGCATGATGGATGCAACGCGCGCGATCGACTGGCTTGCACGACCCGAGAGCCGCGTGTCCTGTCACTATGTCGTCGACGAGGCCGGCCGCGTCACGCAGATGGTCGCGGAGAACATGCGCGCCTGGCATGCCGGCGTGTCGTATTGGGCGGGCGAGCGCGACATCAACTCCGCGTCCATCGGTATCGAGATCCACAATCCGGGGCGTGAGCTCGGCTATCCGGATTTCCCCCCTGCCCAGATGGCGGCCGTCACGGCTCTCGGCCGTGACATCGTTGCGCGCCATGCCATCCGGCCGCAGGCGGTCCTCGGCCACTCCGACGTCGCACCTGAGCGCAAGGCCGATCCAGGAGAAAAATTTCCGTGGGCCACTCTTGCGGCGGCAGGCGTCGGTCACTGGGTTGCGCCTGTCCCCATCGATGCCGCCGATGAAGGACTGGCGGAAGGAGCCCGCGAGCCCGCCGTTGCGGTTGCCCAGATGCAGCTTGCGTCCTACGGCTATGAGATCGCCGAGACGGGTGTCCTCGATCGGCAGACGGCATTCGTTCTGCGCGCGTTCCAGCTCCATTTCCGCCAGCAGCGCGTCGACTGCCGCCTTGACCGCTCGACTGCGGCGACCCTGTCGGCGCTGCTTGCGGCCCGACCGGAGCCGGCAACGTCATGAGCACCGCAGTTGGGCGCAACCCGAACGGTCGCACCAGTGATCGCCTCGACAGCGTGGCGGTCATCGTGCTCGTCGTGTGCTGCGCCATCTGGGGGATCAACCAGGTGGCCATCAAAATCGCCAACTCCGGGATTTCGCCGGTCATGCACGCGGGGCTGCGGTCGTTCGTCTCTGCCTGCCTCGTCTTCGTGTGGGCTCGCGTGCGCGGCGTTCGGCTGTTCGAGCGTGACGGCACACTTGCCGGCGGTGTCCTATGCGGCGTTCTGTTCGCGGGCGAGTTCATCGTGCTCTACACGGGTCTCGACATGACGACCGCATCGCGCGGGGTCCTTCTCCTGTATCTCGCCCCGTTTGTGGTTGCCTTCGGTTCGCACTATCTCATCCCCGGTGATCGCCTCACGCCGCTGAAGTTCGGCGGATTGTGTGCTGCTCTCGCCGGTCTTGGGGTGGCGATGGGTGAGGGTTTTTCCGCGCCGGGTCAGCCGACGCTGCGCGGCGACGTGCTCTGCGTGCTCGGCGCCATTCTCTGGGGTGCGACGACCATTGTGGTGCGTGCGTCCCGGCTGAGGACTGCGGCGCCCGAGAAGACGCTGCTCTATCAGCTTGTCGCCTCCGCTGTGCTGCTCCCTGCCGTGTCGTTGGCACTGGGTGAGCCCGGCGTCCACAACCTGACGCCGAAGGTGCTCGCGGCATTCGCCTACACCTCGGTCGTCGTGGCGTTCGTCACCTACCTTGCCTGGTTCTGGCTGGTCAGAACCTATCCGCCGATGCGCGTGTCCTCGTTTACCTTTCTCACGCCGGTGTTCGGCGTCGTCGCCGGCAATGTCATGCTGGGCGAGCCGCTGTCTCCAAGCCTCGGCGTGGCACTCGTCATGGTGGCAGCCGGGATTTATTTGGTGAACCGGCCTGCCTCCTCTTGACCGTGGCCCCGCCCGGCCCCTTATGTGCCCTGTCAGCCGGCCGGACGGCCGCTGCCGGGTGAACGGGCTTTGCGGCCACAGAACCCGGTGGAGGAAAGTCCGGGCTCCATGGAAATACGGTGGCGGCTAACGGCCGCCGGGGGCGACCCCAGGGAAAGTGCCACAGAAAGCAAACCGCCGTCGCGGGTTCGCCCGCTGCGGCAAGGGTGAAAGGGTGCGGTAAGAGCGCACCGCGCCCCTGGCAACAGGGGTGGCAGGGCAAACCCCACCGGGAGCAAGACCAAATAGGGATGGCCGGCGGCGCGGGAAACTGCGGCCGCAAGCCGGTTTCCGGGCTCGCCATCCGGGTTGGTTGCTTGAGGCGTGAGGCAACGCACGCCCCAGATGAATGGCCGTCGCGGAGGATTTCCTCCAGACAGAACCCGGCTTACAGGCCGGCTGACAATTGTCTCAAACGGCCTTTGCCATCTCGCGCAGCTTGAACTTCTGGATTTTGCCCGTGCTCGTCTTCGGGAGCTCCTGAAACGAGATGTGGCGCGGGCATTTGTAGGCGGCGAGATTGGCGCGGCAGTGCGCGGCAATCTCCTCCTTCGTTGCCGTCATGCCCGGCTTGAGCTCGATGAACGCGCACGGCGTCTCTCCCCACTTCTCGTCGGGCTTGGCGACCACGGCTGCCTGCGCCACGGCCGGGTGCTTGTAGAGGACGTCCTCCACCTCGATGGAGGAGATGTTCTCGCCGCCGGAGATGATGATGTCCTTCGAGCGGTCCTTGAGCTGGATGTAGCCATCGGGATGCAGCACCCCCAGGTCGCCGGAATGGAACCATCCGCCGGCGAAGGCTTCTTGTGTCGCCGCTTCGTTCTTGAGATAGCCCTTCATGACGATGTTGCCGCGGAACATGACTTCGCCCAGCGTCTCGCCGTCCGCCGGCACGCGCTGCATCGTTTCCGGCACCATGACGGTGAGATCTTCGAGCGGCGTGTAGCGCACGCCCTGGCGCGCCTTCTTGGCCGCGCGCCCGGCCGTGTCGAGAGAGTTCCATTGCGCGTGCCATTCGTTGACGACGGCGGGGCCGTAGGTCTCCGTCAGGCCGTAGACATGAGTGACGTTGAAGCCGGCATCGGCCATGGCGGCGAGGACCGCTTCGGGCGGCGGTGCGGCGGCGGTCACGAACTGCACGGTATGCGGCAGTGGCTTCTTCTCGCTGCTCGTCGCGTTGAGCAGCGTCGACATGACGATCGGCGCGCCGCACAGGTGCGTCACCTTATGTTCCGCGATGGCATCGAACATCATGCCGGCACGCACCCATCGCAGGCAGACGTGGGTTCCGGCCACCAGCGACAGGGTCCACGGAAAGCACCAGCCGTTGCAGTGAAACATCGGCAGCGTCCACAGGTACACCGGATGACGCGCCATGCCGGCGGCAACGACGTTGCCGTAGCACATGAGCGCCGCGCCGCGATGATGATAGACGACGCCTTTGGGATTGCCGGTCGTGCCCGAGGTGTAGTTCAGCGTGATGGCGTCCCACTCGTCGGCCGGCGGGCGCCACGCGAACGCGGGATCGCCATCGGCAATGAACTGCTCGTACTCGATGGTGCCGAGGCGCTCGCCGCTCTGGGGAAATTCGGGATCGTCGTAGTCGATGACGAACGGCTTGGCTTTCGCCAGCGCGAGCGCCTGCTTGACGGTTGCCGCGAACTCGCGATCCGTGATCAGCACCTTGGCATCCGCATGGTCGAGCTGGAAGGCCAGGATCGCCGCATCGAGACGGGTGTTGAGCGACAGCAGGACGGCGCCGGTCATCGGCACGCCGTAGTGCGCTTCGAGCATCGGCGGCACGTTCGGCAGCATGACGGCGACCGTATCGCCGACGCCGATCGAACGGCGTGCGAGCGCGGAAGCAAGACGCCGCGATCGGGCATAGAGATCGCGGTAGCTGCGGCGCTGGCGGCCATGAATGACCGCAGGATGGTCCGGGTAGACCATGGCGGCGCGGTCGAGAAACGTCAGCGGCGTCAATGGCTGGTAGTTGGCGGGGTTCTTGTCGAGGCCCTGCAGAAAGGGGTTCTGGGTCATGGCTCGTCGGCACGTGGTTGCGATGTTCGTCCGACGCTAAGGCCAGACGCGGTTGGAGGGAAGGGCGTTGACTTTGCGGCCTCGGCAGGGCGTATCGCCGCCCCCAGTTGCAATCGCGCCGGGGCTCGTTCCAAATGCCGTCAGGCCCGGGTCAGCCGGGCAACGGAGGACAGGGATGAGCCGCTACAAGGAGGTCTATGACGCCTGGAAACGCGATCCGGAAGCGTTTTGGGCCGAGGCCGCACGCGACATCGACTGGTACAACCTGTGGGACAAGGTGTTCGACCCATACGCCGGTGAATACGGCCGGTGGTTTGTCGGCGCCGAATGCAACACGGCTTGGAATTGTCTCGACCGGCATGTCGCCAAGGGGCGCGGCGCGCAGAAGGCGATCATCTACGATAGCCCTGTCACCAACACCAAGCGCAGCTACACCTATGCCGAGCTGACGCACGAGGTGGCCACGCTCGGCGCCGTCCTGCAGGATCTCGGCGTCAAGCAGGGCGATCGCGTCATCATCTACATGCCGATGATCCCCGAAGCCTTGATGGCGATGCTGGCGTGCGCGCGCATCGGCGCCGTCCATTCGGTCGTCTTCGGAGGCTTTGCGGCCCCCGAGCTTGCCACGCGCATCAACGACGCCAAGCCGGCAGCGATCCTTGCCGGCTCCTGCGGCATCGAGCCGGGGCGCATTGTCGCCTACAAGCCGCTGATCGACGAGGCGATCCGTCTGTCGGAGCACAAACCCGGCGCCGTCGTCCTCCTGCAGCGATCACAGCAGGAAGCCACGATGGTGGCCGGCCGCGATCACGATTGGGCCGCTCTCGTCGCCAACGCCAAAGCGCGTGGCCGCAAGGCCGGATGTGTCTCCGTCAAAGCCACCGACCCGCTTTACATCCTCTACACCTCGGGGACGACCGGCCTGCCCAAAGGCGTCGTGCGCGACAACGGCGGCCACATGGTGGCTCTGAAGTGGAGCATGTCCAACCACTACGGCGTCGCGCCCGGCGAGGTCTACTGGTCGGCGTCCGACGTCGGCTGGGTCGTGGGGCATTCCTACATCTGCTATGCGCCGCTGCTGCAGGGTTGCACCACTGTTGTCTACGAAGGCAAGCCGGTCGGCACACCCGATGCCGGCGCCTTCTGGCGCGTCATAGCCGAGCATGGCGTATCGGCGCTGTTCACCGCCCCGACGGCTTTCCGCGCCATCAAGCGCGAGGACCCCAAGGGGGAGCTCATCAAGACCTACGATCTGAGCAAATTCCGGACGCTATTCCTGGCCGGCGAGCGCGCCGATCCGGAGACGATCAAGTGGGCGGAGGCAAACCTCAAGGTGCCGGTGATCGATCACTGGTGGCAGACGGAGACCGGCTGGGCGATTTGCGGCAATCCGGTCGGGCTCGGCACGCTGCCTGTGAAATACGGTTCGCCGACCGTTCCGATGCCCGGCTACGATCTGCAGGCGCTTGACGAGAAGGGCGTGCCGGTGGCGCCCGGCAAGCCCGGGACGCTGGCCATCAAGCTGCCGCTGCCGCCGTCCTGCCTGCCCACGCTTTGGAACAACGATGCCCGCTTCCGGAAGAGCTACCTGGAGGAATTTCCCGGCTACTACACGACGTCGGACGCAGGCTATATCGACGAGGACGGCTATGCGTTTGTCATGGCGCGGACGGATGATGTCATCAACGTCGCCGGCCATCGGCTGTCCACCGGGCAGATGGAGGAGGTCGTCGCCCGCCACCGCGATGTCGCCGAGTGCGCCGTCGTTGGCGTCAATGATGCCTTGAAAGGCCAGCTCCCGGCCGGTTTCGTCGTGCTCAATGCCGGCGTCAACAGGCCGCCCAGGGAGATCGAGAGCGAAGTCATCAAGCTCGTCCGCGACGAAATCGGGCCGGTGGCAGCGTTCAAGAACGTCCTGGTGGTGAAACGCTTGCCGAAGACGCGATCCGGAAAAATCCTGCGCGGAACGATGCGTCAGATCGCCGATGGAGAGCCGTACCGGATGCCGGCGACGATCGATGATCCGGTGATCCTCGACGAAATCACGGCCGCGCTGCGCGAGAAGGGCATGGCGCCGCAGAAACCCGGTGCCTGAGCGATCGTCGCAGTGAGAAGGGGCCCGGCGACTTGCCGAGCCCCGTACTTTCAGAGCGTGGTTGCCGGCCCTACTGGCGGCCCTCGACGCACACCGTGGCCTGGCCGCGGAAGTTGGGCTTCGCGCGATAGACCATCTCGATCTGCCGGATCGCCCGGCGGTCGCCGCGCAAATCGAGCGGCCGCGTTTCGCCGCCGGCGCGGATCTCGTTGCGCACCTGGATGTTGTCGGGCGCGCCGTTGGCGTAGACGACCTTCAGGTCGGACATGTAGATCGCGTTGCCGCTGACTTTGAGGCGGATGGCGCTGAAGCGGCCTTCCTGACGTCCCACGCGCACGACGTCGCGATCGACCAGGAAGCCGACTTTCTGGCACCCCAGATTTTCCCACCGGCCGCCGCCGGGGCCGGGTCCCATCCCCATGCCGGGGCCACCGCGGACCTGCTCGCCATAGACCTGCACGACCGCCTGGCCGCGGAAGCTCGGGCGCGAGCGATAGACCATTTCGATGCGCTGGATCATGCGGGCGTCGCCTTTGAGATCGATGGCACGCGTACGCGTGCCGGCCTTGATCAGCTGGCGAACGGGAACGTCGTCGACCTGGTTGTTGGCGTAAACCACCTTTAGGTCGAGCATGTAGACGTCATTGCCCTTTACTTCGAGCAGGATGCGCGAGTAGCGACCTTCGCGGGCGCCGACCGGGATGACATCGCGATCGACTCCGAAGCCGACGGACTTCGTGCCCAGCAACTCCCAGTTGTCACGGCCGCGTTGTGCCTCGGCGGCCGTCGCAAGGCCCAGAACGCCCAGCATCATCGCCAGCGCGTAAGCCAGTCGCGTGTACGTCATGCAATCCTCCCGATGAAAAATGTCGGCACCGGCATGGCCGGCGGCCGGGCACCTTGATATGTCCCGGTTGCCGCGACTTGTCCTGTCTCAATGCGTCACGTTGATGGCAACGATCAGAGCATAACGTCTCGATCGTGTTGCATCAGTCGGCGCCGCCCGTGTCGGCAACGTACTTGTAGACGGCGGTGTGATCGGCATCCGGGCCGAGCGCCTTCGCAGCCCGGTGCAGGATGCTGGTGACGAATTCAAGCTCGTCGGCCGCGATACCCAGCTCCTCGGCCAGAGATTTTGCCATCGCGACATCCTTCTCCATGAGCGCGAGGGCAAATCCCGAATTGAATGCACCCGTCAGCATGAATTTCTCGACCTTGTTCTCGGTCGTGTTGTTGCGTCCGGTCGACGCATTGAGCACGCGCGTCATCGTCGCGCCGTCCAGTCCGAATGCCTGCCCGACCGCCAGGGCCTCGCAGGTGGCAATCAAGCCGGCCGCCGACACGTAGTTGTTGAGCGCTTTCATGGCATGGCCGGAGCCAAGCTTCCCGGTCCGGTGCACGGCGCCCATCGCCGTCAGAACCGGTTCGGCCCTGTCGACGTGCTCGGGTTCACCGCCCGTCATGATCGCGAGTGTGCCCGCGACCGCCTTTGTGACGCCGCCGGAAACGGGTGCGTCCAGCAGCCCGACGCCGATCCGCGCCAGCTCGCCACCAAGTTTCACCGTGTCGAGCGGATAGGATGAGCTCATGTCGATCATCAGCGATCCGCGCTTAAAGCCGCCGGCCAGCCCCTCCTGCTGCGGTGATCCGAAGCAGACGGCGCGCACGATGGCGCTGTTGGGAAGCATCGTGATGACGATGTCGCTCTGCCGCGCCAGCGTGGGCAGGGTGTCGGCCACGCTGATGGCGGATCCGGCGTCGCGGAACGGGGCCACGGCCGTTTCACGCGTGTCGTGGACGCAAACGGCGTGCCCGGCTTTGGCCAGGCACCGCACCATCGGCCCACCCATGTTGCCCAGCCCTACAAATCCGACGCTTGCCATCGCTTGCTCCTGCCTCGCTGCAAGCGGTCACTGTGCGGCGGTTTCGCGCAAGTCTCAAGGTGGATCGACCGCCTTCAGCGGCCTTCGCGCCACCATGCCAGAGCGAGCAGGGCCAGCAATGCGGAGAGCGCAATCAGGCCTGTGAACATGGGAATGAGCTTCACGCCGCGTGTCACGAACGCCTCGCGGTCCTTGAGGCCCAGCCAGCCCGATCCGGCCAGCACTCGGGCGCCGCTGAGCATCGAGATGCGCGGTACGGTGACAGATGCCGCCTGCGCCTGGGCTGCCGTGCTGCTGCTCCAGAACACGCCGCCGCCGGTTTCCTCGACGAGCGGCGTCATCTTGACCTCCGTGGCCGTCACCTCGCTCATCTCGCGCGCGTCCTCGAGGCCGGCATGCGCGACGGCGCTGAGCGGTCCGTTGGGGCCGGTGGTCTGCATCTTGTAAAGACCAGGCACCGGGGCATCGACCGTGGTGCGCCATACGCCGGGCCCGGCCTTGTCGAGCTGCACCTCGCGGGTATCCCCGCCGGGTGCCGATACGGTGACATTGGGCACGGTCTCTTCCATCGAGCGTCGCTCGACGGTGATCTTGAGCCCCTTGGCGGTTGCTATGAGGCGTTCCTCCTCGAGGTCCGGCTCCTTCATCAGCCAGTGCGCAAGACGCCGCAGCAGGTCGGTATATGGCCCACCGCCGTCGTAGCCGCGTGCCCACAGCCATGCGTGGTCGGACGTCAGCAGGGCAACGCGCCCCTTGTCCTTGCGGTCGAGCACCAGCAGCGGACGGTGCTCGGCTCCGTTCAAGATGGTCCGCCCGCGTGTCGGAACGACCTCCACTTGCCGGAACCACTGACCCCACGTCGGGTTTTCGGTTGCTGCGCCCGGCAGGCCGCGCGTCACCGGATGCTTCTCGCCGTCCGGGGACAGCGTGGCCTTGAACGGTTCTTCCAGCAGCCGGCCTGTCGGCGTTGCGGGCAGCGCGGAGGCGAGCGGTGTCCGCGACAGGCTCATCGGTCCTGCATAGTCGTCGCCGGCCGCGATCAGCAGTGCGCCGCCCTCGCTCACGTAGCGTGCAATGTTGTCGTAGTAGATCAGCTGCAGGATGTCGCGGTGCTGGTAGCGATCGAAGATGATGAGATCGAAATCCTTGATCTTTTCGGAAAAGAGCTCGCGCGTCGGGAATGCGATCAGCGACAGCTGATGGATCGGCGTCCCGTCCTGCTTTTGCGGCGGCCGCAGGATGGTGAAGTGGACAAGATCGACGGCGGCATCCGACTTGAGCAGATTGCGCCACGTCCGTTCGCCCGCGTGCGGCTCGCCTGAAACCAGCAGCACGCGCAGGTTTTCGCGCACGCCGTCGGCCACGACCACGGCACGGTTGTTGGCCGTGGTCAGCTCGCCTTCGGCAGGCGCCAGCTCGATCTCGACGATGTTCTGGCCCGCATGCGGGAACGGCATGTCGAAGGTCGCCGTGCGCCCGATGACGACGCGACGGGTCTCGTCCGGCTTGCCTTCGCGTCGCACCTTGAGCTGCACCGTCTCGCCGACGGTTCCCGCGCGGCCCGTCTCGACGACGCGTACATCGATATCGCGCGACTGCCCGACGATGCCGTAGCGCGGCGCTTTCAGGATCTCGATGCGGCGGTCGAATTCGCCCGGGGATCCGGTCAGGAGCGCGTGCACGGGCGCATCGAACCCGAGGGCGGAGGCTGATTTGGGAACGTCATGCACCTGGCCGTCGGTCACCATGATGACGCCCGCCAGACGGTCAGGCGGCGTGTTCGCCAATGCGCGGTTGAGGTCGGCGAACAGGGTCGTCCCGGTTGCGCTCTCGCCCGTTGGCTGGGAGGACGTCACCCAGCGGATTTCGAGATTGGGGATGGCGGCAAGCTTCGTCTCCAGCTCTCGACGGATGGCCTCCATCTGTGCCGGACGTGCTGCGAGCGACTGGCTGGTGCTGTTGTCGAGCACGACGACGGCGATGTTGTTGAGGCTTTCCCGCTCCTCCTGCCGCAGCGTCGGGTTGGCGAGGGCAATCAGGAGTGCGGCGAGCGACAGGGCGCGCAGCATCGCGCCGCGGGTGCGCCTGAGCAGCAGGACGATGACCAGCGCGACGGCGATGCCGACCGCTGCCCAGTAAACCAGGCCCGGCAGCATCGGCGCGAAGTCGATGGACCAGCTCATGTCCCGTTCCTACTGGCCGAGCCGTTCGAGAACGGCGGGCACGTGCACCTGGTCGGCCTTGTAGTTGCCGGTCAACGCGTACATCACGATGTTGACGCCGGTGCGGAAGGCCATCTCGCGTTGGCGCTCGCCACCCGGCACCACCGCGTAAAGCGGCTGGTTGCGATCATCGAGCGCCCAGGCGGCTGCAAAATCGTTGGACGTGACCAGGATCGAGCTGACGCCATCCACCCGGCGTGCCTGCTGTCCCTGCCGACTGTCTGCCGGTGCTTCGGCCTCGACCCAGAGCTGTCCGCCATCCCAGCGGCCGGGGAAGTTGCGCAGCAGATAGAACGACTTCGTCAGAACGTGGTTTTCGGGGACGGGTTCAAGACGCGGCACGTCGAGATTGCCGAGCAGCCGTTGCATCGGTGTCCCGGCCTCGGACTGAAGCGAAAAACGCAACGGCACGCCTTGGCCGTAGTCCTTGGTGTCGAAGACGATCATGCCGCCCTGCTTCATGTAGGCATCGATCTTGGCCAGGGCCGGCTCGGGCAGGGGACGCGCGTTGGCGAGAACCGGCCAGTACAGGATCGGATAGAACGCGATCTCGTCGTTCAGGATATCGACCGGAACGGGCTCGCCGGGCTCGACGGCGGTGCGCGCGGTGAGGAATTTGACGAGGCCGCTGAGACCCTGGCGGCTTGTCTGGTCGGTCGTCAGGTCGCCCGTGAGCACGTACCCGAACGTGACCTTCGATGTGGCCTGGAGGGCGCGGGGGTCGAGCGCCCGGGCAGCGGGCCGCGTGCCCGCAGGCGGGGGGACCTGGGCTTCGGCCGTCTGGCTGTGGGCCATCGCGGCGAGCCCGGCGAGCAGCAGCCCGAAAACGATGCCGGCGGCACTCGGGCGCGGACGGCGCAGGAGGCCGGTAAGTCCGCCAGCCTGCAAAATGAGAATGATGAGGACATCGGCGAGCAGGAGCGACAGCGCGATGCCGAGGAACGTCGGCTTCAGCGGCTGCGCGCTCTGGCCTTCGTAAGCGCGCTGCTCGATGCCGGCAGGCAGGTCGGCGATCGGCTTCAGCTCTGATTTGGGCGACAGCAGATTGAGCGCGCGGGGCGCTCCGGCAGCGCCGTAGTATCCGGGGGGATGTTCGGCGCTTGGCTTTGTCTTGTCGATGTCGCTTGCCGCGATCGCCTGCGTGACCGGGGGTGGCGTCGTCAGCAGGCCGAAGCCGTCGAGCGTCTGGACCGGCGACAACACGTCGGCTGATTGGGTTCTGGGCGTTGCGTCGGCGGTCTCGACGCCGCCGCCGGAGCCGCCGTCCAGACGGCCGAGGGTTGCGACCCGACGCAGCATTTCCACGAACAGGCCGGAGAGGGGCAGGTTCGACCAGTCGGAGTTGGCCGTCACGTGAAAGAGCACGAGTTGCCCGTCGCCGTGCCGCGATGCCGTGACGAGCGGCGTGCCGTCCTTGAGGCGCGCCCAGACCTTCACCTTGCCGTCGAGCCGAGCCGGATCGGCAAGCACCTGGCGGTTGACCACCACCTCGGAGGGGACATCCAGGCCCGCAAACAGGCTGTCCGGCTCGAAGGGCGCCAGCGGTTGCGGCGTCGCCCATGACAGAGCGCCGCCGAGCGTCCGACCGCCGAGGCGGAGCGCCACGGGCAGCAGGTCGTCGCCGCCCTTCTCGAGGCGGTGGCCCGCGAACCGCACCAGCACGCCGCCCTTGTTCACCCACTGCTCGACGCGCTCGCGCACGTCGCCGGCCAGCGTTCCGATGTCGGCGAGCACCAGCACGGAGACGTTGCGCTTGATCAGGGTCGGATTGGCGGTTTCGAGATTGCTGTCTTCTGTCTTTGCCACCTCGGCGATGGGTGCCACGGCGCGCTCGATATAATAGAGCGGAGCCAACAGCGGCTGTTCTTCCTCGATCGAGGCTCCGGACACGAGCCCGACCCTGTGACGCTGGGAGCGGGAATCGAGCAGGTGCACGGCACCGGCCGAACGTTCGCCGCCGATTTCGACACGCGTCACCTGGTTCCTGAGTTCCAGCGGCATCT
>JBFWWW010000077.1:0-15681 GCA_050245975.1 Hyphomicrobiaceae bacterium
CGCGGAGTCTTGTCGAGCGCAAGTCAAGCAACCTTCGGAAGGCGCAAGAAAATCATGGCGCAAATGCCACGATTTTCGACACCGAAAATTTACCCCTGTCAGCGTCGCCTCAGTTCGTCGGCGCCGTTGCGACCGGCGTCACGAGACCGACCGCGATGCCGTCCGGATCGGCGACGATGGCGAAGCGGCCCATCCCTTCCGCGTCGTAGGGCGCCTTGAGCACTTTGCCGCCCTTCTTCTGCGCCTCGGCGACCGCGATATCGACATTCGCGACCTGGATGTAGGTGAGCCAGCCGGGGCGCACGGCGTTCGGATCGCTCTTCTCATAGGCTGCCGCGCCGGCGACCTCGGTCCCGTTGCGCAGGAACAGCGTATACGCGGCTTCGCCTGGGCTGGGCGCGCGCGTCTGGTCATCGGCCGAGACGACCTTCGGCGTCCAGCCGGCGACACTGGCGTAGAAATCGCGCGTGCGGGCGGGATCGGTGCTGACAAGCTCCGACCACCAGACGGTGCCGACATCGGCGGCGGTGGTGGCATTTTGCGCCAGCGTGGGACTTACAAACATCGCGAAGGCGGCGATCGCGCCGGCGAGCGGGACGAATGGACGTCCGATATAGGATGAATGACGTGCGGTGCGCATTTTCAGGTTCCTTTTGCCGCGGACTGAAAATGCAGATTGCAAGTCGGGTGCCAGCCGGACGTCCTATCCGTGCGGGCGACAGCCGAAGATGTAGGTAAACCCGCGGAACGTCGCGTAGCCGGCACCGGGCTCGAACGGGACGATGCGCACGGAACGGCCGTCGCGCGGCGGGGCGTTGACGCCGAGCATGTAGAGCGGGTCGATCAGCCGGGCGGTGTCGTTGCGCCATTCGCGGCCGCCGTAGCGGTTGGTGACCCAGCGCAGGTCGTCGACGCCGACCTCCCACACCTCCCAGTGCACCTCGGGGAGAAAGGATGTATGGCCGCCCGGCCGGTAAACATGCGCCAGGGGCTGGCCGCGCGCAATTTTCTGGCCGACCTTGAGGTGCCTGATCTCGTCGTACCGGAGATGATCGTAGGCGGTGTAGTACACGGGCGGCGTGCCCGGCATGTTGAGCTCGTCGGCGCTGTGGGAAAGAAGCAGCGCGCCTTCCTGTCCCCATTGCCAGTTCGTCTCCCAGACGGCACGGACCGTACCCGGTCCCGGCGCCAGGATCGGCTCGCCGAGCCGGCCGCCGTCAACGCCGGAATGGATCTCCTCACGGTCGCCGCCGTCGACATCGGTCCAGCTCGCATAGAGCGAGGTGAGCGGCGAACAGTCGAAACCTTCGGGATAGACCGGAACCAGATCCGACTTCCGGATGTCGTAGCCCTTCTTCACGCGGTCCGCCCCATGATCGAGGGAATGTGCGACAGCCAGCCCGCAAGCCGCGAGCAGCAGAACCGCAGCGGCCGGCCAGCCGAAAAGCAGGCGCGCCCGATATTGTCCGCGCCAGAACCCCGGCACCGTCCGCACCCTCCCCCCCGGCTTCTCGTATCGCCCGATAGATGCGAGCAGCTGGCGGCATCAACAAGCCGCAGAACCGGAAACTGGTTAAGCCTGCGGGACGCCGCCGCCGCCATTTCCCGCACCGTCCGAGATCCGACCGCCCACAAACGGTAAAGCGGTGTCCCAATTCTGGACGCTCCCGGCCGACCCGGAGCTGCGCAGAGCGGCCAAATCCGCCGGCGGCCCTCTCCGGCGCTTGTCTTGCGCGACACCATCCGGCGCCTGAGCGCCCGTAAAATATGGCTTCGATGCCGTTACCCGATGCTTCCGCCGCCACGCGGACGGCGTCGGCGAAGATCATGGCACAGGCATTGCTCCTCTCCCCTCGGAACTGAACATCGAGGCAGAGAAGCGCGCCGGATTTCGGACTGGAGTGGACGTCGGCGTCCCGAACCCAGCTCGCCGCCTAGGCTCTTCTCAGCAATCCCGGACCCGAACCACCCGCATCGCACGGCGATTGCGGCAACGGGATCGGCTGCGCCTCGCACAGGTGGGCGACGGCGCATGCTGAATGTCGGCTGGGAGAAGGCGGCACGGTCCGAGCAGGAGACCGGCACCCCGCGTGTTCTGCACCACTTCTTCGAGGATCAGGCCCTCCGCCGCGGCAACGAGATCGCGGTCGAGTTCGCCTTTGAAACGCGCACGTACGCCGAGCTCGATCGCCACGCGAACCAGATCGCCAACACGCTGGTCAAGCGCGGTGTCTGCCCCGGCGACCTCGTCGCGCTCTACCTGAAGAAATCGCCGCGCCTCTACGGCGCCATGCTCGGCATCCTCAAGGCCGGCGCCGGCTATGTGCCGATCGATCCGCGCTTCCCGCTCGAGCGCATCCGCGCCATCCTCGAGGATTCCGGCGCGCGTGCCATCATCACCGAGCATGCGCTCGCCGACGAACTCGTCGGCCATGTCGAGACACCGCTCTTCCGCCTCGATCTCGAGGACGGCGCCATCTCCTGCCAGCGCACCGACGCCCCCGTGCTGGCGCGCGAGAGCGCACCGGAAGACCTCTGCTACGTGATCTACACGTCGGGATCGACCGGGCGCCCGAAGGGCGTGATGATCGAGCATCGCAACGCCGTGGCGTTCGCCAGGTCGCTGAAAACCGTCTATCAGCTCGGGCCCGACGACCGCATCTATCAGGGCTTCTCCACCGCGTTCGACGCCTCGGTGGAGGAAATCTGGGGCGCGTTCTCGCGCGGCGGCACGCTGGTCGTGCCGACCGAGGACGTCGAGCGCTCGCCCTCGGACGTCGCCGACTTCATCAACGCGAAGCAGATCACGTATTTCTCGACCGTGCCGACCATGCTGTCGATGATCGACCGCGAGCTGCCGACCGTGCGCACGCTGGTGCTCGGCGGCGAAGCCTGCTCGAGCGAGCTCGTCGCACGCTGGGCGACGCCCGGACGGCGGATGCTCAACACCTACGGGCCGACGGAAGCCACGGTGGTGGCGACCTGGAGCGAATGCGCGCCGGGCCGCCCGGTCAGCATCGGCGTGCCGCTGCCGGACTATTCGGCCTACGTGCTGGACGAGGCGATGCAGCCGGTCGCGCCCGGCGCCTCCGGCGAGCTGTTCATCGGCGGGCCCGGCGTGGCGCGCGGCTACATGCACCTGCCCGAGCTGACCGACCAGCGCTTCGTCCCCAATCCGTTCGGGACGGACACGGGCGGCCGCCTCTACAGGACCTACGACCACGTCAGTCTCGGTCACGACGGCGAGCTCTATTTCCTCGGCCGTCTCGACGACCAGATCAAGATCCGCGGCTTCCGCATCGAGTTGAGCGAAATCGAATCTGTGCTGCTGCAGCATCGCGGCATCCAGGCCGCGGCTGTCCGGGTTGTGGATACGAAGGCGTTGAAGGAACTCGCCGCCTACGTCGTCTGCGACGGCGGCGACTGCGCCCTCGACCGCAAGGCCCTGGCGCAGCTTCTGCGCGAGCGCATGCCCTCCTACATGGTGCCGCAGTATCTTGACGTGGTCTCCTCGCTGCCGACGCTGCCGAGCGGCAAGATCGACCGCAAGCAGCTGCCGGCGCCGCAGCGGCTCCTGATCGACGTCGATGTCGTGGTCCGGCCGCAGGACGACCTGGAGCAGCGCGTCGCCGAGGCCTGGCAGCAGGCCTTCCGCATTCCGGAGCTGTCGGTCGAATCCGACTTCTTCCTCGACCTCGGCGGCCACTCGCTGCTGGCGGCGCAGGCGATCACGCTGGTGCGGCGCCACACGGGCTCGACGCGCGTATCGGTGCGCGACATCTACGAGCAGCGCACCGTGCGCGCGCTGGCCGCGCACATTCGCAAATCCGAGAACTGCGACGGGCGCACGTTTCCCGCCGCGGCGGCCGCCAGCGGCCAGCAGCCTGCCGAACCGCAGACGACGCCGAGCGAAGCAGCTTTCGCGAGCGTGCACGCGGCCGAGCGCTGGACCACGGTTGCGGTCCAGGCCCTGGTCGCGGCGATCTACTACGGCATCATCGCCTCGCCGATCGCCTATCTCGCCCTCATGGCGACGTCGGTCGTCGACGGTCACATGGACTGGTCGGTGGCGGCGGCGATCACGACCGCCGTCAGCTTCGCGGCATGGCCGATGCTGCTGCTCACGAGCATCGCGGTGAAATGGATCGTGGTCGGCTGCTACGAGCCCGGGCGCTATCCGCTGTGGAGCTTCTACTATCTGCGCTGGTGGGTCGCGCGCACCTTCCAGAAGCTGGCCTGGGCGGAGATGTTCAACGGCACGCCGCTGATGAGCCTCTACTGGCGGGCGATGGGCGCCAGGATCGGCCGCAACGTCACGCTGTGCACGCCGCACTGCGTCGCCTTCGACGTCATCTCCATCGGCGACGACACGAGCATCGGCCTCGAGACGCAGCTTCTCGGCTATCGCGTCGAGGACGGCTATCTCATCATCGCCCCGACGACGATCGGCAGCGACTGCTTCATCGGCATGCATTGCGCCATCGGGCTCGACACCAGCATGGGCAACGGTGCGCGGCTCGACGACATGTCGCTGCTTCCCGACGGCACCAGCATGGCGGCCGGCGAGATGCGCCGGGGCATTCCCGCGCTGCCGGCCGACGTGGACATTCCGCACGCGAGCGGATACCGCCGGCTGCACAACATCCGCCGCAACCTCGGCCGCAAGGTGTTCGGCGCGCTGCACCTCGCACTGATCTACGTGATGGGCTACTTCCTGATCGGGACGGCCTTGCCTTCGGTCGCGCTGGTGCTCTGGAGCCTTTACGCCGGCGGTCCGCTGTGGGGCATCGCGGCCGCGTTCGCCGCCATCCCGCTCGGCTTTGCGACGTATATCACCGCGCTGCTCGTGCTGAAGGGGCTGATCGGCCGTCTCGAGACCGGCACGGTTCCGCTCTACAGCCTGCGCTACCTGCGGCACTGGTTCACGTCGTACCTGCTCGAGAACACGAAGACGATCCTGAACCCGATGTATGCGACGGTGTACCTGCCGCCGCTGCTGCGCGCGCTCGGAGCGCGGATCGGCAAGGGCGTCGAAGTCTCCACCGTCTCGCACATCTGCCCCGACGCGCTCGACGTCGGCGCGGGGAGCTTCCTTGCCGACGCCTGCCTCGTCGGCGGGCAGCGCGTGCACGACGGGCGGATGGAGGTTGGCCCGGTCCGCATCGGGTCGCGCACCTTCATCGGCAACAGCGCGCTGGTTCCGGGCGGCCGGACGATCGGCGATGATGCGCTGATCGGCGTCGGCTCGACGCCTCCGGCCGACGCCGCCGTGGTGCCCGACGGCACGCGCTGGCTCGGCGCGCCGGGGTTTGCGCTGCCCAACACGCAGCAGATCAGCTGCTTCACCAGCCAGGAAATCTTCGCGCCCAGCATCTGGGCCCGGCTGGAGCGCGCCGTCACCGACCTTGGCCGCATCCTGCTGCCGGGTCTGATCGCCACGACGACGGGCATCATGTTCGTTGCCGCGCTCGTCTTCGCATACCGCACGGTATCGCTGTGGGCTGCCATCGCGGCCGTCCCCGTGCTCGCCTTTGCGCTGACCTACGTCGCCGTCGCCATGGCGGCACTCGTCAAGCTGCTGCTGACCGGCCGGCAGAAGCCGGAGGTCAAGCCGCTGTGGTCGCGCTTCATCTGGCACAACGAGGTCGTCAACGGCGTCTACGAGTGCGTGGCGGCGACGGCCGTGGAGCCGCTGATGGGCACACCGCTCATTTCGCCCTGTCTCAGGATGATGGGCTGCAGGATCGGGCGCTGGTGCTTCATCGAGACGACGCTGTTCTCCGAGTTCGACCTGGTCGAGGTCGGCGACCGCGCCTGCCTCAACCTGGGCGCGACGATCCAGACGCACCTGTTCGAAGACCGCGTCTTCAAGTCCGATCACCTGAAGATCGGCACCGGCTGCTCGATCGGCAACATGGGCACCGTTCTCTACGGGACGAAGATGCAGGCCGGCTCCGTTCTCGGCCCGCTGTCGGTGCTGATGAAGGGCGAGAACCTGCCGGCGCTGACGCACTGGCACGGGCTCCCCTGCGAGCGCATCGTCTCCTTCGACAAGCGGGAGGCGGCGTTCCGCCTGGCCATCGCCACGCGCAGGCCGCACCGCCGCCAGGCGAGCCCGCAACCGGCGCACTGACCATGACGCAGCAGCAGACATCCGGCGGGCGGCTCTCCGCCGCGCCTGTGCAGGTCTTTGTCGTGCGTCTCGACGACATCGAGCTGGCGGCCTGCCGGCCGCTGCTCGACCCGTCCGAGGCGGCGCTGGCCGGAAGGATGACGCACGCGGACACGCGCACGACCTTCGTCAAGTCGCGCGCCCTGCTGCGCACGATCCTGTCGGACGCCACCGGGGTCGCACCTGCGGACCTGCGCCTCATCGCGGGGGCGAACGGCAAACCGGAGCTTGCAGACGCCGCGGGCGTGCATTTCAGCATGTCGCACAGCTGCGGCATGGCGCTCATCGTGCTTCATGGGCAGCCGAACGGCGTGGACATCGAGCGCGTGGACGAGCGCGTCGCCTGCTTCGATCTCGCGCACGAGCTGTTCAGCGCCGCGGAGCTGTCGCAACTGTCGCGCATGACGGGCGACGCGCAGCGAACGCGCCAGTTCTTCCGCACCTGGACGCGCAAGGAAGCGCTGCTGAAGGCGATGGGGCTGGGATTTGCGGTCGAGCCGCGAACGCTCGATGTCGCCGAAACAACGTGCGCCGCGGAGCTGGGCTGGCATGTGCGCCCGCTTGCCGTCGCACCGGCGTGGGAGGCCGCACTCGCAACGGCCGATGCCGAGGCCGACGTGCGCATGATGGACGTCGTCAGCCTGTCGCCCTTCAGGACCGAGCGCCGGGCGGCCTGACTGGTGGCCTGACGGGCGCCCTGACCGTCTGCGTGTCGGCGGCCGCGGCTTCTGCGGCCAGCAGCCCGAAAACGAGCGCCTTGGACAATCCGCCCGTATAGGCGGCATGGGCGCCGCCCTCCAGCCCGCCGGTGGTCGAGCCGGCCGCGAAAAGCCCTGGGATGGCCGCCCCGGCGCGGTCGAGGACGCGCGCGTCGCCGTCGATGGCGATCCCGCCCATGGTGTAGGTGATGCCGGCACAGACGGGGACGCCCATGAGCCGGGGACCCGCGATCGGCAGTGCCGCGTACGCATCGACCGTGCGCGGCGGCGACAGATGCATCGTATCGCCGCGGCGGCAGGCGGCGTTGTAGACCTCGACGGTCTGACGCAGGCCGGCGGGATCGAGATCGAGCAGGCGCGCCAGCTCGTCGAGGGACGCCGCCTCGATGATGCGCCCGCCGGCCTTGAGCAGATTGGGATTGGCCGGCAGCAGGAAGTCGCGCCCCGGCCCCTCCCAGATCGCTTCGTCGAAGATAACCGCAGCCGAGGCCGGATCGGCGAGACGCGCGATGGCGTTGGCCTGGTAGACGCCGCCCAGGCCCTCGTCGCAGAAGCGCTGTCCCGAGCGGTCGACGAGAACCCCCGACGCGGCGATGCGGTCGAGCACCGGGTAGGGCCACAGATCGGGGGTGGTGAGCGCGTCGCGGTGCTGCACATGGCCGTAGAACGCGCCAAGGCCCACCAGCTTCGCGCCGGCCGCCTCCGCCATGCGCGCGCCATCGCCCGTTCCCGTCGCGGCGCCGCGCTGCAGCAGCAGGCCGGGATCGGGCGAGACCTCGCGCCGCAGGCGGTCCAGGTCGGCCTGGAAGCCCCCGTCGGCGACGACAACGGCGCGCGCATGCAGCGGGCCCGTGATGGCACCTTCGACGTCGACACCGATGCAGCGGCCGGCGTCCATGACGAGGCCGACCGCGCGTGCGCCGCGTACGAGGCGGCCGCCGCGCTCGGCAAGGCGCTGCGCCAGGGTGCGCAGCGTCGCATCGCCGCCGCGGCCGCGCCAGTGCAGTCCCGTCCGGCGCAGGCCGGGCGGCGCGAGGACGGCGCTCTTGTAGCCCTCGGGCCCGACCTTGATGATGCGCACGCCCTGCGCCTGGACCCAGCGCAGAGCGCGCCCTGCATTGGCCGCCAGCGCCTCGGCCTGCGGGTTCGGGCCTTCGTCGCGCGTCGCGGCACGAAGGACGCCGAGCAATCGCGCGGCATCGCTGCGGATGTCGTGCATCGCGACGTGGAAGAACCCGCCGGTGTAGCGCGAGTTGCAGAGGTAGAGCTCGTCGTCGCCTTTTTCGAGAACGATGGCCGTCAGTCCGAGCTCGGACGCGCGCACCGCCGCGACGAGGCCGGCGAGCCCCGCACCGACGATGGCGATATCGCAGGAGAGTTGCGCAGCCATCTACTTCGGGAGCAGCGTGTCGGCGATGATGGCGAGCACCTCGACATAGCTCTTGATGAGCAGCCAGACCAATCCGGCGACCACCAGCGCCGGCGCGATGATCCAGACCGGCGCGGCGAAGAGCACCGCGATGACGGCGCCGGCGACAATGATCGCGACGATCGCGGCCGCCAGTATCGTTCCGTAGCGCAGCAGAAACCGCACCGTGGGATAGCTCGGCTCCTGGTACATGACGTTGTTCTCCCCGACGGGTATGCCCCCTCGCGCGCAGCGGACTATCGCCCGGCAACCGCACCGATATCCAGAGCCGCGTCAGGACCTGGAGAAAAGCCGGACCGCGACGGCGATGACCGCCGGCACGGCAAAGACGAGAAGGAAGATGGGAAATTCCTGGGCGTAGGTGTAGCCGGCGTGATTGACGCCGATCCACATGTTCGCCGCCGCGCCCGCAAGCCAAAGCGGCAGGAACCACATGGCCGCCGCAGCCAGCGGCCGCCCCGCTGCGCGGCCGGCGAGCAGGCAGGCTCCAAGCAGAACCAAGCCGGCAGCGATCACCAGTATCGTATGCATGCGCGCCTTCCTCCGTCCGCAGCCGTCCTTCGCATGTGGCGCATCGTCCGCGCGCTGTCAAACCCGCCGGACGGGAAGCATTGAACCTGCAGGCTCCCCGCAAATGCATTGCTGCCACGCTGCGGGCCGGATTGCGCGTCCATGCGATGCGGCTAGGCTTGCCGCAATCCCCCGAAGCTGCAGGAGCTGACCCATGGCCGATCTGTCGCGCTTTCCCATCACCGGACGCTGGCCGGCCAGGCATCCCGACCGCCTGCAGCTCTACTCGCTGCCGACGCCCAACGGCGTGAAGGTCTCGATCGCGCTCGAGGAGATGGGCGTCCCCTATGAGCCGCATCTCGTCGACATCGGCAAGAACGAGTCGTGGACGCCGGAATTCCTGTCCCTCAATCCGAACGGGAAGATCCCGGCGATCCTCGATCCCGACGGCCCGGGCGGCAAGCCGATGGCGCTCTTCGAGTCGGGCGCCATCCTGCTCTATCTCGCCGACAAGACCGGCAAGCTCGTGCCGCACGATCCGGCGCGGCGCTACGAAACGATCCAGTGGGTGTTCTTCCAGATGGCGTTCATCGGCCCGATGTTCGGGCAGGTCGGCTATTTCCACAAGTTCGCCGGCAAGGAGATCGCCGACAAGCGGCCGCTGACGCGGTATGCGGACGAGTCCAAGCGCCTTCTCGGCGTGCTCGACACGCGGCTCGATGGGCGGCAGTGGCTGATGGATGACGACTTCACGATCGCCGACGTCTCGATGCTGGGCTGGGTGCGCAACCTGATCGGGTTTTATGGCGCGCGCGAGCTGGTGGCGTTCGACACGCTGCGCCACGTTCCGGCCTGGCTCGACCGCGGGCTGGCGCGGCCGGCCGTCCAGCGCGGGCTCGCCATTCCTGCCCGGACCTGAAGCGACCGGGTTGCGGCGCAACGGCCGGGCTACGCCGCCGCGCGACACTGATGTAAGCTGGCCGCGATCCGCCGCCGGAGCAAACCGCGGCCGGTCGTGAACCATCACGGGAGGAATGCATGCGCAAATTTCTCGTCGCGTTGCTGGCAGTCGCAGCGCTCGCAGCAGCCGGTGCCGCCCAGGCTCAGCAGGCGCCCATCAAACGGACGCCGCTGCAGAAGTTCGACGTCCCCGGCACGAACTACGAAGCCGTGATCGGCATCGCCGAGGTCATCCCGAACGTGAACATCGGCCGCCACACGCATCCGGGCGTCGAGTCGGGCTACGTTCTTTCCGGCGACGTGACGCTGCTGGTCGAGGGCCAGCCGGACAAGCCGCTGAAGGCCGGCGATTCCTATACCATCCCGCCCAACGCCATCCATGACGCGCGCACCGGAGCCGCCGGCGCCAAGCTCATCGCCACCTACGTGGTCGAGAAGGGCAAGCCGCTCGCGACGCCGGCGAAGTAGCCCACTCCTCTCGCGATCTTGCGAACCTCGCGCGACGGCAGCCGGGCAGCGGTTGCCGTCGCGTTCTGCGTGCGGCATTTGCCTCAGAGTTGCATATAAGCAATAATTTGGCATCGCCGGCCGGCCATAAGGTTCAGCACATGCGCGGATTCAATCTCGACCAACTGCAGACGTTCGTTGACGTCATCGCGCACGGCAGCTTTTCCGCCGCCGCCGAGCGCCTCAATGTCTCGCAGCCGGCCGTCAGCCTGCAGATCCGGCAGCTCGAGAAGCGGCTCGGGGTGCGGCTCATCGAGCGCGTCGGCAAGCGGGCGACGCCGACGCCCGCGGGCGCGGAGCTGCTGCGGCACGCACGCCAGATCGACCAGCTCGTGACGGCAGCGCGCGACAGCATGGTGCCGCACGCCAAGGGCGTGGCGGGGCGCGTGCGCGTCGGCACGGGCGCCACCGCCTGCATCTATGTCCTGCCGACGATCCTGCGCACCCTGCGCAAGCGGTTTCCCGACCTGGAGGTGATCGTCAGCACCGGAAACTCGGCCGACATCCTGCGCCAGCTCGAGGACAACGATCTCGACGTGGCGGTGGTGACGCTGCCCGCACCGGGCCGCATGTTCGACGTGACGCCGCTCTTCGACGACGAGGTGGTGCTGCTGGCGCCGAAAGGCGATCCCCTGCCCGAGCGCATCACGGCGGCGGCTCTCGCGGCGCGTCCGCTGGTGCTTTACGAATCGGGCGCCCACACCCGCAAGGCGATCGATACCTGGTTCGCCAAATCCGGACGCGCGGCAAAGCCGATCATGGAGCTCGGCAACGTCGAGGCGATCAAGGAGATCGTCGGCGCCGGCCTCGGCTGGGGCATGGTGCCGGCGCTGGCGGCCCCGCAAGGCAAAAGCGGCCTCGTCAGCCGGTCGCTGACGCCGCGCCTTGCCCGCCGCCTCGGCCTCGTCCTGCGGCGCGACAAGCCGTTGCACCGCGGACTGCGCGAGACGGTCGCGGAAATCCGCAGAGCGGCCGGCGTGTTCTCGGGCCGCCGGCAGGCGGGCGGCAGCTTATCGGCGGCATAACCGGCACCGGACTGGTCAATGCGCCCGCGCGGCTGCACTGTCGCGAGCAGGTACGGCGGAACAGAAGGCAGACCCGATCATGAGCAGAGCGCCAGCCGTCACGGTCGCCGTCCGCGATGCCGCGGAAACCGACATGCCCGCGATCCAGGCGATCTATGCGCACCACGTCCTGCACGGGCTTGCCTCCTTCGAGGAAGTGCCGCCGGCCGTCGCCGAAATGACGGGCCGCTGGGAGAGCGTGCGCAAGGCGGGACTGCCCTATCTCGTCGCCGAGATGGACGGGCGCATTGTCGGCTACACCTATGCCTCCACCTATCGCCCGCGACCGGCCTACCGCTTCACGGTTGAGGATTCCGTCTATGTCGCGAGCGATCTCGCCGGGCACGGCATCGGCGCCACGCTGCTCGATGCGCTCATCGCGCGCTGCGAGCGGGGTCCGTGGCGGCAGATGCTGGCCATCATCGGCGACAGCGGCAACGCGGGGTCCATCGGGCTGCACAGAAGCCGCGGCTTCGAGACGACCGGAACGCTGCACGCGGTGGGGTTCAAGTTCGGCCGGTGGGTCGATTCCGTCATCATGCAGCGGGCATTGGGCGCCGGCAGTCGCACACCGCCGGCCTGACAGGCCGCCACGGGCTAGGGTTTCCGCAGCGCGCTGAGCGCCACCAGAAATCCGCCCGCCAACGACAGCGCGAGCAGTGCCCAAAGCCCGATGCGGACCTGCCCAGACGACACACCACCGGGAAGCACCTTGTCGAGGTCGAGACCCAGCCCCGACAGGAACAGGCTTGAAACCTGGAGAATGCCGAGCGCCATCAGCAGGCGGTTGGTCCGCCGGGTCCCCTCGCGCTCGGCGAGGTCCGTGAAGTCCTTCCTGAGCTCGTAGAGCGCACGCGTGAAGCGCTCGATCCCCTCGCTGCGCTGCGCCAACCCGCGCTGCCGCACGATCTGATCGAACATGACCCGCTCCGCGGGATAGCGGAAGATGTTCGGCAGCCCGTGCAGCGTCTGGTTCTCGAACAGCTGCACGCGTGCGTTCAGGTCTTCCCTGACGTCTCTTCCGCCGGCTCCGCTCAGCGCCGCGGAGCCCTTGTGGCGCAAGGCCTGCTGGATCCCGTCCACCAGCTTGGCGCTCTGGCGCACCAGGTGCTCGTTGTAGGCCAGCACCATGTTCGTCAGCATGAAGTACGGACACCCGCCGCAGTGATCGCGCATCTCCGTGAACGACCGCGCCTTGGAGGAAAAGCGCACCGTCAGCTTGGGATGGATCAAAAGCACCTCGTCGCCGGCGACCACGGCCTGCGACAGGCTGTCGAGAACCTCGTGATCGTCCTGATTGGAGGCATCGAGCACATTCTGGCCCAGGGCCGCGAGCGCGAGCCCTTCCGGACCGATTTGCAGGGTGGCGGAAGGCGCTGCGGCAGCCCGGCATGTGGCCAGAACCTGGGGATGACGCTCCGCGCCCACCACCTCGATCGAGGCCGACTTGAAATCCGCCCACTTCATTTCAGACACCGCAGCGCGCGCCTTGGAGCGCGCGCGCTCGTTCCAGCCGGCACGCACCAGGGCCGGCCGGACGAGGTCGGCGAACACATTGCCGGATGCGCGCTCATCCACCAGCCGCGCCATTCGCCGATTGACGAATTGCACGAGGTCGATGCCGGCGTCCTCGCCGGGCTGCCGGAAGGCGATGCGGGACCGGATATCGTCCAGACCCTGTCCGTAGCCCGCGCTGGAGGAGCCGACGAGGCTGGTCAGTGCCGACAGATGCAGGGTGCCTGGCCCGCCCGCCCGATCGGCGGCGAGCACGAAGGCCGGCGCGTAGACGATGTGGCCGCTTTCGAAGAAGGCGACCGCATCCCTCATCTCGGCCGTGATCGACAGCGGCGGCAGGCTGATGGTGCGCCCTTCCCAAACCGTCTCGATCGATCCGATGTCGATGTGGACCAGCGGCGCCTGCGCGGCCTCGAGCTCGACCAGAGCGGCGACAGGCAGGCGGCGCCTGCGCGTGAAGGGTATCGTCACATCCACATAGAAGGACGCCAGGGGAGAGACGTAGCGTTCCGCCTCGGGAGACTGAACGATCCGATCGTGGATGATATCGAGCCCCGACCTCGGATGTTCGCTCCGGCCGTCACCGAACCAGTTCGCGCCCGGGATCGTCAGATACCGCACGGCGATCTGCGCTCCGGACAGGAGCGCCCTGCCGGCCTGTTCCACAGCAACGCTCTGCTCGCTCATTGCGCCCCCAGCGCTTTCAGTCCCACACGCCCCTTGTCGAGGCTTCCCAGGACCCTTTGTTGCTCGGCACTGCCGCCCTGTTCAAGCGACTTGTAGAACTCGACAATGAAGTCCCGCACGTCACGCGCGGCGATGCTGCGCGGCGCGGGGCCCTCAGGGGCAAACATCACAAGGTGCAGATCGTCCAGCGGCGGCTTGCCCTCGCCGAGGCTCGGCTGCACATAGTCCACCTCCAGCCGCAGCGCGCCGAGCGCGGCCAGGATGCCCAGCCGCGCCGTCGCCTGGGCGCGGTCGGCCGCGCTCGTCTGGGCTTCCGGGCGCTCGACCTCGGCGAGGATCAGCGGTCGCTTCCCGCCATTGTCGGCCGTCGCCTGACCGACAGCCGCCGCCAGAAGACGCCGGGCCAGCCCGCGCCCGCGCGCCTCAGGCGCGACGGCGATATAGGTGGCGAGCGCGGACCGGCTGGCGCGGAAATACTCGATGATGATGCCGCCAATGATTTTGCCGCCGTCCGCCGGGCCCACGCGGCGGGCGACGATCAGGTGCAGCAGCGGCGCGGGCGGGGGCAGATCGGCATTGATGAGCGGCAGCCATTCGCGCGGGCTCTCGGACTGCGCGAGCTTCGGAAAGGCGGCACGATAAACGTCGTCATAGAAGGCCTGGCAGAGCGCGCTGCGCTCTTCGGGGGCCGCAACGTCGGTTCTGAGGTCGAGCAATTCGATTTCATTGGCCATTCAGAAGTCTTCCCTCGGTGCCCGGTCTGGTCGAGCCGCCGTCACCGCGATGAGCGGGCGCTGTCGGACGCAGCGCACCATAGCAGGCGCGCGATCGCAACACCGCAACACTGCGGCGCACCCGGCGGACACATGATCCGGGAGTGGGCGACAGCCCCTGGAAGGCGGGAGCGGATGTGCCTATCGGGCGCTAGTAGCCGAGCGCGGTCGGCAGCCACATCGAGATGCCGGGCACGAATGCGATCAGCAGCAGGCAGAGGAACAGGAGACCGAGGTAGCCCATGATGGGCTTGACCGTGTCCTCGATGGGCACGTTGCCGATCAGGCAGGCGCCGTAAAGCCCGAGCCCCAGCGGCGGCGCGAACAGGCCGATGCCCATGGCGAACACGAGCACGATGCCGAAATGCAGCGGCGCGATGCCGAGCTTGACGGCAACCGGGACCAGGAGCGGCCCGAAAATGATGAGGGCCGCCGCGCCTTCCAGCACCGAGCCCATGACGATCAGGATGGCGATGGACAGCAGCATGAAGAGCCATGTGCCGCTCGAATGCGACAGCGAGATCATGAAGTCGGCGAGCGCGTGCGGCACCTGCTGCAGCGTCAATACGAACGCCAGCGATTGCGCCGCCGCGACGATGAACAGCACGAGCCCCGACCGGTTCGCCGCCTGGACGAAGCTGTGCAGCGTCGTGCGCCAGTTGAGCTCGCGGAACACCACGCCGCCGACCACCAGGGCATAAAGCGCCGCAAACGCCGAGATTTCGGTCGCCGTCGCAAAGCCCGACTTGAAGCCGCCGAAGATCATGGCGATGAGCCCCAGCGTCACAGCCGCCCCGCCCCAGAGCTTGGACAGCGGCGTCAGGGGGCCGTCCTGCCGCAGCGCCTCCGTGCGCGTGCCGAAAATGATGGCGACGACGATGAGCGCGGCGGCCATGAGCGCGGCGGGCAGGATGCCGGCCATGAACAGGCCGCCGATCGACAGGCCGGCGACGAAGCCGAGGATGATGAGGTTGATGCAGGGCGGGATCGTTTCCGCCATCACCGCCGAGGCGGCGAGCAGCGCGACGGCGCTGCCCGGGTTCTGCCGCGAGCGGCGCGCGGCGGGAACGAGAACGGAGCCGACGGCTGCGACATCGGCCATCTTCGAGCCCGAGATGCCCGAAAAGATCACCATCGACAGCACCATGACGACGTTGAGGCCGCCACGCATGCGTCCGATCAGCCGCTCGAGCAGCTCGATCAAGCGCACCGACATGCCGTTCGCCTCCATCAGGTAGCCGACCAGGATGAAGAACGGGATCGCCAGCAGCACGAAATTGTCGATGCCGCGCGCCATCTGCTGGGCGAAGATGACGCCCGGAAGGGTGCCCTCGACCCATATGAA
>JBFWWW010000078.1:0-15631 GCA_050245975.1 Hyphomicrobiaceae bacterium
TGGCCCGCCGGGCGGCTCCCCCTACAGCGACGGCGCCGCCGGCAATTCCCCCGAACGCAGCAACGGCACCGGCGCGTGCAAACACCTCCGGTGCCTGGCTGTCGAAGGCCAGCCACCAGACGAAGAGCTTCCACGGCGCGTAGAGCTTGAGACCGAAGAGCTCACCCCATGCCGCGCCGAGTGCCGGCTGATTCCCGAGCATCGCCGCGGTCCACTGTGTGGCAACGACGAGAGAGAGCGTCACCAGCGCGAGTGCGATGAAGCCTTGAGCGATCGCTGCACGAAGCGGAAGCATGATGAGCGAACCTTTCGGACGGAATGATCGTCGCAATGAAAGGGTCGCAAGAGAGCGTGCGCTAATTCAATCCAGTAAATTGCGCACGATTGTGCTGAAGTGTGAAAGAGCGTGCAAAGTTTACGGCAAAATGGCGACGACCATTGTCGCGTTTGACTTTCGGACTCGAAATGCGCGTGGAAGAATGCTTGATGAGATTGATGCGCGCATAAAGCTCCGCAAGGCTGCATGCGGAGTTGGAATCCGCGCTGCGCAGCCGCGCGCGCTGCGGAGCGGTGATCGCTCCGATCAGGATCGTCAGTGATAAGGGATGAATAGCGGCGACTAAGCGCCGCCGCGGTTGCGGCAGTCGCACAGCGGAATGCCGCGTACCTTCGCCTTGTCGGCGAGTTTGTCGGTCACGCCTGAGCCTGGGAACACGACGACTCCAATCGGCATGGCATCCAGGAGCTGGTCATTCCGCTTGATGGGCGCAGCCTTCGAATGACGAGCCCAATCGGGCTTGAAGACGATCTGCGTCACCTTGCGCGCGTCGGCCCAGCAGGCGGCGATCTTCTCGGCGCCGCGCGGCGCACCGCCGTGCAGCAGGACCATATCGCCGTGCTTGGCATGGACCTTATCGAGGATCGTCCAGATGTCGTGATGATCATTGCAATCGACGCCGCCGGCGAAGGCAATCCGCGTGCCTTTCGGGAGTAGCGTCTCGGCGTCGGCACGGCGACGCGCATTGATGAACTCCCGGCTGTCGATCATGGCCGCGGTCATTGTCGTCCGGTTGACCATCGATCCCGAGCGGGGACGCCATGCTGATCCGGTATGGATGCTGAACAGGTCGGCCGCGCCATCGCGCAGGAATTCGAAGCTGTTGCGACGCTCGATCAGCGTCACGCCTTCGGCGATGAGCTTTTCGAGTTCGACAGAGCGGACCTCGGAGCCGTCCTGATCGCGCTGGCTCGTCCGCTGCGCGGTCTCATTCCTGTCCAGCTCCTGCTCGATCCGGTCGATGCGGCGGTGGAACACGTTGACGACCGACCACAGCAGGACTTCGAGGTCCGGCTCCAGACGGGAGTCCGACAAGGTCGCGACCAGCGCATCGAAGATGTCGGCAAGAGCGCCATGGAGCTTTGCCGGCTCGGGTAGCGGACGGGGATCGGCCTCATCGTCGAAGGGACGATGCGCGCAGAGTGCGAGCTCTTCGAGCAGATGGGCGGTCGGGGACGCCGTGCCGTCAGGGAGATGATCGAAGGTCATGGAACAGATTCTCCTGTGCGAGGCCGCGCCCATCGCGGCCTTCCGGCGATCCCTTCACGGCGGGCGGACCGGGCCTGCACCGCGGGCGCGTAGCGACCGCGGCCGGAGCAGAGCGGAGGACGGTGAGCACGACTTTCTTGCGCGCGAGGAATGGCGGCGCGCAGCGCCGCCAGGGGAAGAAAGTCGCGCGCAACCGTTGCGGGACCGAGGACGGCTGCCGTTCGATCGCCCTCTAGAAGGCCGGGCGCGGCTGGGCTGCATGGAGATCGGTCCGTACCGCCTGACGGCGACCGCACGGATCACAACCGGCCCGACGGCCCTGCGAGAAGGAAACGACCAACGTCGTCCGGCGAGATTTGTGGACGTACGAGCCCCCGCAGATCATCCAGGCCGAAGGCGACGAGATCCTCGTTGAAGTCGCCGAGGCGTGGCGACAGTGGGATCGTCTCGATCCCGGCCGCCGTGGCGCGAGCGGTCAGAGTGGCCATGGCACTATCTCCGGCGGGATCGATGTCGCGAGCGATGTAGAGCCGGCGGAGCGTGTCCGGAAAGAGGATGGCGGAGAGATGCGCCGCTGATAGCGCGGCCATCATCGACATGCCGGGCAACGCCATGCGCAAGGACAACATCGTCTCGATGCCCTCGCCGGCCGCCATGATGTCATGCGTGGGGCCGAAGCGGACGGCATTTCCGAGCAGCGCGCCCATCGCTTTGCGCGGCGTCTCGATCGGCGCCTTGCCGATGCCGGAGGGATCGAGCCACGTCCGTTGCACGCCGGTGATCAGGCCACCGAGATCCGTGACACTGGCAATCATGGCGGGCCAGGTCTGTGTCGGCCCACCATCCTCCGGGCGATGGTAACAACGGGGATGGTAGCGGAGCGCTCTGACATCGTGCAGAGCATCGATGCCGCGATGGCGCAGATAGCTTTCAACCAACGTGCCGTGGATCGGCTTCGACGCGGCAAACAGGCGCCGCGCTGCCTCCGGCGAGCCGGTCGGCGCCGGCGTCGCATAGGACCTGTGCTGCGGAGTGGGCTCCGGTCTTGGCAGGCTGAGGAAGCGACGCGCCTCGTCCGCCACATCGCGGAAGTCGACCAACCCTAAGCCCTCGCGGATCACGTCGAGCAGGTCGCCATGCTGCCCATCGGCCGCATCCGTCCATTTGCCCGCTGCGCCGGGACCGCTCTCGGGTCCAAACAAGCGGACGTACATGGAGCGTCCCGGGGTGTTGCGCACGTCGCCGACGATCCAATAGCGGCCGACACGCCGACCATTGGAAAGATACTGACGACACACCGCCTCGGCCTCGCGCGCGAGGCGATGTGCCAGATCACTGGCGGATGAGCTCATGATCATCTCGATATGGGTGTCAGAGGCGCCAATAGGAGACGATCTTCTGGGCCTGGTGATGGTGTTCGAGCATCTGCCGATAGAAGCGATGCCGGATCTCACGCTTGGCCGGATCGCTGCGTGCCTCCGGTGTCAGCTTCTTTGCCGCGGCGCGGACGACAGCACGCCAATTGTCGTGGACCTCGATGGCGAGCCGGAGGTAAGTGCCGTAGGTCATGGTGGGTCTCCGAAAGAAAAATGCCCGGCGCGAGGCCGGGCAAAGATGGAGTGGGATGTGAACGGTCTTACTGAGCCGCCATCACCTGCGGCGTCTGGTCGGCGTCCTTGGCCGTGGCGCTACCCACTCCGACCGTGCTCAATGGCTCAGGCAGCCAGCCGGTGCCATCGAGCAGCCGCTCGGCCTCCTTGGCCATCTCCGCCTTCTTCAGATGCGCGATGCGCTCGGCCGGCTTGTCGCCCTTTGCCTCGCGAACGGCTTCCAGAATGCGTGCCTTGGTGACACGGCCGAGGAACGCGTCGACGGTCGGCTTCCAGCCGGCTGCCGCCATGTCGAGCGTGACCGCGGACGCAAGACGGCCGGCGTGACGCAGCGCCTTCGGCCGGCGGTCATAGGGCTGATGCACGGCGTTGATCGTGAGCCCGACGCAATGGGCGAACAGCGCTTGCCGGCTGTCGCTGTCAAGCTCCGCCAGCATGTCCCACAGATCGCCGCTGTCCTCGGGCATCTGGTCGTCCCAGGTCTTGTGTCGCGCCTCGATGGCCTTGGCGGCCGGCGTGTCCGCCAATCCGGAGGTGTGGCCGAACAGGACGCTCTTGGCGTCGATCTCGAGGCACGTGTCGAAGCCGTAGTGAAAGAAGAGCTTCAGGCACAGCGCGTGCAGGGCGGCGCGGAGGGCCACGTCCGGATCATTGGCAACCGCTTCGCGCAATGCGAGTGTGCGATGCGCCGTCAGCTCGGTCATGAGGCGATCCGACAACGGGCGATTGCCGTCGTCCTCGTCAGGCTCATCGATGGCGTCATCGTCCGTGTCGGACTCTTTTCCCGCAGACGTCATGCGTCGGCGATCGGACTCGTCGCCGTCGGCATCTTCATCGTCCTCGACCGGCGCTTCATCCTCGGACCGCACATAGCCGCGCTCGACGCGCAGCGCGCCGGCACTGTCGATGCTGACGAAGGCGCCGGCCCGCGCGATGTCATCCGGCTCATAGACGGCGGGGCGATCCTCCAACGCCTCCAAGGCAGTTTCGATCTCGCCGAGACGCTGGTCGATCTCCTCCGGAACGTCCTGCGCCTCGGCGTACTCGGCCTCGAGATCGTCGAACTCGGCCTGGAGCGCGTCGCGGGTCGCGATCTCCTCGTCGGTCATCGGCACCTCGCGACCGCTGATCTGGCGCAGACCATGGCCATAGCCGTAGGGAAGCTCGGTGACGACCTCGATCCACTTCCAGCCCTCGGCGCGGATCGTGTCAGCTTCGCGCTCGAGCTTCTCGGCGACGAGCTTCTCCAGCAGAGGTGGTTCCTGCAGCCAGCCGCCGTCATCGGGTTCGAAGAGATCGCGCAGGATCGTGCCGCCGGCGTCCTCGTAGGCTTCCGCCCCGACGAACTGGGCGCGCTTGTCGGAGGCGCGTACGGCGCCTTCGGTCAGCACATTTATGCCGGAGTAGATCCGGCCCGTGGAGGCGTTTTTCGGCAATGCGAGCTGCGCCTTGGCTGACGGCGTGCCCCACGGCTGCACCCATGGGAAGCGGCCGGCTTCGAGCTCGGCGATGATCTTGTTGGTGATGTCGTCGTAAAAGTTGGTCCGGTCGGCTCCGGACGCAGCCTGCGTGGTCGATCTGGACATCGCGGGTCTCCGCGACGGGCCGGCGAGAGCCTCTCTCTCACCCATTCAGCCCGCCGCGCCGACCGCAGCTTTCCTCCGCCTCTCTCCACGGTAGTCGGCCAGCGGCATCCACCCGGATGCGTTGCGATCACGGCCTGCCGCGTTGGTCAAAGACTTGGATTGTTGTGCATCGTGAGTCGTAGTCTGCGCCACGGGACCGTCACCCGCATGGGCCGAGACCCGCCGTGCGGGGCTCGGGCGCGCGGCCCTAAGGCCGCGCGGTAGGGCCCGGTCCCGGCCCGCTCGCGGCCGGGAGGCGCCGAAAGACCAATTCGAAAGGAAGCACAAAGACGGAGCAGCCGACCGAGCACTCAGAGCTGTTGTTGGCTGGAATGCGCGCAACCTGGGTTTCGGGTTCTAGTGAAAATCTGCCGCGACCGGTATCCGCCATTGCGGGCAACAGTGATAGGCGTCGGTGCATGAGCACGGAAGTTGAAGCACATATCGACGCTGTGGATCGGCAGCTCCGAAAGCTGATCAATGGCGGGAACAACCGATTGATTGGTGGCCGCCGTCTATGGGCGCAATACGAGCAAGCTGTAGAAGCGTTCCGCCAGCATAGTCGTGCGCAGGTGATGGGTATCGTCGAGCGGGTCAACGAGCTCGTGGTGTGCAAGCTGCTTTTGGATGATCCGACGCTGGCGTCCCGCGCAATCGAGTACGAGCCGGAGATTGTACCGCAAGGCCAGCGGTTTGACTTTGTGGGCACCGGTAAGGACGACGCGTTGGTGTATGTCGAGGTGAAGACGGTCTACCCGCACACCGATGACAGCGAAGAGAATTGGCGGAAGGTCGAGCGACGGCGATCGCACCTTACGCCCGGAACGCACTACGTTGTCGACAAGGAATGGATGGGCGCGACCATCTTCAACAATTCGTTGGCGTCCAGGGATGCCTTCATGCGGTACACGAGGGAAACGGAGACGAAGCTGGCAGCGCACAATGCGATCCGGCCCGGTCGCGGCATCCTCGTGTTTTGCGGTAGTGGCTTCCAATGGCATCTGTCGGAGCTGGAGGACTTCGCGGACTTCTACCAGGGCGGGCGCCATCGCATGGATGATCCGTTCGCTGCCATGGAATGCCATGCCATGGAGAGCGGGGGCACGGAGTTGACCCGAACGCTCAAAGGATTTGCAGCCCTGATCCGCAAGCATGATGCCATCAATCCGGAGCAATGGGCGTACCCCGTGCGCGGTCCAAGCTGGGGACGGTAGTGGAATTTGCGCGGAGCGGCCGCATGGGCGGATGCCAGCTCGCGCGCCGATTGGGTGAAGCGAGAGGTGCTCGATCGATGCGTCTGCGGACGCTTCACATCCGCGAGGGTCTACGCTGCGAAACGTCGGATATGGCAGGCCGGCATCCGACATTTCTGACGGCGCGCCCAACTGCGAGGTTTCCTGGCGTGGCTATACTCCGCGGTTCAGACCACCGCCGGCCGCTGCTGGCTCACGACGTCGCAAACGCGATCAGCGCCTCGAAATCGTGATCGTCGGCCTGCTTCAGCGCGGCGATGTAGGCTGCGCGTGCGGCGCCAGCGTCGACGAGCGATGTCGCGCCCCAGGTGAGTGGCGCGGTCTTCAAGCGGTGGACGACGACATCGGCGATGGCGCGGGTGCAGCGTCCGTTGCCGTTGACGAACGGATGGATGAGCACGAGCCGGTGATGCAGGCGAACCGCCAGCTCGTGCGCGCCATAGGTCTCGTGTTCGACCCAGTAGCGGGCGTCGTCAAGGGCAGCTCGGACTCGAACCGCCACCTCGTGCGGGGGCGTGTTGCCGATGTTGACCTCGTGGGTGCGATAGACCCCCGCCCAGGTCCAGACCGTGCCGAACATGCGTTTGTGCAGCGTGCTGAGATAGCCATCGGTGAGATGATCCCGGCGCGAGCGCAGCGCCCAGGCACGGCCTTCGGCGACGTTGAGGGATTCGATCTCGTTGAGCTGCTGGCGATCGACGACGGGCACGCGCAAGGCATGGATTTCCTCGGGCCGAAGCGGCGTCGCGTTGTCCGGCTGCTCGAACAGGTTGTCAGCCATTGCGCCAGAGATCCTTCTCGGTGATGTGCTGTGCGATGTACTCGCCGATGCGCTCGTCGTCGATGCCGGTCCCCTGGTCCTCGAGTTGCATGGTGCGCTCGACGGCGGCGAGCTCGCGCGCGGCGAGCTCGCGGGCACGACGCTGGATCATGGCCTCGAGCGGCTCGCGTGGAATGAGCGCATAGACGAGATCGCAGCCGAGCGCGTCGGCCGCGTCGCGCAATTGGCTCAGCTTGATGTCGCCGGAGCGCTCCCGCTGCTCAAGCAGGGAGACGCGCTGCTTGTGCAGGCCGAGGCGTTCGGCGAGAACCTCCTGCGGCATGCCGATGGCCTTGCGGATGGCGGCGATCCAGCCCTGGCGCAGGGACGGCATCTGGCGGACGGCGGCGGTCGGCGGCAACTGGCGATCGAGCGCCCGCCGCGCGGCTCTGAGGGTCGGGTTGAGGGCCATCTGGTCACCGTATCGATTGTCGAACGCCGTCACAAAGGCAATCAAAAGATTGCCTAAAAGATATAATAAGTCAACGATATTGATGACAACATGATATGGGTAGTCAATCTCTCCAATGTCAATTCCTGCGACGCGTTGACAACGTTCCTATTTTGTTCCTAAACGGCTCCCCCGTGCTGCCCCTGTCGTGGGCTTCCCAGGTGGAACTTTGTCATGTCGCGTCCGTGCTATGTCGAGCTGCAAATCACGAGCAATTTCAGTTTCCTGCGCGGCGCGTCGCACGCCCACGAGCTGGTCGCAACCGCCGCCAGGCTGGGTCATCGCGCGATCGCCGTCACCGACCGCAACACGCTGGCTGGCATGGTGCGGGCGCATGTCGCCGCCAAGGACGCGAAGCTTCAGCTCATCGTCGGCGCGCGGATCGACCTGCAGGACGCGCCGAGCCTGCTCCTCTATCCGACCGACCGGGAGGCCTACGGCCGGCTCTCGCAGCTGATCACGCTCGGCCGGCGGCGGGCGCCGAAGGGCGAGTGCCATCTCGTGCTGACAGACGTGCTCACGCAAGCGGAAGGCCAGATCGCGATCGCTGTGCCGCCCGAGGGTACGCTCCATACAGCATCGGACGGCAGCGACGGCTTCGCGGCCTTTCTCTGCAAGATCGCGCAGACTTTCCCTGGCGCGGCGTACCTCGCCGCCACACATCGCCTCGGCGGCGATGATCGCCGCCGTCTCGCACTCCTTGCCGAGCTGGCCGCACGCTGCGGCACGCCGCTGGTCGCCACCAACGACGTGCAGTACCACGATCGGGCGCGCAAACAGCTCCACGACCTCCTGACCTGCATCCGCGAGCACGTCACGATCGACAATGCGGGCCTGCGGATCGCGCCCAATGCCGAGCAGGTTCTCAAGTCGCACGAGCAGATGGCGCACCTGTTTGCCGATCATCCGGACGCGCTTGCCCGCACGATCGAGATCGCCGCGCGCTGCCGCTTCTCGCTCGACGAGCTGCGCTACGAATATCCGGTTGAGCTGACGACCGAGGGCCGTACGCCGCAGCAGGAGCTCGAGCATCTGACCTGGATCGGCGCCCGCGAGCGCTATCCCGACGGCGTGCCCGACAAGGTGCGGGCCAACCTCGTGCACGAGTTGGCGCTGATCGCCGAGCTCGACTATGCGCCCTACTTCCTGACCGTGCATGACATCGTCCGCTTCGCACGCAGCAAGGAGATCCTTTGCCAGGGCCGCGGCTCGGCCGCGAACAGCTCGGTGTGCTACTGCCTCTGCATCACCGCTGTCGACCCGGCGCAGCACGATCTGCTGTTCGAGCGTTTCATCTCGGCGGCGCGCAACGAGCCGCCCGACATCGACGTCGACTTCGAGCACGAGCGGCGCGAGGAGGTCATTCAATACATCTATGGCAAGTACACGCGTGAGCGGGCGGGCCTGGCCGCGACCGTGATTCGCTATCGCGCCCGCTCGGCCGTGCGCGAGGTCGGCAAGGCCATGGGCCTCTCCGAGGACGTGGTCGCCGGCCTCGCCAAAGGCATCTGGGGCTGGAGCAGCCAGGTCGTCACCAGCAAGCAGGCCGATGAGATGGGCCTTGATCCGACCGAGGGCCGTCTCGCTGTTGCCCTGAGGCTGGCGCAGGAGCTTGTCGGCTTCCCGCGGCACCTGTCGCAGCACGTCGGCGGCTTCGTCATCACGCGGCGCCCACTCGCGGATCTCGTCCCGATCGAGAATGCCACGATGGTCGACCGCACGGTGATTGAGTGGGACAAGGACGACCTGCAGGCGGTCGGCCTGATGAAGGTCGATGTGCTGGCGCTCGGCATGCTGACCTGCATCCGCAAAGCCTTCGATCTCATCCGGCACCACTACGCCGAGGACTTCGATCTGGCCTCGGTGCCGCGCGATGATCCGGCCGTCTACGAGATGCTGTGCCAGGCCGACTCTGTCGGCGTGTTCCAGGTCGAGAGCCGGGCGCAGATGACCATGCTGCCGCGCCTTAAGCCGCGCCGCTTCTACGACCTCGTGATCGAAGTGGCGATCGTGCGGCCCGGTCCGATCCAGGGTGACATGGTGCATCCCTACCTGCGCCGCCGGACGGGCGAGGAGGCCGTCACCTATGCCTCGCCGGCGCTCGAGGAGGTCCTGGGCAAGACGCTCGGCGTGCCGCTGTTCCAGGAGCAGGCCATGAAGATCGCCATCGTGGCGGCGGGTTTCTCGGCCGACGAGGCCGACGGCCTGCGCCGGGCCATGGCGACGTTCCGCCATACGGGCACAATCCACACCTTCCGCGAGAAGTTCATCGCCGGCATGGCGCGCAATGGCTACGATCCGGGCTTCGCCGAGCGCTGCTTCAATCAGATCGAGGGCTTCGGCGAGTACGGCTTTCCCGAGAGCCATGCGGCGAGCTTCGCCCAGCTCGCCTACGTCTCGGCTTGGATCAAGAAGCACTATCCGGCGGTGTTCGCCTGCGCGCTGCTCAACAGTCAGCCCATGGGCTTCTATGCGCCGGCACAGATCGTGCGCGACGCGCGCGATCACGGCGTGCAGGTCCTGCCTGTCGACATCAATCACTCCGATCCGGACTGCACGCTCGAGCCGGCGCCGGAGACGCAGGACCGGTTCGCGCTCCGTCTCGGCCTGCGCCAAGTCTCAGGGCTCAACACCGCCGACGCCGAGAAGCTCGTCGCGGCGCGCGGCAATGGCTATGCCGACATCCGCCAGCTCTGGCGCCGCGCAAGTCTGCGCGCGGCCGCCCTGGAACATCTCGCCAATGCCGACGCCTTCCGCTCGGTCGGCTTCGATCGCCGTACGGCGCTGTGGGACATCAAGGCGCTCCCGGCGGCGCCACCGCTGCCGCTGTTTGCAGCGCTCGGTGAGGATGAGGTGTTCGACGAGCCCGATGCGAACCTCACTCCCATGTCGCTCGGCGAGCACGTGGTCGAGGACTATCAGACCCTGCAGCTTTCCCTGAAGGCCCACCCGATGGCGCTCTTGCGCCACGACATGACGCAGATGGGCTGCGTACGCTGCGAGGAGTTGGCGACACGTCCGAACAAGCGAAGACTGAAGGTGGCTGGCCTGGTGCTGGTGCGGCAGCGCCCGGGTACGGCGAGCGGCGTGATCTTCGCGACGCTCGAGGACGAGACCGGCATTGCCAACATCATTGTCTGGCCGAAGGTGTTCGAGACGTACCGCCGCGTCGTGCTCTCGGCCAGCCTGCTCGGCGTCGAGGGGCTGCTGCAGCGGGAAGGCATCGTCATCCACGTGGTCGCGCAGCGCCTTGTGGATCTCAGCCATCTGCTCGGCACGCTGAGCGACCGCGATCGCCTCAATGCCCCGCTGGCACGGGCCGATCACGTCAAGAACAACAGCCACGATCCGCGAGACGCCGGCGGCCGGTCACACAGCCGGCGCAGCAGGGGGTATCGATCCAGGGATTTTCATTGATGTCCGCCGGCGCTTGGCCCCTCAGCTCTGGTCCGCCGGCGTTGGAAGACGGTCGCTTGCGAAAAGGTGCGTCTATTGATTGGCAAACTCAATGTCGAAGGCGGCGGGACCGCTGCGACTGAACCGAATCGCCAAAGAGACTGCATCGCCCGGTCGTAGGGCGCGCCAAGTTTCCGGTTTGGTATTCCTGGCGTGAGCGAAAATGTCCGCGGGATAGGCCGGGCATGAGATGAAGGCTACGGTCGCCTTCATTGTGGCGATGGTGCCTTGGTAGCGAGGCAGCTTCTCGGAAACAATGCTCTCGGAGGCACGCTGTCGGAAATCGGGCGGTGCAGAGGCATCGAGCAACTGAAAAAGACTCCATGCGTCACCAGTCTTTCCGGTCATGAACATGACTTGGGCGTGCAGGCTGCGGGCCTCGTGGTTGTTGTCGTTGACGCGGTAACTCCGAGCGAGATGCTGTTGAATGGTGTCAGTTCGCAGCGGTTCGACGGCGAGAAGGTGTTTGGCCATGGCGAGGTGGGCGGCACGGTCGTCCTGATTGCGATCGAGTGCGCTTTGCAGCATCTCGATGCCGCGTTTGGGGTCGCTCTGGCTGTAGTGGTCGGCGAGACGGATGGCGACTCCAGAGCCGGGTGGATTGGCTTTCCAAGCGCGTTCAAGGGCTCGGATGGCTTGGGCATGCTGGGCGAGTAAGCCACGCAGACGGGCTTCCACCTGATTGATGTCGGCATCGTCGGGATGCAGTTGCCGTGCTCGAGCAAGCAGCCCTTCCGCGTCTCGTACTTTGTCTCGGAACTGGATGAGTTGCGGATCTGCGGGTGGATCGATGAGTACGGAGGCGAGATCGCCGACCTCGTCGACAGCGAGCTTACAGCGGGCCGACAGGATATAGCTGTCGGCATCGGCGCGGGCTTCATCAAGGCGTTCTCGAGCGAGGCGGCGAAACTGCTCCTTTTGCATCGAGGTTGCGGCTTCGTTAGCACGGCGGCGGGCGATCTCGGCCTGTGTGTGCTTGATTGCCTTTGAGCGAGGATCGCGGGTAGATGCTTCGCGGGCGATGCGATCGGCTTCCTCGATATCGCCGCGAGGATGATTTAGCTCGAAATTTGCCCATTGATGTAGAAGCCAAGACGCATCAGGAGCCGCAAGGAGTGCGGCACGATAAATTTCACGCCCCGGCTCAGGGTGGTTGAGCGTTTGCGTCAGCTGGCGTCCCCGGGTCATCTGCTCGAGGGCCTTCTTGTCGATGCTGTATCCGATATCGAGCGCGGCGATGAGGCGGACGAGTTGTTCGGCACGACGTTGATCGTTAGGGCATGCTTGCTGAAACACCAGCTGAGCGATGCGCGAATGGCGGGCGCGATAGTGGATGTCGCCTCCCTCCCTTTGCGTAAGCACGATGCGTTCTAGAGGGCTGAGGAAGTCAGTTTGGAAGTCGGTAAAGCGGATACCTGAGATGCGAGCGATGGTGCCCGCGCGGACAGAGACACCAAACTGGTGCATGGTGCAAATATCGAGGTAGAGTTGCCGCGCTTGGTCAGGAACGACAGCCTTGTATTCGTCGAACACGATGGCCTCGAAAGGCTTTCCGAGGGTGGCCTCATGCAGGGCAACGAGAAGTTGGCGCTCGGCTCGCTCGGAGAAGGCTCTGACCTGTTCGTCGCGGGATTTACCGGCAAGGAAGCCCAAGGCGCCGTGGCGGGTAAGCAAATCAATGAGGCCGTGAATTTCGGCTTCGTTCAAGTTGGGGATGGCGAGTTCGGTGGCGATCTTCTGTTTCTGGAGCCGGACGCAGTACGTGTTCCATTCGCTGTTGCGTTCGGCAGCGACGACGGTGACCGGCAAGCTCTTGCCCTTGGCGGACACCAGTAGCGCTTCAACGGCTTCAACGTGCAGCGCCAAGCGGTCGACGAATAAGTAGATGCGCTTGCCGGAGAGACGGTGAAGCTCCGCGACTACATCGCTTGCAAGCGCCGCATTGTCGTTGAGCCAGAGGGCGAGCGCACCGTAATCAGCGGCGGCTTCCCAGGCCGCGCGCTTAAGAGCGATCGTCTTTCCCGCACCTGCGGGACCAGTGAATACGAACAATTGCGGCTCGGGCGTGCTGGGTGGATCCAGAACAGCATCGATGATGAGATCTTCGACGGGTTTACGCGGCACGTCGAGGCGTTGAGCTATACCTCCCCAGCCGGTATCGAATCCTTCGTAAAACCTCCTGGGCTCTTGCGGGGCGAGCGGCATTTCGGGATGGACGTGGGTGAGGTCTTGAGCCAGCGCGGTGGCGACGCGGTCAGGGACAGATTCGCTGCTGCTGAAGTGGCGCACCAGCGGATCGGCGACTTTTGGCTGAGCCCCGGCGAGGACACGTCGGGCGGGCGGAATAGTGGCGTCGAGCGCGGCCATGAATTGACCGAAGGTGGCATCGATTAGATGGACGTTGCGGGTGGCCCAGAAGGAGGCGTCGTGTGGAGCAACGCCAGGCGCAACCAAATACCACGCGGGCCGTTTCACGCCATTTTCAGCGAGATCGTAGATGATATTCCTAATGTGAGCATCGCCGAGGCCGTAGCCGCAAAAGATGAAGGTGCTTTCATAGGCTAGTCCTTGCAATCGGTGGAAGAGGCGGGTGCGGTGGCGGCTATGACGACTGTAATGCTCGTGAGAGAGGACGAGCGGTATGGCATCGTCGTGCACGTGGCTGAGACACCCGTGTAACTTGAGGAAGGGCAGAGGGTGATCCGCTTGTTGCAGGCGTTCCTCAACGGGCTCGCTGTCCTTGACGAAGGGGACCAGGGTCTGCAGGCGCTTTCGATCACGGCCGTACGCCGTGTTCGCGAGCAGATCGTAGTTGGTGGTGGCGATGGCCCGCCAACGGAATGAAGGCATGAGCTTATGAGCCGGTGATGGCTCGAAGGGCTCAAGCGTCCGTTTGATGAATTCGAAGACGAGCGGCTGACCGTGTGCCTGGATGGCGATCTCCGAGACCGACATCAGGTCGTAGCCGTCCATGGGCTTGCCGAGGAAGTGCTGGCCGATCAGGGCACGGAGCTGAGCGCTGTTGGGTGGATGTTTGCCGGCGCTGTCAGTGGCCTCCATGGATGCCCCCGCGCCGAGAAAGAGTACGGTGCGTTGAGCGGTGACGGCCTGAAGGAGCGCATCAGGAAGGGTGATGGGCGCGGTCATGTTGCGTCCGGGCATAAAGCAGTTGTGCTTCATAAGCAGTATTGGCCGCGCGCAAAAACGAGCGACCGGCAAGGAGCGCGGCGACGTGGCTCGCCGGGGAGATGCGCCGGACGAACCAATGCGTAGACGGTAGCAACAAGGAGTTTGCTACGCTGGCGCAGAGCAGAGCTGTGCATACACCGGACGAGTGGGAAATCAAAATGCGGTTGCGAGTCTGATTGGCTGTTTCAGCTTCCTCCATGACGTCCTGCAAGTGTTTTTGTTTCGCGCCCGTGGGATAGCGATCCTGAAGATGAAGTACGAGAGGGGACATTGCGCAATTTCGCGGACCGTTTGGCGACATCGAACGAATCATGATCATGCTGTCCTCAGACGTCGTTGACTCGGACAAGCATGGCAAGCAATGTATCTCGCGGAGCTCAATCCAGCACAGCGACGCGCGGTTGAGCACGGTGTGGTGGCGTTGGCACACGCTGAAGGCGTCCGTTCGCGATATGGGGAAGCGCGATTTCCTCCGGCACATAACCGAGACCCTGACCGGCGAGCGCCGCGTCGAGAACGTGGAAAATCTGATCGGGCTTCGGCCGGGGACGGAGGTCTGACCTCGTGTGGCGGCGACAATGCGCTCAGCCCGCCGCTCCATCTCGCCCGCCGCCCGTCGCGAGAAGGTCAGAAGGAGGATACGCCCCGGATCGGCACCGTGGATCAGAAGATGCGCGACGCGGTGGGCGAGCGTGTTGGTCTTGCCCGAGCCAGCACCAGGGTGACGGTTGCACGGATAGACACGGGATTTTCCTCCTGTGGTTTTTGGTTTCAGGTGAGCCATCAGGCGCGGCCCGGCAGCACTCTTCCGCGAGCGTGCGTCCAGGTCATCCGGGTGGGACCGACGATCCCTGCGACGGCCTGGCCGCGGAAGGGCTCGAGTGACGGCTGCCACGGCGCAAGCGTGAAGGTGTCCTCGCGGCGGATGACCGCGATCTTGCCGGTCGGCGTCGTGATGGCGTGATCGTAGGTACCGGTGATCCGGCCGCCGGGCGTTGGCGGCACATAAGCGGCGTTGAGGCGCCGTGAGACATCTGCAGCGAGTTGGTGCGTCTCGGTTTGACGCAGCGCCTTCATCATATCGGCGCGCGGCACGTGCTTGCCGTCCTGTGATTGCTCGACGAGTTGCCGGCTGACGAGCCAATCGGTGCGCGCCTTTAGCGCTTTGTCCGCATCGGCCGTGAATCCCGTCGTCCGGACCTCCGGCTGCCACCTGGTCACGATGGCCTGGTCCAGCCAAGTCGGCCCCTCGTATGTGGTCTGACGGGCGAGATCGGTGGCGGAGAGCAGATGCAGGCGTGGCACCGATGTCGGCTTCTCGTTGAGGCCGCCACCGGCAAGAGCGACGATGTTGCCGCGCTCCGGCACGGCTTCCGCCTTGAGGCGGCCGAGATCGGCATAGTGCACGCGCCCGTCGACGGCATCAATGATGACCCAGGTGCGGTCGGTAATCTCGTCGACCATGCCGACGCCGACCACCTTGCCGACGAGTGGCACCTTGCGCGGTCCGCGCTCGAACAGTGCCATGGCGGCCGCACCGCGCTCGATGCCAGCTTCCTTCAAGGCGCGCTGCATCATCTTGAACTTGTCGGCGCGCTCGCCAAGCTGACGCAGCTTGTCCTCGGCGTTGCTGTCGAGAGACCACACGCCCGCCTGCCGTTCCTGGGCCAATCCTAAGCGC
>JBFWWW010000079.1:0-15572 GCA_050245975.1 Hyphomicrobiaceae bacterium
CCCGTCCGCTCCGGCGCCTTGGAAGAGATCGGCCATCATCGGTTCGCGGGGCCTAGCCGAGCTTGTCGATCAGCGCCATGGCCGCTGCCGGATTGCGCTCCTTCGCGCCGCTGATGACGTAGAGGAACACGTCGCGCGGCTTCGGCTTCTCGGCCTTGCCCACCAGCTGCAGCCCGCCGGGGCTTTTTCCCTCCGCCCACTGCCGCGCGCGCTCGGCCCACGTGGCGATGGCCTTGTCCGGATAGCCCGCCGCCTCCTTTTCGCTCGTGCCCATCAGCCGCGCGTAGACGAACGGCGCCGTGATGTCGGCGATCTGCGGAAATTCCGAATCGCCCGCGCAGATGATCGCGACCTCATGTCTGCGGCACAGGTCGACGAACTCGGGCGTCCTGAAGCTGTCGTGGCGCACCTCGACGGCGTGGCGGATGGCGCGGCCCGACACCTCCCTCGGCAGCAGCTTGAGGAAGGCCTCGAAGTCGCCGGCATCGAACTTCTTGGTTCCCATGAACTGCCAGTTGATGGGCCCGAGCTTGTCCTTCAGCTCCGTCACGCCGCTGTCAAAGAAGCGATTGATGGAATCGCCGGCCTCCGCCAGCACCCGCCTGTTGGTGGCAAAGCGCGGCCCCTTGAGCGCGAAGACGAAGCCGTCGGGCGTTTCGTCATGCCACTTCGCGAAGCTCTCCGGCTTCTGCGAGCCGTAGTAGGTGCCGTTGACCTCGATGCTCGTCAGCTTGCGGCTCGCGTATTCGAGCTCGCGCTTCTGCGTGAGGTCCTTGGGGTAGAAGGTTCCGCGCCACGGCTCGAACGTCCAGCCGCCGACGCCGACGCGGATCGCTGTCCTGCTGCGTTTTGCCACGCTGTCCTCGTTTCCGGCGGTCTGCGGGAGAGATACTAGCAGGGAACGCTATCAGAAGTTGGCAACAGCGGTCATCTGCCGGGGCTCCGGGCGGGCGCGCCAGCAAGGAACATGGCCGAATGCGGCGGCGTTGACACTGGAAGGACGCATTCGCAGTCCCTACATCCATCGGAGTGAGCGCTATCGCAGGAGGCCTCGCATGCCCGCCCGCCGCAAACCGGACGATCCCACCGAAGAGACGATCGACGACGCGATCGAGCTGTCCTTCCCGGCCAGCGATCCGCCGGCCTACGGTTCACCGACGGGAACGGAGCCGCCGACGCAGCCCACGGACCGCCGCTCGCCGCTGCCGAGTCGTAGCGAGATCGACGCGGCCGCGGACCGCGATGACGACAAGCCCTAGGGCCGCGACACCGTTCCAGCGCATAAAAGCGTTCCAGCTCAAAAAAGAACGCCCGGAGTTGTCTCCGGGCGTTCGCATGTCGCAGGCGTCTATGGCCGTCCCGGAGGCGGCGGTCCACGGCGCCACCGCTCGGGCGGTGCGCCCATGCCCGGCGGCGGACGGTAGCCCGAGCGCCACCAGCCAGGCTTGCGCGGTCCGCGCGGCGGCGCGTGCCAGCCCGGGCGCGGCCGCGGCCGGAACGCGTACCAGCGTGCGCGATCGTTGTACCAGGGGCGGCCGACATAGTAGCGGCCCCAGTAGTCGGCGGCCCGGAAGGTGATGAATGGAATTCCGAACGCGGCCGGTCCGAGGTCGGGCAGCGGGCGCGTGTCGCCGCGATAGCTCAGCGCGAGATACTCGCTGAACACCCAGCCGCGATTGCCGCCCCAGATGACGTCGCACCACGATTCATCGCGCAGGCAGCCGCGCACGTTCACCGGCGCGCCTTCCGGGATGACGCCGACGCTCGGAAAGTCCGTATCGGGTCCGGTCCGCATATTGACATTCGCCGTCGAGAAACCTGGTGCGGCCTGGGCCGCGACGGTTCCCATGGCGACGAATGCGGCCACGAGTGGCCCCATCGTTCGCAGTCTCATGAAAGCTCCTTTCCCTCCGCTCGCACAGCGGGACGCAAGCACCACAGGACCGAGTCTAGCCCCGCCTTGTTGGCAACAAAGCGACGAACGTATCGCTTTTGCTTCTGTATACGCTGTATCGGCGGGCGGGGGCCGCGTCAGCTCATATAGGCGCCGCCGTTGATCGACAGCGTCTGTCCGGTGATGAAGCTGGCGTCGCCGGAGGCGAGGAACGTGGCGGCGCGGCTCACCTCCTCGACGCTGCCGAACCGGCCCAGCGGCGTCAGCGCATTGAGACGGTCGCGCAGGTCCTGCGGCCAGCCCGCCGTCATGTCGGTCTCGATGTCGGCGGGCGCGATGCAGTTGACGCGGATGTCGTGGGGCGCGAAGCGGCGCGCCAGCGCGCGCGTCAGTCCGATCACGGCGGCCTTGGACGCGCCGTAGGCGGGACTGCCGGCGATGCCGCCGTGCTGTCCCGCGATCGATGAGATGTTGAGGATGCTGCCGCCGTTGCCGGCATCCTTCATGGCGCGCGCCGCGGCCTGCGAGGCGAGGAAGACGGCGCGCACGTTGACCGCCTGCACGCGGTCCCACTCGGCGGCATCGAGGTCCCATTCGCTGGCGCGGCTGATGACGCCGGCGTTGTTGACCAGGACATCGATGCGTCCGAAGGCCTTGAGCACTTCGGCAACGAGCTGCCGCGGCGCGTCCGCCTCGGCGAGATCGGCGATGAAGCCGCGCGCGCCGGCGGCGGGCGGCGTCGCGACGCTGTCCGGCCGCGTGCCGGAGAACGCGACCCGCGCGCCCTCCGCGACGAAATCCTTCACGATGGCCGCGCCGATGCCGCGCGTCCCGCCGGTGACCAGCGCAACCTTTCCGTCCAGCCGTTTCATGGCACTCCCGGAACCTGAATGATGGTGGCGTCGGCGCCGCCGCGATGCGAGATCGCTTCCGTCTGCACGCGCGCGGCCGGCCATGCGAGCGATCCCAGCACGGTGGCGCGCGGCGGATAGGGCGCGCGCACGTTCGCGCCGTATCCGGCGTTGAAGCCGGCATAGTCGCGCCAGTCCACCAGCACGCTGTTGGTGCGCACGATGCTGTCGGCGGGAAAGCCGGCTGCGGTGACGAGCGCGTTGATCTTGCGCCAGGCCGCGCGCATCTGCGCCTCGCACCCGGCCGGGAAGGAGCCGTCTCCCGAGACGCCGGACTGCCCGCTGATGTAGAGCACGTCGCCGGCCCGCACGGCGGGCGATGCGGCGCCGAGCGTCGCGTCCGGCGCGCCGATGGGCTCGCCGCCGCGCACGGCGACGGCTTCGAGCTGCACGGCGTGGCCGGGGTGCTCGAGCGGCGCGGCCACGATGGTGCGCGCGGGACAAGGTGCGGCGAACGCCTCGCGGTAGACGGCTTCGAACGCGGCCTGATGCCGGATGTCGGCCAGGGTTGCGTGCACGGAGCAGACATCGGCGAGCCTGAGCCCCGCCCTGTCGAGCGCTGCGGCGAGCGCCGCGATCGCCTCGCGCGTCTGCGCGGCGGCATCGATGGCCGCGCCGGCCGCTCCTCCCGTGGGCAGCGCGGTGGCATAAAGCGTGTCGCCGATCATCACGGCCGGATGCGCCTGCGGTGCCTCGGGCTCGATGCGCTGCGCCTTGGCGCCGATGACGGCGACGGCATCGAGCTCGATGGCGGCCTGCGGCAGCGGAAACCCGTGCGCGCCGACGATCACGTGGTTGGGCGCGAGGGCCCCGAGCCGCTGGCGATAGACCTCGCGGTAGGCGGGAATGTCGCGCACGTCGGTGATGTAGGTCTTGACGCGCACCACGTCGGCGAGCTTCGCGCCCGCGAGGTCGAGCACCGTTTCGAGGTTGTCCAGCATGCGCGCGGTCTGCGCGGAGCAATCGACGCGTCCCGGGCTCGTCCCGGCAAGACGCAGGTTCGCGTCCGTGCCCGCCGTCGCGCCGACGTGCACCAGATCGCCGATCCGCGCCGCGTGCGAGAAGTGCGCGATGGGTTTCATCAGCGCGGTGGTGTAGATCACCTGCTTCGCCATGCCGGCGTGCCCTTTTCGTGTTGCGCGCCCCGCCCGCGACCGTCCGCTCAGAGGACCAGTTCGGTCCTGATGCCGCGCACGTCCATCTCGTAGTCGAGATCCTCCACGGGCGGGCGCGTGAAATGCCAGCTCAGCCCCGAAGCCATCGCCCCGCGCGCGGCCAGCTCCGTCTCGACGAAGGGATGGATGTCGTAGACCGTGTAGAGATGCGCGCCCGTGGCCTGCGCCCAGCCGAAGCCGAGGGCGCCCATGCGCCGCTCCATCTCGCCCAGCACCCAGCGGGCCTTCTCGCGCAGACCCTCGGGCGACCGGTCGCCGAGGCGGATGGCATGGTCGCGGTAGCTGCCCTTGCCCTCCGGCGCCTCGCCGCTGCCGGCGACGACGAACGTATCGGCCGCCCCGCCCTTGGCGGGCACGGTGTAGGAAAACGCATAGAGCGAAACGCCGGCCGGCGGGGCCACTTTCGGACACACGTTCGTCCGCGCCACCGGGTTGACGCCGTTCTCCACGATCTGCCAGCGGTCGAGCCAGCCCACGTACTCCTTGTTGAACGCGGCAAAGCCCGCCTCGGTGAAAGGGGCGGGCGAGCGCAGCTCGCAGGCGCAGAAGGCGACCGGCGGCCTGCCGATGCCGGCCAGGTGGCGCTCGACGGCTGCGAAGCCTTCCGAGAGCGGCAGCGGCTTCAGGAAACGGGCGCGAACGATCTCGAACCCGGCCTCCGCCGCCACGCCGCCGGAGTACTGGAACACGCCCTCGATGAAGCGATAGCCGCCGGCCGTCTTCGTTTTTACTGCCATTGTTGTCTCCCGAAGCCGGCCTGCGGCGCCGGCTTCACGTTGTCTTCTTGATGACGTCGATCAATTCTGCGGCCCCGGGTGTGGACTTGGCAAATTCATCCCACGCCGGGTGGCTCGCCTCCACCCATTTGTCGCGGTCGGAGAGCTCCAGAACCTCCATGCCGTTCTTCTTCACCTCCGCCACGGCGCCCGCGAGCTTGTCCTCGAACACCTTGCGCTCGAATGTCGCCGACTGCTGCGCCGTTTCGGCAAGCAGCGTCTGCACCTCCTTCGGCAGGCCCTCGAAGAATGTCTTCGACATGATGACCGGACGCGGCTCGACGACATAGCTCGACAGCGTCAGGTGCTTGGCCACCTCGTAGAGCTTGGCCGACAGCACGGTGAGCAGGTCGTTGGCCGTGCCGTCCACGGTGCCCTGCTGCAGCGCCGTGTAGATTTCGGGGTAGGGCAGAGGCGTCGGCACGGCGCCGAGCGTGCGGAAGCCGTCGACGAGCGCCTTGTTCTGGATCACGCGCATCTTCAGGCCCTTGAAGTCGGCGAGCGAGCGGATCGGCGTGCGCCGCGTCTCGAAATGCTGGTCGCCGGTGCTGTAGTAGGCGAGCACCTTGAACCCCTTCGATTCCGCCAGGCTGCCGATGCGCTTGCCCAGCTCGCCGTCGGCGAGCGTGTACATGTGCTTCAGGTCCTTGATGAGGAACGGCAGCTCGACCACGTTGTAGGCCGGCACGAAGCCCGCCCATGCGCCGGCGCCGATACCGACATGGATCGAGCCGGCCAGGATGCCTTCATTGATCGTGCGCTCGTCGCCGAGCTGCGCGGTGTGGAACACCTGCATCTCGAGGTCGCCGCCGGTCTTCTCCTCGACCACCTTCTTCCACGACCGCAGGCCGTCCACGTAGGGGAAGCTCTCGGCGACGATGGTCGCCACCTTGAGGACCATCTTTTTCGGCAGCTTGATCACGCCGGGGGCCTGCGCCAGCGCGCCGGGAAGGCCGGTCGTGAGGCCCAGCATGCCGCCGGCGGCGGCTGTGGCTCCCGCGCCGAGGAAGCGGCGACGGCTCAGGTGCGGGGTGGACCGTTTTGTCATGGGACGTCTCCTTGTCAGCGGCCGAAAATGGCATCCGGAATGACGAGCGTGAGCCAGGGGAAGGCGATGAGGACGAGCATGCCGATGAGCAGCACGCCGACGTAGGGCAGCATGGCGCGATAGGTCTGCTCGGCGCGCAGGTTGGCGAACGTGCTGGCGATGTAGAGCCCGATGCCGAACGGCGGCAGGAACAGGCCGATGCCGGTCGCCGCCACCACCATGGTCGAATAGTGCAGCGGGTCGATCTTGAGCTGGGTGGCGATGGGCAGGAAGATCGGCAGGCAGATGATGATCGCGGGCAGCCCTTCGAGCACGGCGCCGAGCACGATGAACACCAGCATGCTGATGATGAAGAACACCCAGGGCGAGCTGGAAAGCCCCAGCATGAAGTGGGCGAGGTCGCGCGGCACCTGCTCGTAGGCGAGGATCCACGAGAAGCTCGACGCGGCGCCGACCATGAAGATGACGATGCCGCTCGTCACGGCGCTGTTGACGATGATCTTCGGCAGGTCGCGCCAGCGGATTTCCTTGTAGACGAAGACGCCGATGACGAAGGCGTAGACGACGGCGAGCACGGCGGCCTCCGTCGGATCGGCGATGCCGCCGAAGATGGCGCCGAAGATGATGACGGGCATCATCATCGGCACGATGGAGCGGTAGGCTGCCTTGCGCGTATCGGCCCAGCTCACGCGCGGCTCCGAGCCGATGTTGTCGCGCCGCGCCTGGATGTAGATCAGGATCATGATCGCGAGGGCCAGGACGACAGCCGGGATGAAGCCGGCGACGAACAGCGCGCCCACCGACAGGCCTGCGATCTGGGCGATCACCACCATGATGAGGCACGGCGGGATGAGGATGCCCATGGCGGAGGCCGCCGAGACGATGGCGACCGCGCGATCCGGCTTGAAGCCGAGCCGCACCAGCGAGGGCACCATGAGCGAGCCGATGGCCGACACGTCCGCCACCGTCGAGCCAGAAATGCCGGAAAAGAACATCTCGGCCACGACCACCGCCATGCCGAGACCGCCGCGGATATGGCCGATGAGGGCGCGCGCCAGATCGATCAGGCGCGAGGAGATGCCGCCCGTCTCCATCAGCGCGCCGGCGAGAATGAAGAGCGGGATGGCCAGCAGCACGAAGGAATCGGCGCCCGAGAACATGCGCTGCGGCACCACCATCAGCGGCGCCACGTCCGATATGGCGAGCGCGATCGTCGCCGCCAGCCCGATGGCGAACGCCACCGGCACCGTCAGCAGGATCATGGCGAAGAACGCGAGGATCATGACGGTGACGGCCATCTCCGATCCCCCTATTCGCCGGAATGGGCCGCATCGTGCGGCGTCTGGTGGCTCAGCGGATCGGGCAGCAGGTCGCCGCGCAGCAGATCGACGAGGTGGCGCAGCGCGAACAGCACCATGAAGGCGCCGCATACCGGAACGATGAGGTAGAGATACCCCATGCTCCATTCCATCATCGGCGAGGTCTGGTTCCAGCTGATGCGCGCGATATCGATGCCGAACTTGATGAGCGCCGCCGACATGATGAGCACGATGCAGACGGCAAAGATCTGCAGCGGACGGTGATAGCGCGCCGGCAGCCATGAGGTGGCGAGTGCGAGCTGGAAATGCGACCATCGGTCGACGGCGACGGCGGATGCGGTGAAGGTCATCCAGATCAGCAGGAAGCGGGCCGCCTCCTCGGTCCAGCCGAGGCCCAGGTGCAGGACGTAGCGGTAGAACACGCCCAGGAAGACGACGACGACGATGGCGATAAGCATCAGTCCCGTCAGGACCGCCAGCAGCGTGCTCGCCGCGTTGGTGGCCACGGCCAGTCCCGATGCGGGTTTCTGTGGCTGTCCCAATGCCCCTCCCGAGCCTTTGCGCGCGATGCGGATTGTGCGTAAGCTTGCAGTGAAAGAAATGAAAACTGAAAGGAGGCGGCGAGTCAATCGCCCGTCGTGCACGCTGTAGATGCAGCGATTGCCGCTGACGGCGGCGAGAATGGGCTTGACGCGGCGGCTGACTTAAATTTCACTGAAAAAAGTGAAAAACTGAGAATGGAGCTTCCGTGTACACGCTTTCGGTTGATATCGGCGGAACATTCACGGACGTTGTCGCCTTCGACGAGGCGACCGGGCGGACGGCTGTCGGCAAGGCGCTGACCACGCCGGCGGACCTTCGCAAAGGTGTATTCGCCGGTCTTGAGAATGCGGCGATCGAGCTGGGTCTGCCGCTGGCCACCATCCTGGGCGAAGCCAAGCGCTTCGTGCATGCCACCACGCAGTCGAGCAACGCCATCTTCGCCTTCACGGGGGCAAAGACGGCCGTCATCACCACGCGCGGCTTCGGTGACACCCTCACCATCATGCGCGCCACGGGCCGCGTCGCCGGCTTGAGCGTGTTCGAGCGCCACCACTACCGCATGACGCAGAAGCCGCGCATGCTCGCCGACGAGCGCGACATCTTCGAGGTGTCGGAGCGCACCGATTACGCCGGCCGGCCGGTCATTCCGCTCGACGAGGCCGCAATCCGCAGGCTCGCGGCCGAATTCCGCAGCAAGGGGTATGCGGCGGTGGCGGTCTCCTTCCTGTTCTCGCACAAGAACGCGTCGCACGAGAAGCGCGTCCGCGAGATCCTGAAGCAGGAGGCGCCGGAGCTTTATGTTTCCCTGTCGAGCGAGGTCGCTCCCGTTCTCGGCGAGTACGAGCGCAGCGCCACCGCGCTCTTCAATGCTTATGTCGGGCCGGTCATCGAGGGCTATCTCGACGAGCTGGTCGGCTCGCTCGGCAGCGCCGGCCTCAAGTCGCAGGCGCTGATCGTCCAGGCCAACGGGGGACTGACCACGCCGGCGCAGACCATTCCCATCTTCACCGTCGAATCGGGCCCCGCTGCCGGTGTCGTCGGCAGCGCGCACCTTGCGCGCCAGCTCGGCATCGATGACGTGATCGCCACCGATGTCGGCGGCACCACCTTCAAGGTCGCCATCATCGAGGGCGGCCAGTGGGCCTACGCAAAGGAGACGGTGCTCAACCAGTACCAGCTCCGCCTGCCCATGGTGGACGTCGTGTCCATCGGCGCCGGCGGCGGCTCGATCGCCTGGATCGACAACGGGCGGCTGCGCGTCGGACCCAAGAGCGCCTCGGCCGATCCGGGTCCGGCCTGCTACGGCCTCGGCGGCACCGAGCCGACGGTGACCGATGCCGACGTCGTGCTCGGCTACATCTCGACCGACCGCTTCCTCGGCGGCCGCATGACCCTCAGCCACGATGCCGCCTACGAGGCCGTCAAGACGCGCATTGCCGATCCGCTGTTCGACGGCGACGTGACGGCCGCGGCTGCTGGCATCCGGCGCGTCGTCGACGCGCAGATGGCCGACCTGATCCGCAAGACGACGCTGCAGCGCGGCTATGATCCGCGCCGCTTCGCCATGATGGCCTATGGCGGATCGGGACCGGTGCACGCCGCGTCCTACGGCGGCGATCTCGGCGTGACCGAGATCATCATCCCGCTGCAGGCGCCGGTGCATTCGGCCTACGGTGCGGCCCTGTCGGACGTCCGCTTCAGCCTGCGCTACTCCGACCCCATGAACCTGCCCGTGCCGGCGGAGAAGCTCGAAGCCGTCTACACGCCGATGGAGGCGCAGGGCGACAAACAGCTCGCGAGCGCCGATGTCGCCAAGAAGAGCCGGCGCTTCGAGCGCTGGGCGGAGGCGCGCTACCGGCGCCAGGTGCACACGGTCCGCATCCCCGTGCCGGCCGCCATCCGCACGGACGGCGACGTGGCGAAGATCGCGCAGACCTTCGAGGCGGAATACGAGCGGCTGTTCGGTCCGGGCTCGGGCCTCAAGGATGCCGGCGTCGAGATCGTGGACTACGGCGTCGACGCCGTCGGCCTGGTGGAAAAGCCGAAGCCTGCCCAGCCTGCGGCCGCCGCGATCGGCAAGCCGCGTCTGCGCCGCGCCGCCTACTGCACGCTCACCAACCGCGTGCTGGACACGCCGGTCTGGGATGCGGCGGCGCTGCCGCCGGGGGCGAGCGTCGCCGGCCCCGCCGTGATCGAGCATCCGAGCACGACGATCGTTCTGCACAGCGGCCAGACCGCCCGCGTCGACGACTTCGGCAACACCCGCATCACACCGACAAGCAAGACGGACAAGGGCTGAACCCATGCTCGAGATTGGACAGAAAAAGACCGTCGATCCCGTCACCTTCGAGGTCCTCAATCATCGCCTGATGACCATCAGCGAGGAGATGGGCATCCAGTACATGCGCTGTTCGGGCTCCAACGTGCTCATCACCGGCAACGACGCCGCCGCGGCCGTCATGCTCGCCGACGGGTCGCTGGTGTCGGTCGGGCCCTACATCGTGACCCAGGGCAACGTGCTGCCGCTGATCGTGGAGAGCACGTTCAAGACGCTCGGTCCCGGCGAGGAGATCGAGGACGGCGACATCTTCATCTGCAACGACCCCTATCTCGGCGCCATCCACCACCCCGACATCGCCACCGTCGCGCCCGTGTTCTGGGAGGGCAAGCTGGTGGCCTGGGTCGGTGCGTCCGGCCATCAGCTCGACAACGGCGGCATGGACCCCGGCGGCTTCTCGATCAAGGTCGTCGACACGCACCAGGAAGGCCTGCGCATGCCGCCGGTCAAGATCGCGCAGCGCGGTGTCGTGCGCGAGGACGTTCTGCGCTGGATCCGCAACCAGGTGCGCGATCCGCTGGTGGCGCTCGACATCAAGGGCCAGATCGCCTCGCTCAACAGCGGGCGCCGGCGCGTGCTGGAGCTGTTCGAGCGCTGGGGCACCGACACGGTGAACGCGGCGATGCGCCAGTGCATCGACTACGCGCGCGAGAAGCTGGAGGCGCGTCTGGCCGAGCTGCCGGACGGGCGCTGGCGCGAGGTGCAGTACATCGACCACGACGGCCACGATCCGGAGAAGATCTTCAAGATCGTCTGCACGCTCACCAAGACCGGCAGCCGCCTGAAGTTCGATTTCACGGGCACCTCGCCCAATGCGCGCGGGCTCATCAACTGCACCTACGCGGGACTGCAGGCCGCCTGCCTCACGGCGACCTACCTCAACCTGTGCTGGGACATCCCGTGGAATCGCGGCGTGCGCGACTGCATGGACATCGTCAGCGAGACCGGCACCGTCAACAACGCCGCCTATCCCGCGCCGTGCGCCATGGCCACCATCTCGGCCGTGATCGTCACCATCGACTCGGTCTGGCGCTGCCTGTCGCAGATGGTGCTCGCCAGCAAGACATACGGCCATGAATCGATGGCGGTGTGGTCGGGCACGTCGATGGCGCCCATCTTCGCCGGCACCAGCCAGCACGGCTTCGCCTTCGCGGCCACCGAGATGAGCCATTTCGGCGGCGGCGGCGGGGCGAGCTTCGACAGGGACGGCGTCGACACGGCCGGCATCGTCTTCAACACCACGCCCAACATGCCCAACATCGAGGACCAGGAAGCCGAGTATCCGGTGCTCTATCTCTTCCGCCGGCATCTGCGCGATTCCGGCGGTCCCGGCCGCTTCCGCGGCGGCCGCTCGGGCGAGCTGGCCTACACCATCTACGACGCGCCGGAGGGCCAGCTCGAAGGTCTCTTTGCCGGCACCGGCGCCGAGATGCCGAACGGGATTGGCATCGTCGGCGGCTACCCGGGCTCGGCCATTTCCATCGCCCGCGTGCTCGAGACCGACATCGCCGGTCGCCTCAAGGCCGGCTCGGAGCTGCCCGACGAGCTCAGGACGATCAACGGCAAGCTCGAATGGCTCGCGAGCAAGCACACGCGCTCGCCGATCCTCGCCGGCGACGTCTGGTATCACAGCTGGCAGGGCGGCGGCGGCTACGGCGACCCGCTGCAGCGCGAGGCCGGCCGCGTTGCCGACGACCTGCGCCGCGGCGCGATCTCCCCGGCCTCCGCGCAGGACATTTACGGCGTCGTCATCACGGCGTCCGGCGCCGTCGACGAGGAGGCAACGGCCAGGCGGCGCGATGCCATCCGCGCCGACCGCCGCGCCCGCGCGCGTCAGGTCGACCCCGGCGATGCGGTCGTCTCCTATGCCGGCAAGGGCAAGATCAGCATCGGTCCCGCCCTCGTGGTGGACACGGAGGCCGATGCCGTCACCTGCGGCCATTGCGGCCATCGCCATTGCGGGACGAAGGACAACCTGCTGGCGCACCTCGGCCGGCTCGACTCGAAGTTGAGCGCCGCCGGTCCCGTGCGCGGCGAGGCCTACGATCGCAAGCGCTTCTCGCTGCGCCAGTTCGTCTGCCGCAATTGCGGAACGCTCACCGATACGCAGGTGGGGCTCGACGGCGCGCCGCTGGGTTTCGCGGCGCCGCAGATCACCTGAAGGAGGATCCATGACGACTCTGTTGGTGATGTTCTCGGAACGCCGCGAGCCGCTGCGCCCCGGCCTTATGGAGGGCGAGGAGATCGCGGATCTCGCGCCCGCCTATCCGACGGTTGCCGCCTTCCTCGCCGCACATCCCTCGGGCTGGCCGGCGGACCTCAAGGCGCCGAAGGACGCGAGGCGCCTGGCCCGGGGCAAGGTGCGGCTCGGCCCCCCGGTCGATCCCGGCAACATCGTCTATGCTGTGGGTGCCAACTATCGCAAGCATGCCGAGGAGGCGGGTCTCAGCGTGCCGCAGAAGCCGGTGATCTTCCTCAAGCCCTATACGGCCCTCGTCGGGCCCGACGAGCCCATCTCCGCGCCGCCGGTCTCGGCTGAGCTCGATTACGAGGGCGAGCTTGCCGTCGTCATCGGCAAGGACGCCTCGCGCGTGTCGGCCGCCGATGCGCCGGCCTACGTCGCCGGCATCACGATCCTCAACGACACCACCGCGCGCGACCTGCAGTGGATCGAGCTGGGCAAGAACAGGATCGTCGACTGGTTCCCCTCCAAGTGTCTCGACCGCTCCTCGCCGCTCGGCCCGGGCATCGCCAGCCTCAAGTCCGTCGCCGACATCCATCGCCTGCAGCTCAAGACCCGGCTCAACGGCGAGCTGATGCAGGACGCGGATACGAGCCTGATGGTCTACGATACCTGGAAGCTCATCGAATACGCGACCGCGCACGCGACCTTGCGTGCCGGCGACGTCCTGGCCACCGGCACGCCGTTCGGCGTCGGCGGCTTCCGCAGCATCTTCCTGAAAAGCAGGGATGTGGTGCGCATTGACCTGGAGGGTGTCGGTACGCTGCAAAATCCCGTCGCCTAGGATTAAGTCCGGTCTCGCCGGCAGTGGCGAAATCCGGCAAGCGCGGCGGGCGCAAGGTTCGGAAGTGTTGGCAACCTGAGGTGGAGACCGAGCATGTGCCTGAGAAGCGTGTTTATGGCCCGCGTGGGCCTCAAGGGAAGTGCCGTCGCGGCGTTCCTGCTGGGTACGCTGGCCGGTGTGGTCGGCGCCGGCGCGCAGACGACCGTCAAGGTCGGGGCGCTCTATCCGCTCTCGGGACAGGTGGCCAAGTCCGGAGAGGACACGCTCAACGCCATCCGGCTCGCCATCGACATCATCAACAACAAGCAGACGGGCATCGACCTTCCCTTTGCCGCCACCGAAGGTCTCCCCAATCTCAAGGGCGCCAAGATCGAGCTGGTTGCCGCCGACCACCAGGGCTCGCCCGAGATCGGGCAGGCGGAGGCCGAGCGCCTCATCGAGCAGCAGAAGGTGGTGGCCCTGATCGGCGCCTTCCACAGCTCTGTCGCTGCGACGTCCTCGCAGGTCGCCGAGCGCATGGGCATTCCCTACATCTCGGGCGAGTCCGAGGCGACGGAGCTCACCGAGCGCGGCTTCAAGTGGTTCTTCCGCACGACGCCGAGTTCCGACACGCAGGCCCGCGACTTCTTCGCGTTCCTGCGCCAGCTCAACGAGAAGAACAACGCCAAGATCGCCACGCTGGCGATCGTCAATGAGAACACGCTCTGGGGCGAAGGCTTCCGCAAGTCGCTGGAGAAGTTCGTCGGTGACTATCCCGAGTTCAAGGTCGTCGCCAAGGTCACCTACCAGCAGGGCACCACCGACGTGACGAGCGAGGTCCAGCGCCTGATCGCGGCCAAGCCCGATGTCGTGCTGCACGCGTCCTACGACGCGGAGGCGATCCTGTTCGCCAAGACCTACAAGCAGTACAACTTCCGGCCGCAGGGCATTCTCGCCATCGGCGCCGCGTTCGGCTCCAACGCGTTCCGCACCGCGCTCGGCGCGGATGCCGACAACTTCCTCGTCCGCGATCACTGGTCGCGGGATCTGGCGAGCCGCAAGCCCGTCATCGCCCAGGTCGGCAAGCTCTACAAGGAGCGCTACAAGAAGGACATGGACGGCACGCCCGCCCGCGCCTTCACGGCCATGATGACGCTGGCCGATGCGATCAATCGCGCCGGCTCGACGGACCCCGAGAAGATCCGCCAGGCCCTGGTCGCGACCAACCTCGGCGAGAAGGACACTATCATGCCGTGGGAGGGTGTGAAGTTCGACGCCAAGGGTCAGAACACGCTGACGCGCGGCATCTTCATTCAGATCCAGGGTGGCGCCCCGCACACGGTGTGGCCGTTCGAGCTGGCGCCGGCCAAGCTTGTTTGGCCGCGTCCCGCGTGGCATTGATCCGGGGCTGAAGCGAGCGGGGAGAGGATGTCCCAGAGCCTGTTCATACAACTGCTCGTCAGCGGCATTGGAATGGGCTTCATCTTCGCGCTCATCGCCATCGGCCTGACGCTGATCTACGGCGTCATGGACGTCGTGAACTTCGCCCACGGCGAATTCCTGATGATCGCGATGTACGCGACCTATCTGGCGTTCGCCCATTGGGGCCTCGATCCGCTCGTCACTTTGCCGTTCGTGGCGGCGCTGATGTTCCTGTTCGGGGTGGGCGTGTACTACCTGCTGGTCAGGAACGTCATCGGCGGCGCGATGCACGCCCAGATCTTCGCCACCTTCGGCTTGATGGTCTTCCTGCAGGCCGCGGCGCAGTTCGTGATGGGCGCGGATTATTTCGCCGTCTCCCGCAGTCTGCTGTCCGGCGTGGTGGTGCTCGACAACATCACGATCCCCGTGCCGCAGATCGCGGCGGTGGTGGGGGTGTCGATCGCGACCTTGATCCTCTACTGGTTCGTGTTCCGCACCGGTCCCGGCCGGTCGCTGCGGGCCGCCGCCCAGGACCGGCAGGCCGCGCTGACGGTCGGCATCAACGTCGACCGCATGTACGCGCTCGCGTGGGGCATCGGCGCGGCCTGCGTCGGCGTTGCCGGCTCGCTGCTCGCAAACTTCTACTACGTGTTCCCCCGTGTCGGCGCCGTCTTCGTTCTCATCGCCTACGTCACGGTGGCGCTCGGCGGCTTCGGCTCCATTCACGGCGCCCTGATCGCCGGCGTCCTGATCGGCCTGCTGCAGGTCCTGGCCGGCTTCTTCGTGTCGTCGCAGCTCAAGTTCGTGCCCGTCTACGCGCTCTATCTCATCGTCGTGCTCCTGCGCCCGCGCGGCATTGCCGGTCGAGCCTAGGCATGGCCGGCACCCCGCAGTCGTGGCACGGCCGGGCAGGGGGCATGGCTCTGCTGGCGGTGCTGGTCGCGGGCCTCGTCGCTCTGCCGCTGGTTATGCGGACGCCGTTCGAGCTGCGGCTGATGACCGTCATTTTCCTCTACGCGACGCTGGGGCACGGATGGAACGTGCTGGGCGGTTTTGCCGGACAGACATCCATCGGCCACGGCATGTTCTTCGGCATCGGCGCCTACACCTCGACGATGCTGTTCATGCATTTCGGCATCAG
>JBFWWW010000080.1:0-15563 GCA_050245975.1 Hyphomicrobiaceae bacterium
GGCTTCGAGACGCTGTTCCAGCGCATGAAGGACGAGGGACGCATAGCGCCGGCCCTCGACATCCCGACGACGGTGCGTGTGTTCAGCATCATCGCCGACGGCATGTTCTGGCGCCGTGCCGTCGATCCCGGTTTCGATGCGCAAAAAGTGCTGCCCGCCGTGCTGTCCCAGATCCGCGCCCTGCTCAATCCCGTCGCGTCGGCTGCATCCCAGCCCGCGTCGCATCAGTCAAAATGAGGCGTCCCATGAGAGCGAAGCTGCTGCTGACCCTTGCCGCTGGCGTCGCCGTTGCCGGCACCGCACTTGCGGTCGGTCTCGTCTCCGTGCCGGCCGCGGAGACCACCGGCGCGCGCGGCACGGACGGAGAGCACAGGCTCGCCGCCGCCGTATCGGTCACGCGGGTCGCGTCCGCCGACTTCATCGCCACAGCGTTCGTGACCGGATCGCTGGTGCCGCGCGAGGAGATTCTCGTCGGCCCCGAGGTCGAAGGCCTGCGCGTGACCGAGGTCCTGGCCGACGAAGGCGACCGTGTCACCAAGGGCCAGGTGCTGGCGCGGCTGGTGCAGGACACGCTCGACGCGCAGCTGGCGCAGAACGCGGCCGGCCTCGCCCGCGCCGAAGCCGCCATCGCCCAGGCGCGCAGCAGCATCACCCAGGCCGAGGCGCGCGTGGCGGAGGCCGCCAACGCCTTCGACCGCGCCAAGCCCCTGAAGCAGTCGGGCTATCTCGCCGACAGCGTCTACGACCAGCGCGAGAGCGCCGCGAAGACCGCGCAGGCCCAGCTCGTCGCGTCGCGCGACGGCCTGCGTGTGGCGGAGGCCGACAAGGCGCAGATCGAGGCCCAGCGTCGCGAGCTCACCTGGCGGCGCGGCCGCACCGAGGTCGCCGCGCCTGCCGACGGCGTCGTCAGCCGCCGGTCGGCCCGCATCGGCGCCTACGCGAGCGGCGCCGCCGAACCGATGTTCCGCATCATCGCCAAGGGCGAGATCGAGCTCGACGCTGAGGCGACCGAAGCAACGGTCGCGCGCATCAAGCCGGGACAGGACGCCAATGTGGACGTCACCGGCGCCGGCACGGTGCGGGGCCGCGTGCGCCTCGTCTCGCCCGAGATCGACAAGGCCACCCGGCTCGGCCGCGTGCGCATTTTCCTCGGCGACAATCCCGAGCTGCGCATCGGCTCCTTCGCCCGCGGCACCGTCGAGACGGCCCGCGGCCGCGGCCTCGCCGTTCCTGCCTCCGCGGTCCTCTACGGCAGCGACGGCGCCCACGTTCAGGTCGTGCGCGACAACAAGGTGGAGACGCGGTCCGTCGCCATCGGGCTCAGGGCCGGCGCCAACGTGGAGATCGCGAGCGGGCTCGCCGAGGGCGAGTTCGTCGTCACGAAGTCCGGCACCTTCCTGCGCGACGGCGACGCGGTAAGACCGATCGTCGCCAACCAGACGCGCCTGAGCGAGGCCGCGCGATGAACTGGAACATCTCCGCCTGGTCGATCCGCCGGCCGGTGCCCTCGCTCGTGCTGTTCCTGGTGCTGATCACGCTGGGCTACACGAGCTTCAAGCAGCTCCCGATCACCAAGTTTCCCAACATCGACGTGCCGATCGTCCAGGTCCGCATCTACCAGACCGGCGCCGCGCCGTCGGAACTGGAAACGCAGGTGACGAAGCGCATCGAGGATGCCGTTGCCGGCGTCAGCGGCATCAAGCACATCACCTCGACCCTGACGGAAGGCCTTTCCACCACCGTCATCGAGTTCCGGCTCGAGGTGAACCAGGATCGCGCGCTCAACGACGTGAAGGACGCCATTGCGCGCGTGCGCGCCGACCTGCCGCGCACGATCGAGGAGCCGGTCGTCCAGCGCGTGGAGATCGAGGGCCTGCCGATCCTGACCTACGCCGCCCGCGCACCCGGCATGACGCCCGAGGAGCTGTCGTGGTTCGTCGACGACACCATCGTGCGCGCGCTGCAGGGCGTGAAGGGCGTCTCGCAGATCCAGCGCATCGGCGGCGTCGATCGCGAGATCCGCGTCGCGCTCGACCCCGACCGGCTGCTGGCCTACGCCATCACCGCGGGCGACGTGAACAAGCAGCTCAGGGCCACGAACGTGGACCTTGCCGGCGGACGCGGCGAGATCGGCGGGCGCGAGCAGGCGATCCGCACGCTCGCCGGCAAGCAGACGGTCGCCGACCTGGCGGCCACCATGATCGCGCTGCCGAAGGGTCGCAAGGTGCGCCTCGACACGCTCGGCACGGTCACGGACTCGATGGCCGAGCCGCGCACCTTCGCCACGCTGGGCGCCGACCCCGTGGTCGCTTTCGCCATCTCACGCGGCAAGGGCGCCAGCGACGCCTCCGTCGCCGACGAGGTGGCCAAGGCCGTGAGCGACCTGGAGCGCCGCTATCCCGACGTCGCGTTGACGCTCATCGACAATCCGGTCGCCAACACCATCGGCTCCTACCATTCGACCATGCACACGCTGATCGAGGGCGCCATTCTGGCGATCCTCGTCGTGTTCGTGTTTCTGCGCGACTGGCGGGCGACCGTCGTCGCCGCGGTGGCCCTGCCGCTGTCCGTCATTCCGGCCTTCTGGGCGATGGACGCCATGAATTTCTCGCTCAACCTCGTCAGCCTGCTCGCCATCACCATCGTCACCGGCATTCTCGTCGACGACGCCATCGTCGAGATCGAGAACATCGTGCGCCACACGCGCATGGGGAAGTCGCCCTACAAGGCCGCGCTCGAAGCCGCCGACGAGATCGGGCTCGCGGTCATCGCCATCACCGCGACCATCATCGCCGTCTTCACGCCGGTCAGCTTCATGGGCGGCATCGCCGGCCAGTATTTCAAGCAGTTCGGGCTCGTCGTCGCCGGCGCCGTATTCTTCTCGCTGCTGGTGGCCCGCCTCATCACGCCGATGCTGGCCGCTTACTTCATGCGCGAGACGCACCACGTCGAGACCGAAGGCCGCCTGCTGCGCGGCTACACGCGCCTCGTCGCCTGGTCCGTCGCCAACCGCTTCAAGACGATGGGCCTGGGTCTCGCGATCTTCGCCTGCTCCATCGGCAGCTTCTACCTCCTGCCTTCCGGTTTTCTGCCGACCGAGGACGTGAGCCGCATGCTGCTGGCCGTCGAGCTGCCGCCGGGCTCGCGCCTCGACGACACGCGCGCGGCCACGCAGACGCTGGTGCAGCGCATTTCCGCCCGTCCCGAGGTGGCCTCGGTGTTCGTCAACGGCGGCCGCCTCCTGGGCTCGGGCGACGAGGTGCGCAAGGCGACGCTCATCATCAACCTCGTTCCCAAGGATCGCCGCAAGCTCAACCAGGCCCAGATTCAGGAGGTGATCGGCCGCGATCTCTCGGGCCTGCCCGACCTGCGCTACTGGTTCCTGCTCGACAACGGACAGCGTCAGTTCCAGCTCGTCGTGGCCGGACGCGACGGCGCTGCCGTCAATCGCGCGGGCGCCGATCTCACGAGCCAGGCCAAGCGCCTGCCCCAGCTTGCCAACGTCGTGTCCACGGCCGAGCTCGACCGGCCCGAGCTGCGCGTCGTTCCAAGGACGGAGATCGCCGCCGAGCTCGGCGTATCCACCGAGGCCATCTCGGAAGCCGTGCGCATCGCCACCATCGGCGACATCGGCGCCAATCTGGCCAAGTTCGACGTCGGCGACCGGCAGATACCGATCCGCGTGCAGCTCGACGAGGCGGCGCGCGGCGAGCGCAACGTGCTCGAGGCGCTGAAGGTCGCGACGGCGGCCGGTGCGGCCGTGCCCTTGTCGTCGGTCGCCGATTTCCAGATCGGCCAGGGACCGACATCGATCGACCGCTACGACCGCACGCGGCGCGTCGTCATCGGTGGCGACCTCGTCGGCGATGTGCCGCTCGGCGATGCGGTCTCCCGCGTCAAGGCGCTGCCGGCCGCCAGATCCCTGCCTCCCGGCGTCGAGCTGCGCGAGTTCGGCCACGCCGAGATCATGGCGGAAGTCTTCGAAGGCTTCGCCAAGGCGATGGGGGCCGGCATCATGATGGTCTATGCCGTTCTCGTCCTGCTGTTCGGCAGCTTCCTGCAGCCCGTGACGATCCTCTTCTCGCTGCCGCTCTCCATCGGCGGTGCCATCGTCGCGCTGGCTATCACGGGAAAAGCCATCAGCCTGCCGGTGGTGATCGGCATCCTGATGCTGATGGGGATCGTCACCAAGAATGCGATCATGCTGGTCGACTTCGCGGTCGAGGAGATGCGCCGCGGCGTGCCGCGCACCGAGGCGCTCATCGATGCCGGCCGCAAGCGGGCCCGGCCCATCGTCATGACGACCATCGCCATGGTCGGCGGCATGATCCCTTCGGCCATCGCGGCGGGAGCCGGAGGCGAGTTCCGGTCGCCGATGGCCGTGGCGGTGATCGGCGGACTTCTGTCGTCGACCGTCCTCTCGCTGGTCTTCGTACCGGCCGTGTTCGCCGCCATGGACGACGCGGCCCAGAGCTTGTGGCGGGTGTTCGGCCGCTTCGTCGGGCCGACGGACGAACCGCTGCCCGCCACAACGCATACGGAGGGCCATGCCCGGCCCCTGCCGTCGCCGGTGGCGGCGGAATAACCGCGCACAATTCGGCTCGTTCTCATTGCAGAACGGTGGGCGGACGCCTACCTTTGCGCGGGGGTTGCACCACTTGGCCAGCAAGGAGTTTTCGCAAATGTTCGATGCCAAGAACCTTCTCGACGCCCTCGTGCGCGGCGCTGCGCCGTCTCAGCAGTCTGGCCAGAGTGGAGATTTGAGCACCATCCTCGGCAACCTTCTCAATCCTCAGGCCAGCAACGCCGCAGCCCAGCAGTCGGGCCAGAGCGGCGACCTGACCGACATTCTCGGCAAGCTGCAGCAGCAGGCGACGGCCGGCCAGGGTGGCGGACAAGGTGGTGGCGCACAGGGTGGCGGCGCACAGGGCGGTGGCGGCCTGGCCGATATCCTCGGCAAGCTGCAGCAGCAGGCCGGTCAGTCGGGCGGCGGCCTGATGGACATCCTCGGCCAGGTTTTCGCGCAGGCGACGTCGGGCGTGAAGGAAGGCGCACAGCGCATCGGCGATGCGACCGGCGCCAGCGATGCGCTCGGACGCGCCACGGGCGGGCAGTCGGCCGACGATCTGCTCGCCAAGCTCAAGGACCTCATCAACCAGAACCAGCTCGGCGCCGGCGCGGCGGCCGGCGGCCTCGGCGCCGTCATCCTCGGCACGCCGGCCGGGCGGGCGCTTGCGGCCAGCGCCATCAAGCTCGGCGGCCTGGCCCTCATCGGCGGCCTCGCCTACAAGGCGCTGCAGAACTACCAGCAGGGCAAGCCGCTCATCACCAAGCGCGAGATGTCCTTGGCCGAGGCGCCGTCAGGCTCGGGCTTCGAGAGCGAGGCCATCAGCCACAATGCCGCGCTGCTGTATGTCCGCGCCATGATCGCGGCGGCTGCCTCCGACGGGCGCATCGACCAGCGCGAGCAGATGCGCATCATCGGCGACCTGCGCGATGCGGGACTTGGCGCGGATGCCGAGCAGTTCCTGGCGCAGGAAATCAACAACCCGGCCACCATCGACGAGCTGGTTGCCGGCGTGAAGACCCAGGAGGAGGCGATCCAGCTCTTCACCGCCGCGCGGCTGGCCATCGATGTCGATACGCAGGAGGAGAGCGATTTCCTCGTCGACCTGGCTCAGAAGCTGCAGATCGACGGCGAATTGCTGCGCCATATCGACTCCGCCGCGCAGGCGGCAGCGGCCTGATCGAGCCATCGCCGGACATGCGAAGGCCGGGCGCTCCCCAGGAGCCCCGGCCTTTTTCTACGCTCGCAGACCGGACAGCCGTCAGCCTGCCTTGGCGGATGCCGCCTTCGGTGCCGGCTCGGACTTGAAGAAGACGTCCACGCGCATGCCGGGCAGCAGCGGCAAAGACCCCGGCAGGTCCACCAGAACCTCCAGCACATCCACGTCCGTCGGCTTGCGCGGCCCGCGCTGGCCGAGCTTGCTCCCGCCCAGCGACTGCGCGAGCGAGGCGATCTTGCCCTCGAAATCCCGGTTCGGGAATGCATCCGAGCGCACGACCACCGGCAGGCCGACCTTCAGCTTGCCGACGTCGCGCTCCTCGATTTCGGCGCGCGCGCGCAGAGAGGCGAGATTGCCGGTGATGACCAGCGGCGTCTCGGGCGACGGCGTTGCCGTCTCGCCGGGCTTCGCCAGCACCTGCAGCACGGTGCCCTCGGCCGAAGCGCGGATGCGCGTGCGCTCCAGCGCGGCGCAGGCCAGCGACAGCTCCGCGCGCGAGGCCGCCAGCGCCGCCTCGGCCCGGGTCTGGCCCGGCGGATTGGTCGTCGCGATCAGCTTGCGCAGGCTGGCGCGGGCCTGATCGAGCTGATCCTGCGCCGACGTGACGGCATCGCGCGCCTTCTTGACGTCGGCTTCCTGGCCCGACCCGCCGCGCCATGTCCGCATGACGCGGTCGAACTCGGCCCGGTTCGTTCCCAGCAGGTTCTCGGCGTTTGCGACCGCATCCTCCGCGGTTCGCCTGTCCTGTGCCGCCTTGCCGACGGTCTCGTTGTCGCGGTCGCGCTTGCGCACCGCCACGTCCGCTTCGGCGGCCGCCTTCTTCGCCAGCAGCTCGTCGTCGTCGAGCCGGACCAGAAGGTCGCCGGGCATCACCTTGTCGTTCATCGCCACCAGGACCTCGGCGATCCGTCCCGGCGCCTGCGCACCGATGCGCACCTCGCCGCCGGCGGGTTCGATGCGGCCGGGCGCGGACGCCAGCCACTCCTGCTTGGGCTGCACGGATGCCGCTGCGGGCTTCGTCTGCTCGGTGATCGCGCTCGAGATGCGCGTCGCGAACGTCGTCGGCACGAAATAACCGATCGCGACCGCCAGCAGGACGGCGACGACCAGCGTATTGAAGGTGGAATCACCCTTAAGCATGCGCTTTCCGTTTCTTCTCTCTCGAAAGCTTGTGAACCGTATCGACGTCGCCGGGGCTGCGCTCTTCGCCGACGATCAGGCCATCCTCGATGCGCAGGATCCTGTCCGCATAGGGCACGGTGCGCGGATCGTGCGTCACCGCCAGCACGGCCCGGCTCTTGTCCTTGGCGATCTCCGCCAGCAGCGACATCACGGCCTGCCCGTTCTCGCTGTCGAGAGCCGCGGTCGGCTCGTCGGCGAGGATCACCGATGGTGCGCCCGCCAGCGCGCGCGCCACCGCGACGCGCTGCTGCTCTCCGCCGCTCATGTTGCCGGGATAGGAGCGCAGCCGATGGCCGAGGCCGACCATCTGCAGGGCCCGCTGCGCGCGCACCGTCGCGTCCGAGCCGCGCTCGCCGCGCACGTCGAGAGCGAGCCGCACGTTCTCCTCCGCCGTCAGCGTCGGGAACAGGTTGTAGGACTGGAAGATGAAGCCCACGTGGCGGCGGCGCAGGGCGGCCAGCGCTTCCGGCGACAGGCCGGCGGTCGAATGGCCGGCCACTTCCAGCGTGCCCTGCGTCGGCGTCAGGATGCAGCCGAGGATCGACAGCAGCGTGGTCTTGCCGCTGCCCGACGGGCCCATCAGCAGGGTCAGCTCGCCGGGCTCGAGCGTCAGGCTCACGCCCTTGAGCGCGCGCACCATGGCGGCGCCGCGCCCGAGCTCCTTGGTGATGCCTTCGCCCTTGAGAACGGATGTCATCGGTTGAACACCATCGCCGGATCGATCTTCACCACTTTCGCGATGGCCGAGATGGCCGAGATCGCGCACATCCCGATCGTCAGGCCCAGCAGCAGGCCGGCAAGACCCGGGGTCATCACGATCGGAAGCGCCGTGTTCTGCGTGAAGAACACGACCAGCATGGCGATCGCCATGCCGAGGATATAGCCGAGCACGGCACTGAGGCCGGCCTGCGCAAGGATGACGCGATGAATATAGCCCGAGGACGAGCCGAGCGCGCGCAGCGTCGCGAACTCGTTGAGGTGGTCCTTCGTGCTCGAATAGAGGGTCTGGGCGACGATGACCGTGCCGACGACGAGACCCAGCACGGCGCCGCCGATCAGCGCCACGCCGGCGCCGGTGGCGAACAGCCAGTGGTTGAGGCTGCGGTTGCGGAACTCGGGCTTGGTCAGCACCTCGCTGTCCGGCACCTTCTTGCGGATCGCGTCGGCCACCTGGTCGATATCGGCGCCGGGCGCCACCTTGGCGAGTACGTACGTGATCTTGTCGGAGGGCATGTCGATCAGCGAGCGCGCGCGGCTCAGCGTCGTGAACACGTACGGCGTCACCGTGAACGAGCGGATGCCTTCGGTCAGTCCGGCGACGCGGATGCGCGAGGCGCCGACCTGGGCCGTGTCGCCGACGCCCTTGACGCCCAGCTCCTCGAGATAGGTCTTGTCGATGAAGACCGCATCGCGCGCGCCGAGCTCGGACAGGTTGCCTTGGACGATGTTCCACGGCACGAGGCCGCCGTCCTCGATATCGGTGCCGATGACCACGACGAGCGTCGAACCGCCCGTGGGCTTGCGCCAGTCGGTGAACGCGCCGACCAGGGGCGTCGCCTTCACGACGCCCGGCGTCGACAGCGCCGCGTAGCGATCGCGCGCGCTGATGGGCTGCGCTTCCTCGAAGTTCTTCGTGCCGTAGGCCATGATGATGAGATCGGCGTCGGCGCGGTCGATCATGGAAATGATCATCTGCCGCGCGCCCATGTAGAGCCCGAGCTGAACCGCCACCAGCACGATGGAGAACAGAATGCCGATCAGCGTCACGGCGAGCCGGATGCGATCGTGAAACAGATTGCGGAACGCAAGCGTGAGCGTCATGCGCGGGCCGCTCCGGAACAGGACAGGGTCAAAGGATAAAGCCCGCTCTCAACCGGGCGCGCCAAGCGCGCCGCATGGGTGAACCTGATCGCGCCCTTGCTCGTTGACCTGACTGTCGACATGGCAATACGCGGCCTCGCCGCGGCCGCAGCCGCCGCACAGGCGATAACCGTTATATAGGATCGTGGCCATCTGCCGACCATTGCCGGCCTATACAGTAAAGGAGGTCCAAGTGCCGCATGCGGTGTCTTTTCACCGCCGCATTTGCCCCCAAAACAGCGTTGCATGTGGAAGATCATGACGAACTCCGTGCCCCGTCGCCGGCCTCGAACCCGCGCTGCAGCCGCCGTCGTGGCGGCAGCCGCGGCTCTTGCCGCATCGGGCCTCGCGGCCCAGCAGCCGCCGGCGCGCGCTCCCCAACCGCCGGCCGTTTCAGCACCGCCCGCCGCTCCCGGCGACGTGACGGGCGTCTGGATCGACCACACGGGCCAGGGCGCCGTCGAGATAACGCCGTGCGGCGACAGCCGTTGCGGCCGCGTCGTGTGGCTCTCGAACCCTGCCCACAAATCGAAGCGCGGCGTGCCCATCTGCGGACAGCAGGTGATCGGCGAGGTCAGGCACCAGCCTGACGGAACCTGGACGTCCGGCTGGATCTACAATCCCGAGGACGAGGAGCGCTTCAGCGTCGACATCCGCCTCAAGAACACCAACACGCTGGAAGTGAACGGCTACCTCGGCATCAAGCTGCTGGGCGAGACCTACCTCTGGAAGCGGGCCACCGCACCGCTCGAATCCTGCGACGGCGGACGCGCTGCCAGCCAGCCGCCGCCGTCTAGTCGTTCGCCGCAGCGGCATCTCTGAGCGCAGCGCGGCCGCGCTCGCGCTCGACGTGCGCAGCAAGCCGCGCCTCGGTCCAGCTCACGAACTGCAGCGTACGCTCCACGACGATGTGGCGCTGCTGATCGAGCGTCACCATGTGGTAGCTGTCGTCCAGCACCAGCGTATCGACAAGGCCGCCGAGGCGCGCCTGCAGCGTCTGCGCGTTGCGCAGGCTGGCGATGTCGTCCTCGCGCGGATGCACGATGAGCGCCGGCTGGCGCACCTTGCCCAGGTTGCGCTTCACGATCGAAACCAGCGAGTTGAAATTCGCGAACGAGCGCACCGGCGTGCTGAAGATGCCGGCTTCCGTGCTGTTGCCGCTCTGCATGCTCTTGACGACGAACGAGCGCACGCGCTCGTCCTTGAGGCCGTAGGGCTCGTGCTCGGGCAGCTCGATCTCGAGCGGGATCGGCGTCGGCCGCACGTACTGGAGCACTTTCGTGTACCAGGGCATCGACCAGCCATCGAGCTTCAGCGTCGGCGCGTAGAGCAGCAGGCCGTCGACGTCGTCGGGACGGCGCTGCGCCAGATGCAGCGCCAGGATGCCGCCCATCGACAGGCCGCCGGCGAACACGATGTCGCAATGCTCCTTGAGACGGTCGAGCGCGGCATCGACGCTGGCGGCCCACTGGGTCCAGGTGGAGCGGCGCAGCTCTTCCGGCGTGCCGCAATGGCCCGCGAGCTGGCAGCAGTAGACCGTGTGTCCGGCGCGCGCGAGAGCCTGCGCCACGAAGCGCAACTCGACCGGCGTACCGCCAAGGCCGTGAATAAGGAGGAAACCGGTGCGCCCCCCCTCTACAAACTGGCTGCGATCGGGAATTTCATCCCGAAAAACGCTATTTTTCATAGGGTTATTTATTCTTGTTTTCACGCCACACGAAACAACTGCGGGGTTCTACGCGGTTTGAGCTGAACGCGCTATCCCCTTCTGGTTGCACCTATTGTCACACCTACGCGGGAACGATGTATTCGTTCCACCCCAATGCGTCCCGCATGCGGATCATCCGCATGCGGTCACGGCGTCGGAATGAGATCGTCAGGCCTTCGTCACCCGGTGCAGCAGGCGGTCGAGCAGCTTGAGCGCAAGGTCGATCTCGTCCTTGCTGATGTGCAGGCTCGGCGCCAGGGTGACGACGTTCTTGTAGTAGCCGCCGATGTCCAGCACGAGGCCGTAGCGCTTGCCGTCGACCTCGATATCACCCTTGAGACCCTCATCGACCATCTGGTCGACGATGGCCTTGGACGGCGTGAAGCTGTCGGAGGGCTCGCAGATTTCCATGCGCAGCGCCAGACCGAGGCCGTCGACGTCGCCCACCACCTTGTAGCGCCGCTTGAGGTCCTTGAGGCCCTCGAGGAAATAGGCGCCCTTCTCCATCACCATGGACTCGTAGTCGGTCTCGGCCATCATCTTCATGGCCTCGAGCGCGATTGCCGTTCCCATCGGATTGGCATTGAAGGTGGAGTGCGTGGAGCCCGCCGGGAAGACCGTCGGGTTGATCAGCTCTTCGCGCGCCCACACGCCCGACAGCGGATTGAGCCCGTTGGTGAGCGCCTTGCCGAACACGATGATGTCCGGCTTCACGCCGAAGTGCTCGATCGACCAGAGCTTGCCGGTGCGATAGAAGCCCATCTGGATTTCATCGACGACGAGCAGGATGCCGTACTTGTCGAGCACCTTCTTCAGCTCGATGAAGAAATTCGGCGGCGGCACGACGTAGCCGCCCGTGCCCTGGATCGGCTCGACGTAGAACGCCGCGTATTCCGCCTGTCCGGTCTTCGGATCCCAGACGCCGTTGTACTCGCTCTCGAACAGACGCTCGAACTGCTTCACGCAGTGGATGCCGTACTCTTCCTTGCTCATGCCCTTGGGCCCGCGGAAGTGATACGGGAACGGCAGGAACATCGCGCGGTCGCCGAAGTGGCCGTAGCGGCGGCGATAGCGGTAGGACGAGGTGATCGCCGACGCGCCGAGCGTGCGGCCGTGATAGCCGCCCTCGAAGGCGAACATCAGGCTCTTGCCGCCGCGCGCGTTGCGCACGAGCTTCAGGCTGTCCTCGACGGCCTGGCTGCCGCCGACGTTGAAGTGCACGCGGCCCTTCTCGCCGAACTTCGCCTCGGCATCCTGCGCGATCATCGCCGCGAGCTCGATCTTCTCGCGGTGCAGGTATTGGCTGGCAACCTGCGGCAGCCGGTCGAGCTGGCGGCGCGTGGCCTCGTTCAGCCGCTCGTTGCGATAGCCGAAATTGACGGCCGAGTACCACATCTGCAGGTCGAGGAACTCGCGCCCGGCCGCGTCGTAGAGGAACGAGCCTTCGCAACGGTCGAAGATCTTCGGCGGGTTGGTGTAGTGGACGGTGTCGCCGTGCGAGCAGTACTTGTCCTCGAGCGCGAGGAGGTCCGCTTCGCTGAGCTCCGCAGGGGACGCCTTCTGCCGCCGCACGCGGGCGTTGACGTTGGAAGACAGAGTCTTTGTCATTTCAATCCGTGACCGAGGTTGCCGATACGCTTGAGTGGAACTCAACCCGCAGCAAATGACTGGACACGGTACGCGGTGCCCCCGCCCGCTGCGTATGAGGCAGAGCACTAGCCGCTGGCACCGAGCTTGACGAGCGTTGGCGCCACATTGGCTTAACGGTCCCCTCAGGCTGCCGAGAGGATCTGGTTAGGTTTCGTTGCGGCCGTTGCGCCGGCAACGGCCTCGGCGAACGCCGCCGTTTTCTCCAGGACCACGTCACGCTGCCGGTCCACGGTGATGACGTGATAACTGTCCTCGAGCACGACGGTTTCCACCCGCCCGCCGAGATGGCTGGCCAGATAGCTGGTGTTGCGCAAACTGGCGCGATCGTCCTCCCGTGGGTGCAGAATGAGCACAGGGCGCGTGACCTGCGCCAGGTCGCGCTTAACGGCGTTAACCAACCAGCGCAGCTCCAGCATCGGCCCGCCGGGAATGGACAGGAAGCCGGCCTTGGACGGATCGCCCGAGTGGATCGCCTCGGCGATGAGCGCGCGCAGCCGCTTGTCCTTGATGCCGTAGGGCGGACGCTCCGAGAACGGAATGAGGTTGGCCGTGATCTTGTCCCGCACCAGCGTGAACAGCCGGCTGTACCAGGGCACGCCCCAGCCATCGAGCCACAGCGTCGGGGCGTAGAGCACGCTGCCGGCGACGAGATCGGGATGCAGCTCGGCCGCGCGCAGCGCCAGGATCGCGCCCATCGACAGGCCGCCGACGAACACTTTCTCGCAACGGCGCGACAGCTCGAGCAGCGCATCCTCGACGCTGGCGTACCAGTCCTGCCACGTCGTGGCCTGCAGGTCCTCGATGGTGCCGCAGTGGCCGGCAAGGCGCGGACAGCTCACCGTGTGTCCACGCCGGGCAAGCCCGTTGGCCACGTAGCGCAGCTCGACCGGCGTGCCGCTCAGCCCGTGGATCAGCAGAAATCCGGTAGAGCCGCCTGCATGCAGGAAGCCGTGCTCTGAAGGCGTCGCAGTCAATGTCCTGTCGTCCCCTGAGGAGGGTCGCGGCGAGAATGCCGCCGTCGTTGCGGTGTGCGGCGGGCTCAGCCGGCGATCTGGCCGGCCAAGGGCGTTGCCGCCGCGCGATCGCGGCTGGTGTTGCGCAGCCAGGCACCGAGCTTCTCGGCGACCTGGAAGAAATCGGTGAAGGGCTCGTGCAACGTCCCGTTCTCGCGGCAGAGCTGCAGCAGCTTCTCTTTCGCGAACACGAGGTCGGCCTGCCCGGAAACGCAGAAATCCGAGCGGCCGTCGCCGACGACGACCTTGATGATGGCGCCGCTGTCCTTCGCCACCGCGCACTTGCAGTTGCCCGACAACGCCGAGCAGTCGCCGCGCGCGAACGGGAAGGTCAGGCGCCAGCGATCGCCGCCGACGGGCTGCAGGTGGTTGGCATAGAACGGCAGGTCGAAACCGGCGTTGCGCATCACGGCCGCGATGACGCAGTCGAAGCCGTCCGACACGATCGATGCGCCGACACCATGGCGGCGGCACGTGCGAATGAACGTTTCGAAACCCGGATCGACGCGCAGCTCGGAGACGGCGCCGAACAGCTGCTCGGGCGTGGCGCGCAGCAGGTCGACCTGCCGCGTCATGCACTCGCGCGAGCCGATCTTGCCCGCCTGCCAGTCGCGCTCGACGTCGCGCCACTCGGGCAGCGCGAAGCGCTCGAACAGGAAATCCGTCGCATCACAGGGGACGATCGTCCCGTCGAAATCGACGAAGACGTGACACTGCGCTCGCGTGCTCGACACGTTGGAGGTGCTCATGTTTTGAATTTGATTTGCCGTGTCAGACCTAGGTTAACCAGACGGGCGCGCCACCTTACGCAGCTTTGCCAGCAGACAAAGGACGTGCCCGGGTTATCGTTAACGATCTATCGATGGCATCGATAAGGCAGCACGATGCGCAAGGTTCCGATAGACGCGCCGCTCATCTATCGGATTTTGCGATTTGAGGCCACCCTGACACGAGGCCGCAGCTCACATGCGCGTGATCGCGACCGCAAACGCGATTGAAAACGCTTCTAATTTTTCGATCTCGCGCGCTCGATAAGCGCAACACAGACATATATTGCGACAGAACAGCACAGCGCGATGGCGTAGGGCGCCGACAGGTCCGCGACATATCGCCCGGCAAGCCAGACAAGCAATCCGGCCGCGATCGACGCGTAGGCGCTCGCGGCCCCTCCGAAGCGGGTGAAGAGCGCGAACAGGGCGGCGACGAACACGCCGGCGCTGCCGAACGCCGACGCCGTTTCCACCAGGTCGTGGATGCGCTGCGACGTCACGGCGATGAGGAAGGCGACGATGCAGAGCAGGAACACGGTGGCGCGCACCGACCAGAGTTTGCCGCGTTCGGAGATGCCGGGCACGAGCGGCACGACGACGTTGTGCGAGATCTGCGATGCGGGCGCGTGCAGCGCCGAGTGCACGGCCGACAGGATCGCGGAAATGATCGCGCCGACGAAGGCGATGTAGAGCGCGCCGGGCAGGAATGTCTCGGCGAGACGCGGTACGATCTGCTCGGAGTCCGGAACGCCGCGCAGCACCTGCGGGCCCATCAGGCCGAGAAAGACCGGGATCAATCCGACCAACAGGTAGATGGCGCCGCCGATCACGGTGCCGGCCGCCGCGACGTTGGCCGTGCGGGCGCCGAGGAAGCGGGAGATCAGCTCGACCGCCACGATGGTGCCGCCGATCGGGATGGCGAGATGCTCGATCGTCTCCAGCCACGTGTCGCCGGGTGCGACGAGATGCAGGCGCTCGGGCGGCACGTTCGCCAGTCCCGCGGCCGGTCCCCCGACATGGACCGCAACGATGACGCCGAGGATGAGCAGGCCGGCGACCACGGCGATGCCCTGGATCGTGTCCGTCACCGCGTCGGCGAGCAGTCCGCCGACCACGGAGTAGGCGCCCACCAGCACCGCCGCCAGCGTGATGCCCGATGCCAGACCGAGACTCGAGTTTGCGCTCATCACCTGGCCGAAGGCGCGCACCTGCGCCGCCGCCCAGATGATGGAGCCCGGCAGCAGCGCCAGCACGACCAGCCGCTCGACGCCTTCCGAGTAGCGGATGCGGAACAGGTCGGCGAACGTCGTCAACCCGCGCGACCAGAGCGCGCGCGCGAAAAACAGGCCGACGATGATGATGGCCGCCGCGTAGCCGACCGGATCGATCAGCGCGCCCGACAGCCCGCTCTCGTAGACGGCCCCGCCCGAGGCGACGATGGCCTCGGCGCCGAAATAGGTGGCGAAGACCGAGAACACCACCAGCACCACACCCAGCCGGCGGCCGGCCAGGATGTAGTCGCTTTCGTTGGTCATCCGGCGCGAGACCCAGGCGCCGATGGCGAACTGCACCAGCACATAGGCCAGCATGCCGA
>JBFWWW010000081.1:0-15525 GCA_050245975.1 Hyphomicrobiaceae bacterium
CGGCGGACGAAACCTGCTAGGTCCCCTCGCAGAACGGGCGGCCCAGGGGGGGACATCTCGTGACATCGTGGCTGTGGGTGATCTTCACGGTCATCGCCGCCGGCGGGCAGACGCTGCGCAATGCGATGCAGCGCGAGCTGACCGCCATCGTCGGCACCGTCGGCGCGACGCACGTGCGGTTCCTGTTCGGGCTGCCGTTCGGCATCCTCTTCCTGCTCGTGGTGCTGGCCGCGACGGGCGAGCCTCTCCCGACGCTCGGCGGCACGATGCTGGCGTGGACCGTGGTCGGCGCGCTGTCGCAGATCTGCGCCACCGCGATGCTGCTGGCCGCCATGCGCGAGCGCTCCTTCGTCGTCACCACCGCCTACAGCAAGACCGAGCCCGTCCAGGTCGCGCTCTTCGGCCTCGTCTTCCTCGGCGATCACGTGACGCCCGGTCTCGCGCTGGCGATCCTCATCGCCACGGCGGGCGTGATGATCATGTCGTGGCCGAAGGCGGCGAGCACCGATTTCTCCTGGAAGCCGGTGATCCAGGGCGTCGCCTCGGCCGGCCTGTTCGGGATCGCGGCCGTCGGCTTCCGCGGCGGCATCCGCGCGCTCGACGGCCCGAACTTCGTCGTCAACGCCTCCACCGTGCTGGTTGCCGGCCTGCTCATCCAGACCGCGGTGCTCACGACCTACCTGGTGATCTTCGAGCGCGACAACCTGCGCGCCATCTTCCGCGCCTGGCGGCCGTCGCTGTTCGCGGGCTTCATGGGCGCCTTCGCCTCGCAGATGTGGTTCCTGGCCTTCGCCGTCGAGAGCGCGGCCAAGGTGCGCACTCTGGCGCTGGTGGAAATCCTGTTCGCGCAGATCGTGTCGCGCAACATGTTCAAGCAGGCCGTCGCCTCGCGCGAGGTGGCCGGCATGGCGCTGATCGTGCTGGGCGTGATCCTGCTGCTGCACGCCTAGCCCGGAAACGGAAAAAGCCGGCCGCGACGGGCCGGCTCCTCGTTCTGTCCGCACCAGCGTCCGCTACTTGATGAGGCCTTCCTGCTTCATCGCCGCCTGCACGGTCGGGCGCTCGGACATGCGCGTCATGAAGGCCTGCACGTTGGGATAGGGCGACAGGTCGATCTTCATCGCCCGCGACCAGTTCAGCACCGTGAACGCATAGGCGTCGGGGAGCGAGAAGCTGGCGCCCATGATGTAGTCGTTCCTGGCAAGATGCTCGTTGAGGTAGCCGATCCGCGACAGCAGCCGGTCGAGGGCGATCTTCTTGGCCTCCTCCGGCATGGCGGCGTTGAACAGCGGCGAGAAGCCCTTGTGCAGCTCCGTCGAGATGAAGTTGAGCCACGACTGCAGCTTGTAGCGGTCGATGGTGCCATTGGCGGGGGCGAGCTTCTTCTCCGGCACCTTGTCGGCGATGTACTGGATGATCGCCGGCCCTTCCGTCAGCACCGTGCCGTCGTCGAGCTGGAGCGCTGGCACGTAGCCCAGCGGATTGATCTTGCGGTAGTCGCTGCCGTTGCCGAACGTCTTGGCCTTGAGATCGGTTTTCTCCGTCTCGTAGGCGAGGCCGGCCTCGTTCAGCACGATGTGCGGCGAGAGCGAGCACGCGCCGGGCGAGAAATACAGTTTCATTGCAAACCTCCTGAAGGCGCGCCGACACGGCGGGCCATTACTTGCACTTGCATGCTTAGAGGATAATATATGCAACTGCAAGAGATTTGTGCTAGGTTCCACGCATGACCGCCAAGCCCACCCGCGCCGCCGTTATGGCCTGGACGCGCCTGATGCGATCCGAGCAGGCCGTGCGCGGCCGCGTCGAGGACGACCTGAAGCGCGCCGGGCTGCCGCCGCTCGCCTGGTACGATGTGCTGCTGGAACTCGACACCGCGCCGGAGGGCTGGCTGCGCCAGTCCGATGTGCAGTCGCGGACCCTCTTCACCCAGTACAACCTGTGCCGGCTGGTGGATCGCCTCGAGCGGGAGAAGCTCGTCGAGCGGCGCCAGTGCACGCGCGACGGCCGCAACAACGTGCTCGTCATCACCGACAAGGGCCGCGCCCTGCGCGCGCGCATGTGGCCGGCCTACGGCAGCGCCATCCAGGCCCATGTCGGCAGCCGCATAACCGCGCCGGAGGCCGAGGTTCTCGCCGGATTGCTCGACAAGCTCGCGGCGCGGCCGGAACCCGGAAAATGAGACCTGGACGGGGTTTCCGCGCCACTGGACCCGCGCCCGACAAGGTGTAGGATTGGCCGCAAGTTCCCCTTCAGGCACGAGACCTACATGACAGCAGCAGCGAGCGATGCGGATATTCCGGCCGGCACCCTGATGACGGGCAAGCGCGGCCTCATCATGGGGGTGGCGAACAATCGCTCGATCGCCTGGGGCATCGCGAAGGCCGTTGCCGCGCAGGGCGCGGAGCTGGCCTTCACCTACCAGGGCGACGCCCTGAAGAAGCGCGTGGAGCCGCTGGCGGCGGAAGCCGGCACGTCGCTCGTGCTGCCCTGCGACGTCACGGACGGGGCCTCGATGGACAGCGTCTTTGCGACGCTCGCCAAGACGTGGGAGCGCCTCGACTTCCTCGTGCACGCCATCGCCTTTTCCGACAAGGCGGAGCTCGACGGCCGCTACGTGGACACGAGCGAGAAGAACTTCACGCAGACGATGCTGGTGTCCTGCTTCTCCTTCACCGCGCTGGCGCAGCGGGCCGAGAAGCTGATGACGAACGGCGGCTCGCTGCTCACGCTCACCTACTACGGCGCCGAGAAGGTCATGCCGCACTACAACGTGATGGGGGTCGCCAAGGCGGGCCTGGAGGCCAGCGTGCGCTATCTCGCCGCCGACCTCGGCCGCAACCGCATCCGCGTCAACGCCATCTCCGCTGGCCCGATCAAGACGCTGGCGGCCTCCGGCATCGCCGATTTCCGCTACATCCTGCGCTGGAACGAATACAACTCCGCGCTCAGGCGCACCGTGACTATCGAGGAGGTGGGCGCCGCCGGCCTCTACCTGCTGTCCGATCTGTCGCGCGGGGTGACGGGCGAGGTCCACCACGTCGATGCGGGCTACCACGTCCAGGGCATGAAGAACGAGGACGCGCCGGACATCTCCGTCGCCAAGGACGGCGCCTAGACCGTCTTCCATTGCGGAATTCAGTCCGAAGTCTGGGAAACGAGCCGAGGTTCAGATGGCAAACCGCGTGGTGAAGCTGGCGCGCCGCCCGAAGGGCATGGTCAAGCGGGACGACTTCACGTTCCACGACGAGCCGGTGCCGGAGCCGGGCCCCGGGCAGTTCCGGGTCAAGATCGCCTACATCTCCCTCGATCCCGCCATGCGCGGCTGGATGAACGAAGGCCGCTCCTATGTCCCGCCCGTCCAGCTCGGCGAGACGATGCGCGCCTACGCCGTCGGCACCGTCGAGGCGTCGAACAATCCGGGCTTCAAGGCGGGCGATGCCGTGCAGGGCCTGTTCGGGGTGCAGTCCTACGCCATCTCCGGCGGCGAGCGGGTGGTGAAGGTCGATCCGAAGCAGGCCCCGCTCGAGCGCTGGGTGGGCGGCCTCGGCATGCCGGGCTGGACGGCCTATTTCGGCCTCCTCGACGTCGGCAAGCCGAAGGCGGGCGAGACGGTCGTCGTCTCGGCGGCCTCGGGCGCGGTGGGCTCCATCGTCGGCCAGATCGCCAGGATCAAGGGCTGCCGCGCCGTCGGCATCGCCGGCGGACCCGACAAGTGCCGCTACGTGACCGACGAGCTCGGCTTCGATGCCTGCGTCGACTACAAGGCCGGCAACCTCGCGGCCCAGCTCAAGGAGGCCGCGCCCAAGGGCATCGACGTCTACTTCGAGAACGTCGGCGGCGAGATCCTCGACACGGTGCTGATGCAGATGAACGTGTTCGGCCGCATCCCTCTGTGCGGGCTCATCTCCGCCTACAACGCGACCGAGCTGCAGCCGGGACCGAAGAACCTGCGCGCGGTGCTGACGCAGCGGCTGAGGATGCAGGGCCTGATCGTCTTCGACTGGGCCGACCGCATCCCCGAGGCGATGAAGGAGCTTGGCGCGTGGTATGCGGCCGGCCGCCTCAAGATCCGCGAGGACGTGCGCGACGGCGGAATTGACGCATACCCGGACGTGCTGAACCTGCTCTATACGGGTGGGAACTTCGGCAAGCTGGTGCTCAAAGTCTAGTGTGATGATCGAGAAATCCGCCCGATCAAGCGGCAAGGCTGGGAGCGAATTCCTCGATCTGAATCACACTGGAAACTCTTCGATCCCAGTGTCCCGTTTGATTCCGAAGTTCGCTCACCAGCCGCGCTGCGAACTTTGGCGAACTTCGGAATTGGGACACTAGATGCTCAAATCAGGCGTCACGCTTTTCGTCGTCCGCCACGGCGAGACGGACTGGAATCTGGCGCGCCGCTACCAGGGCCAGACCGACATCCCGCTCAATGCCACGGGCCGCGCGCAGGCCGCGCGCAACGGCCGGACGCTCGCCGGCATCCTCGGCGCGGGCGACGTGCGGCATGTCTATGTCGCGAGCCCGCTGATGCGGGCGCGCGAGACGATGGAGATCCTGCGCGCGGCTGCCGCGCTCGAGCCCGTCGACGCCTACGCGACCGATCCGCGCCTGCAGGAAATCCACTTCGGCCATTGGGAAGGCCTGATCTGGGATGATCTGCCGCGCACCGATCCGATCGGGTTCTCGGCGCGCAAGGCGGACAACTGGAACTGGCAGCCGGACGGCGGCGAGAGCTACCGCATGCTGTCGGACCGCGTCGCCGGCTGGCTGGCCGAGGTGGACAGGGACACGCTGGTCGTGACGCACGGCGGCGTCAGCCGCGTGCTGCGCGGCCTGGTGCTGGGCCTCGACCCCAACGACATCCCGGTGCTCGAGGTGCCGCAGGACAAGGTGCTGCGGCTCGACGCCCGCGGCCAGCAGTGGCTCTAGAGGCTTTCCGGCTTGGGTGAAAACACCCCCACTGTCATCCCCGCCGGAGCGCGCCCTTCTTGTCATCCCCGCCAGAGCGAAGCGGAGAGCGGGGACCCAGGAGCCAAAGGCGCGCGCTCGCTCGTGAGCTGGGTCCCGGATGGCCGCTGCGCGGCCTCCGGGATGACAGGGAGAGAGCGAAAGTCCCCCCACCGTGTCATCCCGGCCGAGCGCCCTCCACTGTCATCCCGGCCGAGCGCAGCGAGAGCCGGGACCCAGCGTCTCGCGAGCCGGTCTGAACCGGAAACGCTTCTAGCCGCCGCGTTTGCTGCAATTCCGGGCCCCGATGCAGAAAGGACCGGAGCGGCGGCCGCTCCGGTCCTTTCCCTTACGCCAGAGGCGCACCGCTCGACAGTGCTTGGGACACTGCTGAGGAGCGCGCTGGTTCCCGCCAGCCGTCGGCTAGGGGAACACGGCACAGCGACCCGTCCACGCATCGTTGGATGCGGGAGAGCCGCACGTGCAAACGCCGACAACGCAACACCAGAAGTTTTCCTGCCTCCTTTCGTTGTCGTTGCCGAGAATCACGCAAAACAAGCCCGTTCTGCTTAGAGGCCCGCTTCCCCCTTGTCATCCGGACGGGCCGGCACGCGGGCGGGGCTGTGCAAAGCGACGGCCGTTCAGGCCCGGCCATTCATGCAAAGAGAATCCGGCAAAGAGAATCCGGCAAAGAGAAAGGGACCGGAAAATCTCCGGTCCCCTCCCAATCGGTCGGCAATGACTGTCGTTACTTCGACAGGCACTTGCCCTTCTTGTAGTACTTGCCGACGCCGCACTTGCCGGGCGCGGCCTTCGCGCTCTTGGCTTTCTTGGCCTTTTTCGCCTTGGCCTTCTTGTGCTTCTTGGCCTTCTTCATCTTCTTCTTCGCCGCGATGTGGTCGACGACCGCCTCGGACTGAGCCTTGGACGACGGCGCCAGATAGGTGGCAGCCTGCAGCCCGGGGGCGGCCGTGAAGGCCATCATCACGGCTGCCGCGACCAGCGACATCAGGAATTTCGAAATGCGCATGCCAGAACCTCCCAATTCTCCTGCGAGATAGCTAAGATCGGCTGGAGAATGGGTTGGAAGGTACAGCCCCGACCTTCGTCTCCCGCCCAGCGCGGAACTCACGCTAGAGACGGCGCTCGAAATGTTCAATCAAGGGCCGATACAATTGGAACCCGTGTGGCAATGAAGTTACATTAGCCTTAACGATCGCAGGTGCCTGCCGAAAGTCCTCGTTCTCCTACCGGACGGGGCACATCGCAGGGCGATCATCCACAGCCCGATGGGCATGTTGCACAGCAACAACCCCGTTGGGTCCAAAAGCAACACCTGAGGCCACTGTCAAACGCATGTCGCACAACACCTTCGGACATCTGTTCCGCGTCACGACCTGGGGCGAAAGCCACGGGCCGGCGATCGGCTGCGTGGTGGACGGCTGCCCGCCCGGGATCGCGCTCGATGCGGCCGAGATCCAGGCCGAACTCGACCGCCGGCGCCCGGGACAGTCGCGCTTCACGACGCAGCGGCGCGAGCCCGACGCGGTGCGCATCCTGTCCGGCGTGTTCGAGGACGAGGCCGGCCGCCAGGTGACGACCGGCACGCCCATCGCGCTGCAGATCGACAACGTCGACCAGCGCAGCCGCGACTACGGCGACATCAAGGACACGTTCCGCCCCGGCCACGCCGACATCACCTACTGGCAGAAGTACGGCATCCGCGACTATCGCGGCGGCGGCCGCTCCTCCGCGCGCGAGACGGCCATGCGCGTCGCGGCCGGCGCGGTTGCGCGCAAGGTCATCGCCGGCGTCACCATCCGCGGCGCGCTGGTGCAGGTCGGCCCGCATGCGGTCGATCGCGCGCGCTGGGACTGGGCGGAGGTCGCTCGCAACCCGTTCTTCGCGCCGGACCCCGGCATCGTTCCGGTCTGGACCGAGTACCTCGACGGCGTGCGCAAGTCGGGCTCCTCCATCGGCGCCGTGATCGAGATCGTCGCCGAGGGCGTCGCGCCGGGCTGGGGCGCGCCCATCTACGGCAAGCTCGACCAGGACCTGGCGGCGGCGATGATGAGCATCAACGCGGTGAAGGGCGTGGAGATCGGCGCCGGCATGGCGGCGGCCGCGCTGTCGGGCGAGGAGAACGCCGACGAGATCCGCATGGGCAACGACGGGCGGCCGCAGTTCCTGTCCAACAACGCCGGCGGCATCCTCGGCGGCATCTCGACGGGCCAGCCCGTGGTCTGCCGCTTCGCCGTCAAGCCGACGTCCTCCATCCTGGCGCCGCGCCGCACCATCGACCGCCACGGCCATGAGACCGAGATCGTCACCAAGGGCCGGCACGATCCGTGCGTCGGCATCCGCGCCGTGCCGGTGGGCGAGGCCATGATGGCGCTCGTGCTCGCCGATCACGTCCTGCGTCATCGCGCCCAGACCGGGCAGGGGGCCACCACATGACCCGGACGACGATCACGCCGCCGCTGCCCGAAGCGCTGCTGTTCGACGTGTTCGGCACCGTCGTCGACTGGCGCAGCAGCATCATCGCCGAGCTGGAGGCCTTCGGCCGCGCCCGCAACATCACCGCCGACTGGGTCGCCGTCACGGACGACTGGCGCAAGCTCTACCAGCCGTCGATGGAGGAGGTGCGCTCAGGCCGCCGGCCGTGGACGATCCTCGACGTGCTGCATCGCGAGAGCCTGGACACGCTGATCGACCGACACGGCATCGCCGGGCTGACGGAGGAGGACCGCGCGCACCTGACGCGGGTCTGGCATCGCCTGAAGCCCTGGCCCGACGTCATCGACGGCCTGAAGCGCCTCAAGACGCGCTTCATCATCGGCACGCTGTCGAACGGCAACGTCGGGCTGCTGACGCGCATGGCCAAGAACGTCGGCCTGCCGTGGGACGTGGTGCTGGGCGCGGAGACCGCGCGCGCCTACAAGCCGCTGCGCGAGGCGTACGTGCGCAGCGCGGAGCTGCTCAACCTGCCGCCGTCCGGCGTCATGCTGGTGGCGGCCCACAACGACGACCTGCGCGCGGCGGCCGCCGCCGGCCTGCGCACGGCCTTCGTCGCGCGGCCGACGGAATACGGCCCGCACCAGGCCAAGGACTTCAAGGCCGAGCCGGGCTGGGACATCATCACGGACAGTTTCGGCGGCGTCGCCGATGCGCTCGGCTGCTGAGCACGCTGTCAAATCCGGGAGAACCGTAGAGCATGTCCGCATCAACCAGCGTCAACGACCTCATCGTCCGCCCGCACCACACGGCCTTCAGCTGCAAGGACTGGGACGCGTCGAAATCCTTCTTCGTCGATGTGCTGGGCTTCAAGGTGCTGGGCGAGATGGAGCGGCGCGACGAGGCGGTGCTGTCCACCATCACCGGCATGCCGGGCGCGGTGTGCCGCTGGGCCATGCTGGAGCTGGGCGGCTATCACATCGAGCTCTTCAAGTGGCTGAGCCCGGAGGGCCGCGCGCTCGACGTGCGCCAGTGCGACACCGGCTTCACGCACATCTGCTTCCAGGTGAAGGACGCGGCCGAGGTGCATCGCCGGCTCGTCGCCGCCGGCTACGAGCCGCTGTCGGCGCCGCAGTCCTGCCGCGGCGGCCGCGCGGTGCCCTTCTATTGCAAGGGACCGGAAGGCGCGATCGTCGAGTTCGTCGAATATCCGTTCGGCGCCTGAGGGCGCGAATTCCCGTTCTCAAGGTGTCCGCGGCGCGCTAGTCTGGGCCACGGCCCGGAGGCGGCCGGCAGCCTGCACCCCGATGGGGATGGCGAACGCCTCCGACGACGCGACCTCACCCGTTTCGATCATCGGGCGAAGGCGTTGGCAACGCAGGCACCAGCGAAGGCTTCGCCGTGATGAAAGGAACGGACCATGCGCGATTATCGCGACGCCAAGATTATGGCCAAAGCCCTGCGTGAGGGGCTCGCCGGCCGCAACGTCAGCCTCACCCACAGCGAAGCGCTCGAGATCGTGGCGCAGCAGTTCGGGCTCAAGAGCTGGAACGTGCTGGCGGCAAAACTCGAGCCCGCGGCGCCCGCGGACGAGGGGGGCATCGCCTTCGAGCAGGCCATCCCCATCGTGCGCATCTTCGACGTGCCCAAGGCGCACGAGTTCTACCTCGGCTTCCTCGGCTTCACCGTCGACTGGGAGCACCGCTTCGGCGACAACTTCCCGCTCTACACGCAGGTCTCGCGCGCCGGCCTGAAGCTGCACCTGTCGGAGCACGCCGGCGACGGCACGCCGGGCGGCAACATGTGCGTCTTCATGACGGGCATCCGCGCCTTCCAGCGCGAGCTCATCGCCAAGGACTACCGCTACATGAAGCCGGGGCTGGAGGACGAAGGCACGCGGCTCGAGCTGCAGGTCTACGATCCCTTCAACAACCGCATCCGCTTCATGGAGCACAAGGTGGCGCACAAGGAGGCGTAGGCGCGCGCCGGCGCGGTGACGGCTTACGGTGACCGCTTGCGCGGTGACGGCTTGCGGGATGACGGGTGGAGGGCTTGCGCGCTCCTTGCGCACTCCCCCTTGTCATCCCGGAGGCCGCGCAGCGGCCATCCGGGACCCAGCGACACGGGCGAGGGCGTGCACTTGGCTCCTGGGTCCCCGCTCTCCGCTGCGCTCCGGCGGGGATGACAGGTGGGGGTGCGTCGACGGGAGTGACGGGAGGCGATGATGGGAGACGATGACGGGACGGAGATGACGGGGGCTAGGGCTTGCGCCAGGTCATGACCTTCGACAGGAAGGCCGTCGTCGTCGTCTCGGGGCGCAGGCCTGCGTCCGCGAACACGCGCGCCAGGTCGTCGAGCGCGTAGCCGCGGAAATAGGGCTCGTGGAAGCGCACGGGGAAGGCTTCGAGCAGCCCGTCGTAGGCGGGCCTGTCGCCCATCTGCAGGCTGTCGACGAACACGAGCAGGCCGCCGGGCCTGAGGATGCGCGCCATCTCGCGCGCGACGCGGCGGCGCACGTCGGGCGGCAGCTCGTGGAAGAGGAAGATGGTGGTGACGATGTCCTGGCTCGCATCATCGAGCGGCATGGCCTCCGCATTGGCGGCGATCAGCTCCGCCGGGCGCAGGCCGCGCAGATGGCGGGCCGCCTCGTCGAGATAGCGCCGCGACAGATCGAGGCCCGTCAGGTTCAGCGCCGGCCAGGCGCGCCGCACCTGGCGCAGGAAGCGGCCCGTGCCGCAGGCGACGTCGCATAGCGCGAGGCGGCGCTGGTCGCGGCCGGCGATGAAGCGGGCGATGGGTTTCAGCGCCGCGCGCCGCATGGGCGCCGCCGCGCCGAAGAACAGCGTCTCCACCTGCACGTCATAGAGGCGCGCGCTGTCCTCCGTCAGGTAGCCGCCGGTCTGGAAATGGAAGTCCTGCGCGAAATAGTCGGGCAGCCCCTCCGCCTCGGGCATGGTGCGCGCCGTGCCGGCATCGCGGTCGTGGCGGCGGCGCAGCGCGCCGGGAAGGTCGGCGAACATGGACCGCACGCGGGCGAGGTGATCGAGCGGCCGCTCGTCGTCCTCCATGGCGGGATAGAGCCCGTCGCGCACGGCCGCCGCGTCGGCGAGCAGCAGCGAACCGAGATCGGCGAACAGCTCGCGCTGCGACGGCACGGGCCGCGACGGCACCACTTTCGGGCGCGCCGGCCCGATGCGGCCGGCCTCCCGCTCCAGCAGCCGGTTGAGGCCGTAGAACCAGCCGATGCGCATCGCCTGCGCCGTCAGGTGCGCCGCTGCCGAGAGGGGATGGGCCATGCCGGGGTGCTCCGCGTTGTCCGGCTGCATCTAGCCATGAAATGTGGCCAAGCCGAAGCCCGGTTGCGGCGGGTCGTGGGTTCAATCCTGCCAGAACCACTTCCGGCATTCGCGGGCCCGGATACGCTCCGAGAGGGCGACATCGGCCAGCAGGTGGGGATCGAGCGCGCTCAGCGCCTGGCGGGTGCGGGCGCGCCGCAGCCAGAGGTCGAGGAGCGCCAGCCAGTCCGTCGTGCCGAAGTCCTCGGACACAACCGGATGCGCCGCTGCGTGGGTGTGATGGTTCGTCATGGCTCGTGCTCCTGTCCGTTGTCGTGGAGCGACGATGCACGGGCGCGGCCGCGCGATGCTGCGGCGGCGGCCGAAGTCTCGCGCAAGGCCGACGCTGCTGTGAGGCGCATTCACCGGGCTGTGAGACAAATTCAATCGAACCGCCGGGGCCTTGCGGCTAGGGTGCGCGCCCGGCCCTCGATGACCGGCCCTCGATGCTGGCCCCTCGATGAGGATCACCGCGATGCCGCCCACTTCGCCGCCCACCCCGCCAACGGCCAGCGATGCCGTCTTCTCGCCCTCCGTCAAGGCGGTGCAGACCGAGCGCGGCTCGCGCGCGGCCTTCGCGCGCCGCGACGAGACGGGCGGCTGGCCGACGGTGCTCTCGGCCGACCTGGCGGCGTTCCTGGGCGAGGTGCGGTCGTTCTATCTCGCCACCGCCAGCGCCGACGGCCAGCCCTATGTGCAGCATCGCGGCGGTCCGCCGGGATTCCTGCGCGTGCTCGACGAGCGCACGCTCGCCTTCGCCGACTTCAAGGGCAACCGGCAGTTCATCACCACCGGCAACCTGCGCGACAACCCGCGCGCCTTCATCTTCATCATGGACTATGCGCGCCGCCTGCGCGTGAAGCTGTGGGGCCGGGCGCGGGTCGTGACGGACGACGCGGCGCTGGCGGCACGGCTGTGGCCGGACGGCTACAAGGCGCGGCCGGAGCAGGTGATCGCGTTCGAGCTGGCGACCTGGGACACCAACTGCAACCAGCACATCCCGCAGCTCTTTCCGGCCGAGGACGTGGCGCACACGATCACGACGTTTCAGGCGCGCATCCGCGAGCTGGAAGCCGAGGTGGCGGCCCTCAAGGCTGCAGCGGCCGCGACCGGGGCGTGATAGTCTGTCCGCGTCGCGCCGCCGTTCCGTGAGCCCGCCGGATGTCCCTGCCGCAAGCCGCGCCCGAGTACGGCACCACCGCGCTGCGTGCCGTGGCCGCGCTGATCGCCGGCACGATAACGGGCGGCGTTCTGGTTGCGGGATTTGCCATCGCCTCGGGCACGCTCCGGCCGGAGAGCGTGATCGCCGACTTTACCGTGATCTTCATTGCCGCCGCCGTCGTGTGGGCGGGTGGCCTGTTCCTCGCCGCGCCCCTGCCGTGGATCGTGCTGCACCGGTTGGGGTGGCGCAGGTGGCCGGTCGCCGTCGCGCTCGGGGCGGTGCTGTCGTTCCTGGCGGTCCTCGGCCTGATGACGAACGCCTTCGGGCTGATCCCGTGGGACGGCATCTCCGTTGCGGACAACGACGGGCCGATGTGGACCGATGGACGCATCACCGCGCACGGTTGGGCCGACGCGCTGGACGTCGCCGCGCTGTGCGGCGCGGCCGGCACCGTGGTGGGGTTCGTCGTCTGGCGCGTCGCCTACCGGCGTGCGGCTAGCACTTCTTGAAATAACGGTAGATGTCGGGCGCGCGCATCCAGATGAAGCTCTCGCGCAGGCCGCCGTGCCGGTCGATCCAGGCCGTGATGTCGGACGCGTAGGCCGCCCGCAGCGTCGCCGTCGCCTGCGGCAGCCTGGCGAGATGGAAGCCGAACGAGGCGTTGGGCGTCACGCAGATGCGGCTGCGCGGGATGTGGCCCAGCAGCACGGTGCAGGCCGACTGGCACGGACCGACAATGCGGACGTTGACGCCGCGCGCGGCGAGCGCCTGCCAGCGCGCGTTGTAGGCCGAGACCTTGCCGCCGTGGTTGTCCGAGACGTTGATGGTCTCGGCCATCGCCGGGGCACACATCGCAAAGGCAAGCAGCGTTCCGAACGCAAGGCGTCGCAATGCCATGGCGCATTCTCCCGTGCTGATTGTCAGAGGTCAGGATGGCCGCGAGCCTAGCGGTCCGTCCCGCCGCCGGCAAGACGAACTAGAGCGGTCCCTTGAAGACGAAGAAGGCGCCGAGCGCGATCAGCACGAAGCCGACGAGGTGATTGAGCGTGAAGGCCGCCTTCAGGTAGAGGACCGAGAAGCCCGCGAACACGATCAGCGTGATGACCTCCTGCATCGTCTTGAGCTGCGCCGGGCTGTAGATGGCCGACCCGTAGCGGTTCGCGGGCACGGCAAAGCAGTATTCGACGAAGGCGATGCACCAGCTCACGATCACCACCAGCCACAGCGGCCGGTCCGTGAACTTCAGGTGCCCGTACCAGGCGAACGTCATGAAGATGTTGGATACGAACAGGAGGCCGATCGGGAGGAGCGAGGAAACACTCGTTGGCATGGGCTGGACCTTGTGCTGGCGCCGCGGTGGCAACAACTGGCGTTCTGGCGCGTGGGTTCCCCGCGTCGCCACCAGCCCGCTCTCTACCCGAGCGGCATTGCACCGCCAATGTCCATTTGCGGTACCGGCCGACGGGCCTGAGGCCCGTACCCTCAGCGGGCGGACCGTTTCCAGACGGCGGCGAGCTCGACGGTTGTCGCGCCGCAGCCTGGCCAGCGCGGGGCGCATTTGCCGCAACGTCCGCGGCGGCCCGGCTCCGCACTGGGTTGCCGGCTCAGGTGCGGGCCGGCACGACGTCCGCGAACACGAAGCCGTCGCGCTCGACGACCTCGCCCACCGTCACCGCGACCGGCGACCGGAACATCGGTCCGGCGGTCACGAAGCTGTGGAATTCGCCGTTCTCGCCGCACGGATCGATGCCGGCCGGCAGGTCGGCGAGCAGCGCGGCATCGAAGCTGCGGCCGGCAAAGCTGCGGTCGAGCTTGCGCGGATCGATCGAGGTGAGGCGCGCGGCGAGCCCGCCGGCGATCATCTCGCGGGCAAGCGCGGCGGTGTCGCGCCCCCAGAGCGGGAACAGCGGGGCGATGCCGCTGCCCGACAGCTGACGCTCGCGGTAGCTGCGGACGTCGGACAGGAACAGGTCGCCGAACGCCATCGCATCGACGCCGGCCGATCGGGCATCGGCGACGAAGCCGCCGAGGATGCGCTCGTAGTCGGCGTTGGAGCAGGGCGAGGGAATTTCGATCACCGTCAGCGGCAGGCCCGCCGCCTCGGCCTGACGCTCCAGCAGCGCGCGGCGCACGGCATGCATGGCGACGCGGTCGTAGCCGGCGCTCACCGTCGTGAACAGCGCCTCGACGGACACGTCGGGCTGCCCGCGCAGCACGTGCAGGCTCCAGGCCGAATCCTTGCCGGTGCTCCAGCTCAGCCATGTTCGTGTCGGCGGGCTCGTCGGTGCCATGCGGGGTGAACGCTCCTGTTCCTTGCGCCGCCGATTGCGGGACCGCGCGTCGGGCGGGTAGTCTCGTCGCGATCGCGAAGCTCGAGATCGAGAAAGTCGCTCCGGACCTTACTGCAAACGCCGGCGAATTTCCCGATCATCGCTCGTCGCCATATCACTGTCACGCATGCGGGGGATTGCCGTGCCGCCAGCCAGAACGCGCTTCAGCCGCATCGTCATCCTGACGGGGGCGGGCATCTCGGCGGAGTCGGGCGTCGCCACCTTCCGCGACAAGGACGGCATCTGGTCCAAGGTCGACTATCGCGACGTCGCAACGCCGGAGGGCTTCGCGCGCGATCCTGGCCGCGTGCTCGACTTCTACAACATGCGCCGGCGCGGCCATGCCGGCGTCCGGCCCAACGCCGCGCACGCCGCGCTGGCGCGCCTGAAGCGCGAATTCAAGGGCAGCGTGACCCTCGTGACGCAGAACATCGACGGCCTGCACGAGGCGGCGGGCTATCCCGATCCGATCCACATGCATGGCGAGCTGCTGAAGGCGCTGTGCAGCGCCTGCGGCTCCTCGCACGCGTGGGAGGGCGACCTGACGCTCGACGACCAGTGCCCGCGCTGCGGCGATGCCGGCGTGCTGCGGCCGGACGTCGTCTGGTTCGGCGAGATGCCCTACCACATGGACCGCATCACGCTGGAGCTGCTGCGCGCCGATCTCTTCATCTCCATCGGCACCAGCGGCAACGTCTATCCGGCGGCCGGGTTCGTCGCCGAGGCGCGGGCCGCGGGCGCGCATACGGTGGAGCTCAACCTCGAGCCGTCGGAGGGCGTCTCGCTCTTTGCGGAGACCCGTCACGGTCCGGCGACGCAGGTGGTGCCGGCCTACGTCGAGACGTTGGTCGAAGGCTAGGGCCTCTCGGGCCCGGGTCGATGAAACGCGGCCTCTGCTGTCACCGCTCACGCGAGCGTTCCTTCTCCTTGTCATCCCCGCCGGAGCGCCCCCATCCTTGTCATCCCCGCCGGAGCGCAGCGGAGAGCGGGGACCCAGGGACCAGAGGCACGCGCTGCGCTTGTGAGCTGGGTCCCGGATATTTCGCTTCGCGAAATTCCGGGATGACAGGAGGGGGCGCGGCCTGCGAGATGACAAGAGGGGAGCGCGAAATTCCGAAGAGGGGGGCGCGAAATTCCGGGATGACAGGAGGGGGCGGCGGGCGCGGGGTCAGGGTGCGGGGCCGGCGAACAGCAGCAGGTTGCCGTCGGGATCGCGGATGATGAAGTCGCGCGCGCCCCACGGCTGCGACCGCGGCGTGCGGAAGAAGGGCGCGCCGGACTTCGTGAACTCGCG
>JBFWWW010000082.1:0-15522 GCA_050245975.1 Hyphomicrobiaceae bacterium
CTTCAGCGCATCGAAGATGCGTTGCGCGTGCGCCGTGAAGTCCTGCGTGTCGGTCGGCGCGTATTCCTCGTGCACCAGCTTCGCGCCCGTGCCCGCCAGCGCCTCGCGGAAGGCTTTCACGCCGTCGCGGCCGAACGCATAGTCCTGCGCCAGCGTGGCGATCGCGACGCCCGGCTTGCCGAGAGCGACGGCGTTCGAAATGGCGTCCTGCGAGGAGTTGCGCGCCGTGCGGAAGATGTAGCGGTTCCAGTTGGCGCCGGTGATGCTGTCGGCGACCGCCGGCTCGACGAGCAGGATCTTCTTGTTCTCCTGCGCGACGGGAAGCATCGCGAGGGCGACGCCGGAGTTGACGGGGCCGACCGCCAGCACCGCGTCATCGTCGGTGTAGGCTTCCGCCAGCATCGCCTTGCCGACGTCGGGCTTGGACTGCGTGTCCTTCTCGATGACGACGATCTTGCGGCCGTTGATTTCCATCTTGCCGCCGGTGGCGTATTCGAGGCCCATGCGGAAGCCGATGCTCGACTGCTTGGCATAGGCCTCGAGCGGCCCGGTCTTGTCGTAGACGTGCGCGATCTTGATGTCCTGCGCCGATGCCGGCGACAGCGCAGAAGCGCAAAGGGTCACGACCGCGGCAGCACACAAACGCCCGAGCATGCACTCCTCCCTGACAGGTCTTTGGTTGTCGTCGCCCACGCATCCCGTGCCGCAACCGGCGGCAACATGACGCGTGAGTCATGTTTCATGTTAGACTGGGGGCCGCCGCCGGAGTCAAGGCCTCATATCGCCTACTCGCGCGACATCCCCTTGTCGCCCAATTCGCGCAAATACTGCGTCCAACGCTCCTCCCGCTCGCTCCAAAGCTGCTGGAGATACGTCCAAGAGAACAGTCCCGTGTCGTGGCCATCGTCGAACGCGATCCGCACCGCGTAATTGCCGACAGGCCGTAACTCCTTGATCTTGACGTGTTTCTTCCGCCCGACCGTGACGCGCTGCTCGGGCGAGTGCCCCTGCACCTCGGCCGACGGGCTCATGACACGCAGCATCTCCGCCGGAAGCACAAAAGAGGGCCCGCCTTCGAAGGCAACCGCAAGGCCAGCCCCCGCATTGGTTATCTCGAGCTGAGGCGGCTTCATGCGTCCGCCCGCCGATTGACCGACCTGGGCCCAGACCGCAGCAGCAACATCGCGATAGATCTGCGCGTGGGCGCTTTCGGGCTCGGAAGCGACGATGGGCTGGCCGGCATCCGAGCGCGCACGAATGTCGATATGAAGAGGAATAGCGCCCAGGAACGGAACACCGAGCTTCTCGGCCTCCGCGCGCGCGCCGCCATGGCCGAAAATGTCCGTCTGCGTCCCGCACTTGGGGCAGATGAACGTGCTCATATTCTCGATGATGCCGAGCACCGGCACATCGACCTTGCGGAACATGTTGAGGCCCTTGCGCGCATCGATCAGCGCCAGGTCCTGCGGCGTGGAGACGATGACGGCGCCCGACAGCGGCACCTGCTGCGCGATGGTGAGCTGCACGTCGCCGGTGCCGGGCGGCATGTCGATCACCAGTACGTCGAGCTCGCCCCATGCAACGTCGCGCAGCATCTGCGTGAGGGCCGAAACGACCATCGGACCGCGCCAGATGATCGGCGTGCCTTCATCGACCAGGAAGCCCATCGACATGGCTTTCAGGCCGTGGCCCTCCATCGGCTTCAGCGTGGTTCCCTGGAGGACCTCCGGCCGGCCGGTCAGGCCAAGGAGGCGCGGTTGCGACGGACCGTAGATGTCGGCATCGAGAATGCCGGCGCGAAGTCCGATCGCCTGCAGCCCGAGCGCGAGGTTGACCGCCGTCGTCGACTTGCCGACACCGCCCTTGCCGGAGGCAACGGCGATCATGTGCCGTATGCCGGGAACCATGGTCGAGCGCGCGGACTGGCGGCCGGCAGGCCCAGGGGTCGAGGAAGGAGGTGGAGCAGCGCCGCGGGTGCGCGCGTCCCTGACACGCGCGCTTTCCGGGGGGCGCGTGCCAGCCGAAGAAGGTCTGTCGGCCGTGAGAACCACGCTGGCGCCGGCAACTCCGGCCAGATCGCTCACGATCTTCTCCGCAGCCTGGCGCATCGGTTCAAGGTCGTTGGCTCGGGCAGCCGGCACCGTGATGGAAAAGGCGACGCGCCCGTCCTTCAGATGGATGTCGGAAACAAGGCCCAGATCGACGATATTGCCATCGAGATCGGGGCCCTTCACGCGACGCAATTGTTCCAGGATCTGGTCCTTGGTGACCGTCATGCAGATCTCCGTTGGAGCCCAAAAAAGCGGCAGCTGGTTAACAGCACCGGGCGCGGCGAGCCAGCGCCAAAAAGGCGGATAACATATTGGCAGAGCAGATGCTGGAAGTCACCTTTGAGACCCGCTATACGTCCTTGGATAGGGACGCGGGACAACCGCGCCGGTCGGGAGGGATTGCCATGAAGGGGCTGCTCAAGTTCAGCCGCGCGATTGATGCGTTCAACATCAGGCTCGGCCATATCGTTGCCTGGGCCGTGCTGGCCGCCGTGCTCATCAGCGCCGCCAACGCCACAATCCGAAAAATTTTCGACACGTCATCCAATTCCTGGCTCGAGCTGCAATGGGTGCTCTTTGGCCTGGTCTTCCTCCTGTGCTCGGCGTGGACGCTGATATCAAACGAACACATCCGCATCGACATCGTAAACAGCCTGTTCCCCAAACGCGTCCGGAACACCATCGACGTCATCGGCCATCTCTTCTTTCTGCTCCCGATGACGTTCGTTATCGCCGCGACGAGTTGGCCGTTCTTCTGGCGCTCGCTGGCGCAGAACGAACAGTCGACAAATGCGGGCGGCCTCCCGGTTTATCCCTCGAAGTTCATTATCCCGCTCGCGTTCACGTTTCTGTTCCTTCAAGGGTTCTCAGAACTGATCAAGCGCATTGCCATCATGCGCGGGCATCTTGCCGACACCACATCGGGCGGCGGCCATCATGCTTCCGCCGAAGCCGAAGCCGAGCGCTTGCGCGCCGCACTGGCAGAAGAAGCTGCGCTGAAATCCGCCGAAAAAATTGCCGCCGAAGCGGTCAAGAAGGGCTGACGCACAGCCCGCCGTCTCCTCATCCGTCTTACATCCTGGAGCAACCGTCCCATGGCGGAATTCATTGCGGAGAACATGGCGCCGATCATGTTCGCGGCGCTTGTCGTGTTCCTGCTTCTCGGCTATCCGGTCGCCTTTTCTCTGGGCGCATGCGGGCTGCTGTTCTTCGTGGTCGGCGTCGAGCTGGCACCGCTATCGAAGGGCTCGATCAACCTCTACTGGCCGCTGTTGCAGTCGTTGCCCGAACGCATATTCGGCGTGATGAACAACGACACGCTGCTGGCGATTCCATTCTTCACATTGATGGGACTGGTACTCGAACGCTCCGGCATGGCCGAGGACCTGCTCGATACGATCGGCCAGCTCTTTGGAACGGTGCGCGGCGGCCTCGCCTATGCTGTCGTGTTCGTCGGCGCGCTGCTCGCCGCAACCACCGGCGTCGTGGCCGCCTCGGTCATTTCAATGGGCCTCATCTCTCTGCCGATCATGCTCCGCTACGGCTATGACCGGCGCGTCGCCAGCGGCGTGATCGCCGCATCCGGAACGCTGGCCCAGATCATCCCGCCGTCCCTCGTGCTGATCGTGATGGCCGACCAGCTGGGTCGATCTGTCGGCGACATGTATGAGGGCGCCTTCATTCCCGGGCTGGTTCTGGCATCGCTGTACGCCCTGTACATATTCATTGTGACGCTGGTGGCGCCGAACGCGGCCCCAGGACTTCCCAGCGACGCCGTCGGGTTCAAGGAAAGCGAGACCAACCGAGGTTTGACGTCGCTTGCCATATTGACCGGTCTGGCCGCATTCGTCGCCTACCTGGTGATGCGGGATACGCACTACAACGGCGCGGATTTCGTCGTCCTTTGCATGGCGGTTGGCATCATCTTCGCGTTCTGTGTCGCGGTCCTGAACTGGGTATCCGGCAAGCTGTTCGGGCTGCGTTTTCTCTCGCATCTTGCTCAGCAGGTCACGTTCGTGATGGTGCCGCCGCTGTTCCTCATCTTCCTGGTTCTGGGAACGATCTTCATCGGTGTTGCCACACCGACCGAAGGAGGCGCGATGGGTGCCACCGGATCGATCCTGCTCGCCCTGTTCAAACGCTGGCTCGACCGCAACCCCAATCGTTTCAATATGAAGCTGCTGACTTCGGCGGTCGAATCGACAGCCAAGCTGTCGGCCTTCGTCGTGTTCATCCTGGTGGGCGCGCGCGTCTTTTCACTCACGTTCTACGGCGTGAACGGTCACGTGTGGGTCGAGCATCTGCTGACCTCGCTGCCGGGCGGTCAGGTCGGCTTCCTGGTGTTCGTCAACGCCTTCGTGTTCGTCCTGGCTTTCTTTCTCGATTTCTTCGAGCTGGCCTTCATCATCATCCCGCTGCTTGGGCCCGTTGCGGAAAAGCTCGGCATCGACCTGATCTGGTTCGGCGTCATCCTCGGCGTCAACATGCAGACCAGCTTCATGCATCCGCCCTTCGGCTTCGCGCTCTTCTATCTGCGGTCCGTGGCGCCGACGCAGCCCTACAATGACCGGATCACAGGCAAGCTGACGCAACCTGTCACGACGGGGCAGATCTATTGGGGTGCGGTCCCCTTCGTCCTCATCCAGTGCATCATGGTCGGTCTCGTCATCGCGTTCCCGGCGATGGTGATGCATTACAAGGGCACGGGGCCGAAATTGGACCCCAACAAGATCGAGATTCAGGTGCCCTCTTTCGGCGGCTTGCCTGGCCAGCCCGGGGGATTGTCACTGCCAGGTTCGCCGTTTGGCAGTCCGCCTCTCGGCGGCCCGGCGGGGTCCGGAAGTCCCATTCCGCCGCCTCCGAGTTTCGGTGCCCCGCCGCCGGCCTTAACTCCGCCCGCCGCGCCCGCTCCAGCTCCGGAGCAACCGAAGTCCAACTAGGCGCGCAAATCCTGGACTGACTGCTGGGCCGCTCGCATCCGCGGGCGGCCCTTTGCTTGAGGCATCATCCGTCCGGCGACAAAAAAATCGGCCCCGGTATTGACCGGGGCCGATTTCAAGCCAGCGCTGACGCTACGATCAGCTCTTCATGTTGCGATAGCGGATCATGTAGCTGTCCATCGTGTACTCGGCGACCTGCCACCAGAGGTACTGATCGGCGCGGAACGCCGTGAAGTGGTCGTAGAACTTCTTAAACCACTCGTTCTTGGTGTTGAGCTCGGCGTAGAGCTCATTCGCCGCCTTCCAGCAGGCGTCCATCACTTCCGGCGGGAACGGCTTGAGGACGGCTCCGGCCGCAGCCAGACGCTTCAGGGCCAGCGGGTTTGCGCCGTCGTACTTCGCCGTCATCAGCATGCCGGCTTCCTGACAGGCGGCACTCAGTGCGGCCTGATAGGTTTTCGGCAGCTCGCTCCACTTCTGCACGTTGAACAGATAGTGCGGCGTAGAGCCGGGCTCCCACCAACCGGGATAGTAGTAGTACTTGGCGACCTTCACGAAGCCGAGCTTCTCGTCGTCGTAGGGGCCGACCCACTCGGAGGCGTCGATCGTTCCCTTCTCCAATGCTGGATAGATGTCGCCGCCGGCAATCTGCTGCGGCACGACACCGATCCGCTGGAGGATGAGACCGGCGAACCCGCCGACGCGGAACTTCAATCCCTTCAGGTCGTCGACGGACTTGATTTCCTTGCGGAACCAGCCGCCCATCTGGCAATTCGTCGAACCGGCGACATAGCCTGTCACGTTGTACTTCGCGCGCAGATACTCATCCATGAGCGCCTGGCCGCCGCCCTCGAAGTACCAGGCGTTCTTCATTCGGCTGTTCATGCCGAAAGGAAGATCGGTGCCAAAGGTGTTGGCGACGTCCTTGCCGAAATAATAGTAGAGAGCGGTATGTCCGGCTTCGACGGTACCGTTCTGCACCGCATCGAGCACCTGCAGGCCCGGCACAATTTCACCCGCCGCAAAGCACTGGATCTGGAACTTGTTGTCGGTGATCTCGGCAACGATCTTCGACATTTTTTCCGGGTTGCCGTACAGCGTATCCAGCGATTTCGGCCAGCTTGCTGCAAGGCGCCATTTCACTTCCGGTGACGACTGCGCGATGGCTGGAGCGGCAACAGCCGCGCCAGCGGCAAGGCCGAGCCCTCCCGTTGCTGCCGTCCTGACGAATTTCCGGCGATTGATTGCTGTCATTCGACTTTCCTCCCGTCTCCTTGTTAACAGGCCAAACTTTGGACGACCCTTCGGGGCGTCCCTCGGTTTCGCAACGGGCAGTTGGAGACTTTTCTGATTTTGAGCCCGTGCGCCGACAGGACCATGCACTGCCAAAATGGTGGCCGCTCGTCCCTGACGAAGCTTCATTCGATCTTAGTCCTGCGTCCTGCCGTTCTCAATGTGGAAAAGGGGAACCCGGACAATTCAGGGCGCCGATGGGCATCGATGCATCGTGATGCATTAGGGAAATGCAAAAGGGGGCTACGGCCGAGCGGCCGTAACCCCCTTGGTTCTAGACCAGCGGCGCCGTTCAGATGGTCTTCTTGCGCTGCTGGATCATCATGTACGTGTCGAAGGTGTTCTCCGACAGCTGGAACCAGAGGTAGTCCTCGGCGCGGACCGCCTTCATCGCCTCATAGATCTTCTTAAAATCGGCGTTCTTGGCGGTGATGTCGGCATAGGTCTCGTTCGCAGCCTTGAAGCAGGCATCGAGCACTGCCTCGGAGAACGGACGCAGCTGCGTACCATTGGCGACCAGCCTGCGAAGGGCCGCGGCATTCACGGCATCGTACTTGGCCATCATCGTCGTGTTGGCGGTATGTGCCGCCGCCGCAACGATCGCCTGGTAAACCTTCGGCAGCGCGCTCCACTTCTCCGTGTTCATGAAGAAGTGCAGCATGGCCTGCCCTTCCCACCAGCCCGGATAGTAGTAGTACTTCGCCACCTTGTAGAAGCCGAGCTTCTCGTCGTCGTAGGGGCCGACCCACTCGCAGGCATCGAGCGTGCCCTTCTCGAGCGCGGGGTAGATGTCGCCGCCGGCGATCTGCTGCGGCACCGCGCCGAGCTTGGAGATGACGGCGCCGGCGAACCCGCCGATGCGCATCTTCAGACCCTTGAAGTCGTCCGGAGTATTGATCTCCTTGCGGTACCAGCCGCCCATCTGCGCGCCGGTGTTGCCGCCGGGGAGGGCGTAGATGTTGTACTTCTTGTAGAACTCATTCATCAGGTCGATGCCGCCCATCTCGTACATCCAGGCATCCTGCATGCGCTGGTTGAGACCGAACGGAACCGCGGTGCCGAAGGCGAAGGTCGGATCCTTGCCCCAGTAGTAATACGAGGCCGTGTGGCAGAGCTCGACCGTGCCGTTGGTGACGGCATCGGCAGCCTGCAAGCCCGGTACGATTTCGCCCGCCGCAAAGCACTGGATCTGAAATTTGTTGTCGGTCATCTCGGCGACGACCTTGGCAAACGTCTCTGCCGCGCCATAAATCGTGTCGAGCGACTTCGGGAAGCTCGACGTCAGACGCCACTTGACCTCAGGCATCGATTGCGCGATCGCGGGCGCAGCGATCGTCGATGCAGCCGCGCCAAGGCCACCGGCCCCGGCGGCTTTGATAAATTTGCGGCGATTCACAGTTGCCATTTCGGCAGTCCTCCCTAGGCTGCAATAACCTAAAGCGCCCCGCGGTAACGGGGCGCCTTTTCGATCCGCCGAATAGCCGGATCGGATGCGCGCACTATAGGGGCAGGCATTTCCCCTCTCAACGGAAGAAATGTCCTTCGGCAGCGGATTCCGGCCATATTCGACGCCACATTCCGCCCGCCTTGCCGGTGGTTAGTCCAAGGTCTAAATGAGCCATGAGACGCGACCGGAGACCCCACGTGCACAATCAGGCACAGATCCTCCGAGCCCGCCGGATCCCGGCAATCCACTCCCCAGACGCCACCACATGAACGCTGCCGATGACGTGGTAGGACTGATCCTTGCCGGTGGCCGGTCCCGCCGCATGGGCGGCGGCGACAAGGCGCTTCTCGATCTCGACGGCCGACCGATGTTGGCGCACGTCATCGACCGTCTTCGGCCGCAGGTAAGAGAACTCGCCATCAACGCCAATGGCGATCCGGCGCGGTTCGCTGGCCTGGAGATGCCGGTTGTAGCCGATACCGTGAAGGGCTATCTGGGCCCTCTCGCCGGAATACTTGCCGGCATGCGCTGGGCCGAAGGGTTGCGGCAGCCACCCCGTTGGGTCGTCACCGCGTCGGGTGATGCTCCGTTGCTGCCGCGTGATCTTGTTGACCGGCTCAAGGCGGCAGCCGATTGCCCTGGTGGTGTCGTCATCGCCGGCGTGCCGGGCAAGCTGCACCATGTCATCGGTCTTTGGCCCATCGCGCTCTCGGGTGATCTCGAGGCGGCGCTGGCCAGAGGCGAACGCAAGGTTGCGCATTGGGTCGACCGGCACCACGCCGTCAGCGTGCAGTTCGAGCCGGTTCGGATGGAGGACCGGGACATCGATCCGTTCTTCAACGTCAACACGCCGGCGGAGCTTGACGACCTGCGTGCGCTGGTCCGCAAGATGAGGCCATGATCGCCTTGCGACACCGCGGGAGCCGGCAGGCTTGTGGTCGGCGTCGGCTGGCCGTCGGCTGGCTTTTTCTGGGCCTTCTCGTCAACGCCTTCCTCTCGGCACCTTCCGAAGCACAGTCCATCCGCAAGCCACCGCCGCCACCGGGACGCGATCCCGGCGGCCTCGCAATCGCAATCCTGTCGACCGGCATCGACTACAGGGATCCCGAGACCGCGCGGCTGCTTGCCCGCGACGGCGAAGGCGAAATCATCGCTTGGGACACCATCGACAACGACAACCGCCCGTTTGCGCCGCGGGGCCCGTCGCCGTCCACCGGGATGAGCGGGACGGACATCGCACAACTGGTCGGAGGTCCGGGACGCCGCATCGTGCCGGTCCGGATCGCGGAGGACGACCCGGCATCCATTGGACGGGCGCTCGCGTTCGTCACGCGCACCCCGGCATCCATCATCCTGATGCCGACCGGCATTCGGATCGATTGGACAACACTTGTCGGCCCGATGGCCTTCACCGCTGCGCGCGGCCTGCTTCTCGTCGTCCCAACCGCGTCTGGAGCGCAAACCGGCGGCGAGGGATTGCCAATGCTTCGGCAGATGCCGGGGGTCATTCTCGCGGCTGACGCTGACAGCAAAGGCCCGGCAGACCGAGACATTCTTTATGTCAGCCGCGGCGATCCCGGTTCCACGGTCGCGGGAACGTTGGCGGCATGCTGGGATCGCTTGGCGCCGCTCCCCGATGCTTCCGGGCGCAAATCCGCCTTTCTGGCGCTCGTTGCGGCGCAGATGTCGGGCGGACGCGACGGCCAGTGTGTTCCCCCCACGGTCATGCTCCGGCGGCAGGCACGCTGACTGCCCCTGGTCTCCTCACGTGCGATCACGCGGCGATCGCTATTGATCACCGTTCATCACGCGTCCGTGACGCCCCCTCCCGGCGCCGGAACACCGGCCTATATCACCGTCTACGAGCGGACGACATGCCCGCTCACGAGCTCGCAATTAACTGAGTTCAAAGCGCATTTCGCACAAAGGAGATCACGCCATGAAGACCATCGTTTCCGCCCTGCTCGCCCTGTCCGTCCTGACCGGCGTCGCCGCCTCGGCCAACGCCGCCGGCTTCAACGCCAAGACCTTCTACGAGCAGATCGACGCCGGCCGCTACTGAGCCGACGGCCGCCTGAACGGCACAGAACTGAACACCACAAAAGACCTCTCAGAGGAGATCAGATCATGAAGACCATCGTTTCCGCGCTTCTCGCCCTGTCGGTGCTGACCGGCGTCGCCGCTTCGGCCAACGCCTTCGACGCCAAGTCGTTCTACCAGCAGGTCGACCGCGACCACTACTGAGGTCGCCAGACCTTCGCCTGAAAGGGGCCGGCACCCGCGTGCCGGCCCTTTTGCGTTGCGGCACCGATCATGGGCTCCGGGGACTTGAAAGAGATGCCAGTGCACGCAATTTGTGCAAGATAGACGCCATCAGGACTAAGCGGCCGTTCGCTTCGCATCGGCGAAATGGCCTTGCATGGAACCAATGACGCAGCCGACCACCAGCAAAGGCCAGAATCCGCTTGTCGACCCCTTCGGGCGACACGTGACGTATCTGCGTGTCTCGGTCACCGATCGCTGCGACTTCCGCTGCGTTTATTGCATGTCCGAGCACATGACGTTCCTCCCCAAGCGCGACCTGCTGACGCTGGAGGAACTCGACCGGCTCTGCTCGGCATTTGTCGCACGAGGCGTTCGCAAGCTGCGCATCACCGGCGGCGAGCCGCTTGTTCGCAAGAACATCATGTGGCTGTTCCGCGCTCTGTCGCAGCATCTCGACCGGGGCACTCTCGACGAGCTGACCCTGACGACAAACGGCAGCCAGCTGCCCCGCTTCGCAGCCGAGCTGGCGAGCCTTGGCGTCAGGCGCGTCAACGTCTCCCTCGACACTTTGCGCCCGGACAGGTTCCGCGCCATCACGCGCTGGGGGGATTTTTCGGCCGTCATGGACGGCATAGATGCGGCCGAGCGCGCAGGCCTGTCGGTCAAGATCAACGCTGTGGCGCTGAAGGGCGTCAACGAGGACGAGATTGACGATCTCATCCGTTTCGCCCACGGCCGCCGCTTCGACCTGACTCTGATCGAGACGATGCCGCTCGGCGAAATCGACGGCAACCGCCTCGACCAGTACCTGCCGCTATCCATCGTGCGCGCGCGCCTCATGGACAACTGGACATTGCGTGACATTCCCTATCGCACCGGCGGACCGGCGCGTTATGTCGAAGTCGCCGAGACCGGCGGCAGGCTCGGCTTCATCACGCCGATGACGCACAATTTCTGTGAAAGCTGCAACCGGGTGCGCCTCACCTGCACCGGTACGCTCTACATGTGCCTGGGCCAGGACGACGCGGCCGACCTGCGGACGCCGCTGCGATCGGAAGCCGGCGACGGCGCCCTGATGGCCGCCATCGACCGTGCGATCGCGCGCAAGCCGAAGGGGCACGATTTCGTCATCGACCGGCGATCGCAGCGGCCGGCTGTCGCCAGGCACATGAGCGTGACCGGCGGCTGAGCGACCGCGACGCACCCGGGGGAAGCGTTGACGACGTCAGGACCAAGCGCGAGCGCGCACCGCGCATGACCGACAATCTGCGCGGCATCGTGACCGTCGTCATCTCGTCGATCGCCTACGTCTTCAACGACGCGATGGTGAAGCTCGCGGCAAGCGAGCTCCCGATCGGCGAAATCATCGTTCTGCGCGGCATCCTGTCGACCGGGCTGCTCGCCATCGGAGCCATTGTCCTCGGCGCATGGCGGCCCATCCGCGTGCTTCTGACCCCCGGCATGATCCTGCGCCTCATCGCGGCGTCGGGAGCCACATGCTTCATCGTTTTCGCGCTCAGCAATCTACCGCTGCCGACCGTGACGGCCGTGCTGCAAGTCACTCCCCTCGCCGTCACAGCGGGATCGGCGTTTCTCTACGGCGAGCGTGTCGGCTGGCGACGCTGGACGGCGGCGCTCACGGGCTTTATCGGCGTGCTGCTTGTCGTGCGGCCGACGGGCACGGGCTTTGGATCGGCCGGCTGGATCGCCCTCACGGCACTGATCTTCACGACCGTGCGAGACCTCTCGACCCGCAGCATCGACAGGAGCATTCCGTCGATCTACATCGCCACCGCCAGCTCCGCCGCCATAGGCCTTGCCGGCTTCATGCTGATGCCCTTCGAAGTCTGGACGGCACCTTCCGCCCATGCGTGGTCTCTCATGTCGGCCTCGGCGGCCTTTCTATTCGTCGGCAACACGCTGATCGTCTATGCGCTGAGGACGGGTGATCTCTCGGTCGTGGCGCCGTTCCGCTACACCGTGATCCCGCTCTCCCTGGTGCTCGGCTACCTCTTCTGGGACGATATTCCTGACCTCATTGCGATGTTCGGCATTCTGCTCGTGATGGGTGCCGGGCTCTACACCCTGCAGCGCGAACGCCGCCGGATGGCGACTGTCGCCGCGTCTCCAGCTGAAAGGACCCCTGCGCCATGAAACCCAATCGGATGAAGGAGAAGATCGGACGCGGCGAGCCGGCGCTCGGCTGCTCGATCATGTTCCCCTCGCCGCAGATCGTGGAGATGCTCGGCTACGCGGGCTTCGACTGGGTACTGCTGGACTGCGAGCACGGGTCCATCGGACCTGCCGATCTCGAGCTGATGTCCATGGCAGCCGACGCTGTCGGTATCACACCCATCGGGCGGCCGCGCAGCAATGCGACTGCGGAAATCCAGGCGGTGCTGGATCGCGGCGTGCACGGCGTGCAGATCCCTCACATCAACACTGCGGAGGATGCGCAGCGGGCGGTGGCGGCGGTGAAGTTCGGTCCCGGCGCAGGGCGGGGCCTCGCGGCGGGCACGCGACCGGACCGCTGGGGTCTCGGCTCACGCATGCCGGATTTCGCGGCCCAGGCAAACGCGCAGACGTTGATTGCCGTCCAGATCGAGCACCAGAGCGCGGTCGGCAACATCGATGCGATCCTGCGCGTCCCCGACATCGATGTGTTCTTTATCGGCCCGTCCGACTTATCGCAGTCGATGGGCCACCCGGGAAATCCGAAGGCGCCAACCGTCGCCGCGGCCATCGATGACACGCTGGCCGCCATCCGTGCCGCGGGCAAGGTCCCCGGCATGCCGGCCACCACGGATGCGCTGGCCGACACGATCGCGAAGGGTTGCCGGTATATCTACACGCATTTGCCCAAGATCATCGGAGCGGGGACTGCAGGATATCTCAAGGCAGCCGGCCGCTAGGGCGCGTTCCGGCTGCGATACTTGAACTTCAATTTGTCCGAGCGCACGCAGGCCGCCGCAGTGCGCGACGGGTTAGTCGGTCTCCCGCAGTCCACGCGGCCCTTTTCAGGCAGCGCAAGCAGCCAACTCTTGCCTCTTCCGAAGCGCCGTCTAAACGTGATGTTCAAATGCATTTTTGTCTAGTATTGCATCATCCAGCACCTCGCAGACCGGCAAGGTCATCGGCGTCAACGATATTCTTGGATGACGGACACCATGCGTGACCGCGCAACCCAAACCCTCCAGGAGGCTCCCGGCGATCCGGAATTCGGGCCCTGGCTGGCGAAAGCCGCCATCCTCGTGGTGGACGACGAGCCCGGCATGCGCAATTTCCTCCAGCGCACACTGCAGCCGCGCTGCAGGCGCATCGAGACCGCGGGAGACACGGAAGAAGCCTCGCGCAAGCTCGATCGGCAGCACTTCGACGTCGTCATCCTCGACAATATCATGCCCGGCAAGAACGGGGTCGACTGGCTGGCCGAACAGCGCGCAGTCGGCTTCTTCGCCGATGCGATCCTGATGACGGCCTATGCGGATCTCGAAACGGCGATCCAGGCGCTGCGCGCAGGCGCCGCTGATTTCGTGCTGAAGCCGTTCCGGTCCAACCAGATCCTCAACGCGGTGGCGCGCTGCCTCGATCGCGTCCGCCTTCAGCGCGAGAACTACGTGCTGAACTACGAGCTGCGCTCCACGTCGGAACATGTGCTGCTGCGCGACAAGCTGATCGGCGAATCGACGGCCGTGCGCCAGGTTCGCGACACCATCGCCCGCGTTGCGCCGCTGCCCACCTCGGTGCTTCTCACAGGCCAGTCGGGTACGGGCAAGGAGGTCGCGGCGCGCTCTCTGCACTTGCTGTCGGACCGCGCGGACAAGCCATTCGTGCCGATCAACTGCGCGGCTATCCCGCCGGAAATGATCGAGAGCGAGTTGTTCGGCCATCTCAAGGGTGCATTCACCGGCGCCCACGAGCGCCGCGATGGGCTGTTCCAGCATGCCCAGGGCGGCACGCTGTTCCTGGACGAGATTGGCGAGCTGCCGCTGCCCACGCAGAGCAAGCTGCTGCGCGTGCTCGAGGACCGCCGTGTGCGGCCGGTCGGGTCGGAACGCGAAGTCCCCGTCGACCTGCGCTTCATCTTCGCGACCAATGCCGAGCTGGACAAGGAGGTGGAAAAGGGTCGTTTCCGTACCGACCTGTATTTCCGCATCAACGTCCTGCAGATTCACTTGCCGCCGCTCAAGGATCGCGGCGCCGACGTGCAGGAGCTCGCGGCGCTGTTCATGCGCAAGTTGTCGCGGCAGCTCGGTATGCCGCCGGTGCCGATCTCCGAGGACGTGCGGGTGGCACTCGCACAGTACGATTGGCCGGGCAATGTGCGCGAGCTGCGCAACATGGTCGAGCGCGCCGTGATCCTGGGACATTTCCCCGACGACTTTGTCGCCGAGCCGACGACAGATCCGGAGCCAGGGAGAAGCCTCGCCGCAATCGAGCGCCGCCATATTCTGGCGGTCTTGCAGGAGGCTGGCGGCAACCGCGACGAAGCCGCACGCAGGCTTGGAATCTCGCGCCGGACCATCGATCGAAAATGCGCTGTTTGGAATGTCTGACACGCTGACCCGACATGGCGGACAGGCCAGCGGATATTCCGTGCGATTTCGCCTACTCGCCATCGCGCTGCTGCCGACGCTGGTGATCATTCCGTTGCTCGTGACGATCACCGTGCTGCGCTGGAACGCCAAGTTCGACGCCACCTTGACTTCGAAGGTCAACGGCGATCTCACCATCGCGCACCAGTATCTGTCGCGCATCCTCGAAACCACGGGCGAACACATCCTGGCGCTCGGCAATTCCACCCGTTTCCGGGAGGTGCTGACGGGCGGGGAGGATGTAGCGGCATTCCTCGATTCACAGCGCCGCGAGATGGGGCTCGACTTCCTCTACGTTGTCGAGCACGGCGGCACGGTCCGGGTCTCGGCGCTGACGCCGCCGATGCCGACGCGGCGCACGGACTGGCCCATCATTACGAGCGCGCTGGCGGGCACGTCGGCCACGGCCATCGATATCCTGACCAACCAGGAGCTGGGCGCCATCTCGATGCGCCTGGCCCAGCGGGCCGTCCTCGAGCTGGTGCCGACGGCCAACGCCGTGCCAACCGACCGCGCACAAGAGGACCGCGGAATGATCGTGCATTCGGCGGCGCCGGTGACGCTCGCCGACGCACGACCCGGTGCGCTTGTCGGCGGGATCCTGCTCAACCAGAACCTGGTGTTCATCGATACGATCAACGACCTCGTGTACCAAAAGGAGAGCCTGCCCGCCGGCAGTCAGGGCACGGCCACGCTGTTTCTCGACGATGTCCGCATCAGCACCAACGTTCGTCTGTTCGAGGGCCGGCGCGCGCTCGGCACGCGTGTGTCCGCAAGCGTGCGCTCCGCCGTGCTCGACCACGGCCGCACCTGGCTCGACAGCGCGTTTGTCGTCAACGACTGGTACATCTCCGCCTACGAGCCGATCGTCGACAGCTTCGGCAACCGCATCGGCATGCTGTACGTCGGCTTCCTGCAGTCGCCGTTCACGA
>JBFWWW010000083.1:0-15365 GCA_050245975.1 Hyphomicrobiaceae bacterium
CGGATCGAGCAGAACCTTGTTGGCCTTCAGGGCCTTCGCATAGTCGGCCGCGTCCGCCACCTTGAACGGCTCGTTGCCGTAGAAGCGATGGCCGCGCGTCTCCCTGCCGCTCTCGATGCCGGCGATGGCAAACGGCACCACCTTGCCGTCGAGCAGGCAGACGATGCTGTGCAGCGGCCGGACCCATGTGAAATCGCTCGTTCCCCAGCGCATGGACTTCGGCCAGGGGAATTTTCTCAGAACCTCGGGCACCACATCGGCCACGATCTCGGCCGCCTTGCGGCCCGGCCTTTCGATGCGCGCGAGGTAGAAATCGCCCTTCTTGCCGTCGCTCACGACCTGCGCGTCGGCAATCGACTTGAGACCCGCCGCCTTGAGGAATCCCGCCACGGCCTGCTCGGGCGCGCCGACGCGCGGCCCCTTGCGCTCCTCCGTCACCGCCGGCGACTTCGCCGGCACGTCGTCGAGGATAAGCGCCAGCCGGCGCGGCGTCGCATAGGCCTGCGCCGCGCCCACGATGAGGCCCTGCGCCTTGAGGCCCTCGGTCACCAGGCGGCGCAGGTCATCGGCCGCGCGCGCCTGCATGCGCGCGGGGATCTCTTCTGAAAACAGCTCCAGCAGCAGCTCGGGCATCGGCGGCTACTTCCCAGGGATGCGGTCGACTGTGGCGACGATGGCAAAGCGGTCCGCCAGCTCGGCCAGCGCCGCGCGGTGCAGGCGCTCCGCGTCGATCACGCCGCCCATCGGATCGGGCAGATCGCGGGTTGCGGCCGCATCGGCGGCAACGACGGCCTTGTAGCCGAGGTCGAGCGCGGCGCGCGCCGTCGAGCTGACGCACATGTGCGTCATGAAGCCCGCGAACACCACCGCCGAGCGCCCGGCCGCCTTCAGCTTGGCGTCGAGATCGGTCTGCGCGAAGGCATTGGGCAGCGGCTTCAGCACCGACAGCTCGCCGGCCGCCGGCTTGACGGCGTCGATGATGGCGCCGCCGCGGCCCTCGATGTCGAACAGCCCGCCGGCACGGCCCTTGTGCTGCACGTGCACGACCGGGGCTCCCGCCGCGCGCGCATTGGCCAGCAGCCGGGCCAGCGCGTCGACCGCCGGCTTCACGCCCGGCAGCGCCAGCTTGCCGTCGAGATACTCGTTCTGCGCGTCGATGATGACGAGCGTGGATTGCGACAGGGGCGGCGGATTGAGGTCCGCGCCCGCCAGCTCCAGAAGCGTCTTGGGTGTGCTCATGCTCCGCCTCCCTCCGTTTGCAGCCATGCCGCGCAGCAGGCCTTCGCCAGCTCGCGCACGCGCAGAATGTAGCTTTGCCGCTCGGTGACGGAGATCACGCCCCGCGCATCGAGCAGGTTGAAAATGTGCGAGGCCTTGATGCACTGGTCGTAGGCCGGCAGCGCAAGCCTGTGCCGCCCGCCTTCCGGCCGGCTCCCCGCGGGGGAGTCGGAGAGTGCACCAGCGGACAACAGCGCCTTGCATTCCTGCTCGGCGTCGCGGAAGTGCCTGAGCAGCATCTCGGTGTCGGCGTGCTCGAAGTTGAACCGCGAGTATTCCTGCTCGGCCTGCAGGAACACGTCGCCGTAGGTCAGCTTGCGCGCATCGGTACGGCCGTTGAAGTTGAGATCGAACACGCGGTCGACGCCCTGCACGTACATGGCGAGCCGCTCGAGCCCGTAGGTGATCTCGCCCGCCACCGGGTTGCAGTCGAAGCCGCCCACCTGCTGGAAGTAGGTGAACTGCGTCACCTCCATGCCGTTGCACCAGACTTCCCAGCCGAGCCCCCAGGCGCCCAGCGTCGGGCTCTCCCAGTCGTCCTCGACGAAGCGGATGTCGTTCGCCTGCGTGTCGATGCCGATGGCGTCGAGGCTCTTGAGATAAAGATCCAGGATGTCCGGCGGCGACGGCTTCATGATCACCTGGAACTGGTAGTAGTGCTGCAGCCGGTTCGGGTTCTCGCCGTAGCGCCCGTCCTTCGGGCGGCGCGACGGCTGCACGTAGGCCGCGTTCCACGGTCTCGACCCCAGCGCGCGCAGCGTCGTCGCCGGATGGAACGTGCCCGCGCCGACCTCCATGTCGTAGGGTTGCAGGAGCACGCAGCCCTGCGCGCCCCAGAACTGCTGCAGCGTGAGGGTCAGGTCCTGAAACGATTGCGCCGGCCGGAGCTGCCCGGCGGCCGGCCCGGTGGCTTTCTTCTGCATCGGAAAAATCGTCCCGCGGCGGTTGTGGCGCGCACTATACGCAAACAGGTCCGCCCGTCACGCGGATTGTCGCTTCCGTCAGGCGCGCTGGCGCGGCTTGTAGACGCCGGCCTCGGCATCGTACTCCAGCGCGCCGAGGTCTTTTTCGACGAGCTCGCCGGAGGCTCGGGCCGCGCGGCGCCGCAATTCCTCCTCGGCGCGGTTCAGCTCCGCCGTCAGCATCCCGCCGGCCCGTGTCAGCCAGCGATAGCCGGCGTAGAGGCCGGCTCCCAGCACCGCGATGGCGATCACTTGCGGCATTTCTGCCTCCTTCCTGGAGGTAACTCCGTCACAGGCCGAAGCGCGCCCACAGGGCCCGCGCCTCGACGGCCGACAGCAGATCATCGGCCAACGGCGTCGGGAAGGCAAATCCATCGCCGGAACCCAGGCTTGATCCCGGCAGGCGGCGGAACCGGGACAGCAGCCCGCCCCCGCCCAGCGGGATGGCCTTGAGGCGCACCCTCTCGCCATGCAGCTCGCGCATGCGCGTGCGCACGTCCGAAATGCCGTCGATCAGGCCATAGTCCAGCGCCTTGGCCGCCGACCAGAAGGCCCCCGAAAAGAGTTCCGTGTCCGGCCCCTTGAGCCGTCCCGCCCGCCGGTCCTTGACGATGCCGATGAACACGTCGTGCACGTCGCGCTGCAGCGCCTTCAGCCGCTCCACGTCGTCGGCCTTCTCGGGCAGGAACGGATCGAGCGTGCCCTTGTTGGTCCCCGCAGTATGCACGCGCCGCTCGATGCCCAGCTTGTCGATCGCCTTGTCGAAGCCGAAGCTCGCCGAGATGACGCCGATCGAGCCGATGATCGACGACGGATCGGCATAGATTTCATCGCCGGCAAGCGCCAGGAAATAGCCGCCCGAGGCGGCGACATCCTCGCAGAACACGTAGACGCGCTTGCCCTTCTCCTGCGCCAGCTGGCGGATGCGCTTGAAGATCAGGTGCGACTGCACCGGCGAGCCGCCCGGCGAATTCACGATCACGGCAACGCTCGGCAGCTTCGAGGCGGCAAAGGCCTTCTCGATCGCGCCTGCCGCAGCCGAGATACCGAGCCCCGCGCGCAGCGGCGTCGCCATGCCGATCGGCCCCGAGAGCCTCAGCACGGGCACCACGGGCCCACGGCGGAAAAACAGCATCACAACTCCTCTGTCCTCGTCTGGTCGAACGCGCGCGCTTGCGTACGGGTTGCGGTCCTTGCGACGGACGAGGATACGATATCGTCCGTACAAGGGGCAGCGGTTTCGGATCGCGCGGCGGTGGCCGAATGCCTCAGCCCGCGAGCGACAGCCCCTGGCCGAGCCTCAGGATGGCTTCCGCATCCTTGCTGAAGGCATTCCCCGCGCCGTGCAGGACCAGCCCCGGACGCACCACGGGTCGCGCGCGGCTGCCTTTCACGCCCTGTAGCAGAATGCGGCTTGCGGAGGCGCCGGTGCGCGGGAACAGCGGAAAGACGATCACGCCGCCGAAACGGCCGTCAAACGCCGCCAGCGCCTCGCCCAGCGCGTCGGCGCGATGGATCAGCGTCACGGTGCCACCCGCCCGCGCCATTGCCGCCGCGGCGCGCAGCCAGCGGTCGAGCGTGCCCGCCGGCATGCTGTGCGCCGCCGCCTTGCCGGTATCGGGCGGCAGGGTGCCGTCGTCGTCGATGTTGTAGGGGGGATTGGCGACCACGTGATCGAACGAGCCGGAGAGCGGGGCCAACTGGAGCGCCTGCGCCAGCGGCGCCGTGACGTCGGCGACGATCACGTCGACGCGATCCGCCAGCCCGTTGCGGCGCGCGTTTTCCTCCGCCAGCCCCGCAAGGTCGGCGTTTCTTTCCACCAGCGTCACGCGGGCGCCGGAGAGGCGCCGCGCCGCGCACAGTCCCACCGTCCCAGCTCCCGCGCCCAGATCGAGGATGCGACCGGCCGACGGTACCGCAGCGGCCAGCAGCACGGCATCGAGCCCGGCCCGATAGCCGCCGCTTGGCTGCAGGATCGACAGCGCGCCGCCGAGAAAAGCGTCGTCGGTATGAGCCTCTTCGATCCGTGCGCCGGCGCTCATGCGTCCTCGTCCGCCAGCCATTCCGCCAGGCCCGCCTCGGCCAGCAGCCGGCGCGCGCGCAGCACGTCCTCGGTCGCCACCAGCAGGCGGCGGGGAAAAATACCGATCGAACCTTCCACGATGCTCATGTGCCGGTCCGCTATGTCGGCGGAAATGCCCGCCTCCCGCAGCACGGCTTCCGCGAAGCTCAGCACAACCGCGTCGTTCGACTTCAGAATGTCGCGCATCGCGATTCCCAGCCTGAGGCTGATCACTCCATCGGCTGGCGTCGGCTGCCGCCCGCTTGACTGGCCCGCTCGCCTCCCGGATAACACGGGCAGGAAGCAGCTCAACCGAAGGTAGCATGTCTTGGGCGTTGTCGTCCCACTGGAAGAGGCGCGGGATCCGTCCGTAAGCCTGCAGCGTCTCGTCACCCTGGTGTCGGACGACATGGCCGCGGTCAACCGGATCATCCTCGACAAGGCGATCTCCGACGTCGAGTTGATCCCCGAGCTCGCCCATCATCTGATCGACTCGGGTGGCAAGCGGCTGCGGCCCATGCTCACCATCGCTGCCGCCAAGCTCTCGGACTATGCGGGCGACGGCCATGTCCGCCTCGCCGCCGCCGTCGAGTTCATGCACACGGCGACGCTGCTGCACGACGACGTCGTCGATGACAGCGACGTGCGGCGCGGCAAGAAGGCGGCCCGGATCGTGTGGGGCAACCAGGCGAGCGTGCTCGTTGGCGATTTCCTGCTCGGCCAGGCCTTCCGCATGATGGTCGACGTCGGCTCGCTCGCCGCGCTGAAAATTCTGTCCAACGCCGCGGCCGTCATCGCCGAGGGCGAGGTCATGCAGCTCGCCGCCGCGCAGAACACGGCCACCACCGAGGACGAATACCTCGCCATCATCGACGCCAAGACGGCAGCGCTCTTCTCCGCCGCCGCCGAGGTGGGCGCGGCCATTGCCGCGCGCCCCGTCGCCGAACAGACCGCGCTCAAGTCCTACGGCCGCAACATCGGCCTCGCCTTTCAGCTCGTTGACGACGCGCTGGACTATTCCGGCGACAGCAACCGTCTCGGCAAATCCACGGGCGACGATTTCCGCGAGGGCAAGATCACGCTCCCGGTCATCCTGTGTTTCCGCCGCGGCGATGCCGGCGAGCGCGCCTTCTGGCAGCGCACGCTGGCCGACGGGGACATCCGCGACGGCGACTTCGAGGAAGCGCTGCGGCTGATGAAGAAGCACAAGGCGATCGAGGCGACTCTGGAGCGGGCGCGCCACTACGGCGCCATCGCCCGCGACGCGCTGGCGATCTTCTCCGACAGTCCGGCGCGCACCGCGCTTGCCGACGCGGTCGCCTTCGCCATCAGCCGCTCGAACTGATCGCAAGGCCGCGCAGCGTGCAGGCGACCACCCACCATGTCGGGTATGCACGCGCGATCGCCTGCGCTGCCGCCTGCGCGGCCATCGCATCGTCATAGAGCCCGAAGCAGGTCGGCCCCGAGCCCGACAGCCGCACGGCACGGCAGCCGCGGCTCGCCGCCAGCGCCGCTTCGGTTTCAGCGATGACGGGCATCACCGAGAGCGCGGCCGCGCGCAGATCATTGGGCTCTGCTTCGAGCAACGCGACGACCGCATCGAGCGACCGCAGCGGGCCCGTCCTCGCGGAAGGCGGGCGCGCCGGATCGAGCGGGGGGGCGGCAAGAGCGCGATAGACGGTGGCCGTCTTGGACGGGTCGAGCGGCACGGCCGGACACGCCAGGACGGCCGCCATGTCCGGCAGCGGCGGTGCGGGCGACACCTGGTCCCCAATGCCCGTCACGAACGACGGCCCGCTCGAAAGACAGACCGCCACGTCGGCCCCCAGAGCCGATGCGACCGCCTGCCAGTCGACCGTCCCGGTCAGGTCCGGCTGAGCCCGTCGCACGGCGCGCAGGAAGGCCGCTGCGTCTGCCGATCCGCCGCCGAGACCGGCGGCCACGGGCAAACGCTTGTCGAGCAGGACCGCGCCCATGGGAAGGTCGGGACAGCGGGCCCGCAGGGCCGCGGCCGCCCGCGCGATGAGATTTTCCCCTGTCAGCGCCGGCGCGAACCTGCCGGCGACTTCCAGGCCACCGGGCCTGTCCGTCGTCAGGGTCAGCTCGTCGCCAACGTCGGCGAAAACGATCAGGCTGGCGATATCGTGATAGCCATCGGGCCGGCGCCCGCGCACCGAGAGCGTCAGGTTGACCTTGGCGTGCGCGGTTTCGACGATCCTGGCCATCGCCATGCCCGCCGCGGCGGGCTACTGCAGGAACGGCAGGACGGAGTTCTGGCTCGCCTTGCGCTGCTGGTCGCGGCGGAGCACTTCGCGCATCCGCCGGACGGCGGGCGAGCGCGCCAGGCCCGGCAGGCCCTTCTGCAGCTTGCGGTGGATCTTCTCGGCATCCTCCGGCTCGGGCTTGAGCGTCAGCGCCTGCTCCCACTGGAACCTGGCTTCACGCTCCCGTCCGACCCGCCACAGGGCATCGCCGAGGTGATCGTTGAGCACCGGATCGTCGGGCCGCAGCTCGACCGCGCGCTCGAGATACTTGGCGGCCTGCTTGTAGTTGCCGAGCCGATAGTGCGCCCAGCCGAGGCTGTCGACGATGTAGCCGTCATCCGGCTTCTGGCGCACGGCCTTCTCGATCAGCGACAGGCCGTGGCGCAGGTTCTTGTTCTGGTCGATCCAGGAATAGCCGAGATAGTTCAGCACCAGCGCCTGGTCGGGGCTCAGCTTCAGCGCCCGCTGCAGGTCGGCCTCCGCTGCCGGCCAGTCCTTGAGCCGCTCGTAGCAGGTGCCGCGCGCGTAGAAATAAGCCCAGTGCGCCGGCTGCGGCTTGTCGATGAGAGCAATGGCGCGCGTGTAGTAGCTGGCGGCCTCCATGTAGCGCTTGCGGGCGCGCATGATGGTGCCCAGCGCATCGAGCGGGCGGATATCGCGCGGCTCCGCCTTGGCCAGCTTCTCGAGAATGTCCTGCGCCTCGTCGACGCGCTCGAGCTGGTTCAGGTTGAGCGCCTTGCGGATTGCGATGCTGCTCGCGAGCGGCGTGTCCTTCGGAATGCGGTCGTAGGCGGCGATGGCATCCGAATAGCGCTTGGTCGCCTCGTAGGCGTTGGCGAGCGTTGCCAGGGCGAATTCGAAATCCGGCCGCATATAGAGCGAAAGCTGCAGATAGACGATCCCGACGCCGACGCCACCCTCGCCCGCGAGCGCCTCGCCCAGGCCGTAGAACACCTCGGCCAGTCCCTCCGACGGCGTCGAAATGAGCAGCGGCGTGCGCTCTCCGGCATCGAGGCGCGCCTTCAGCGCCCGCGCCATCGGATGGCCCTCGCCCTTCGTCTTGTCGAGATGCGCCTGCAGGATGGTCTGCGCGAGCTTGACGTCACCCGACTGTGCCGCGCTCTGCGCGTAGCCGAGCGCGACGCGCAGGGTACGCTGGTCGGTCCGGAACACGCGCTCGTAGCTGCTGCGCGCCTCGGAGCGGCGGCCGGCCACGTCGGCGATCAGCGCGCGATGATAGCGCAGATAGAACTGCGCCCATTCCGGCTGCCGCGACTGGTCGAGAAGGTCGAGCGCTTCCTTGGTCTTGCCCTCCGCCTGCATCACCCACGCGCGGGCGAGCGAGCTTGTCAGCTCGCCGATGGGGCTGATGCCGCCGGCCTTGAAGTAGGTATCGGACTGGGCGTAGTTGCCGGCCTTGAACTCGGCGAGACCGAGAAGAGCGTTGGCCAGGCGATGGTTGACCTGCTGCGCGACGAGCCGGCGCGCCAGCGGCTCCGCCTGTGCCCAGTTCCCTTCCGATGTTTCCATCAGGAAGGATTGCTCGAGCAGGACATCGCTGTCGGGATCACGCGCCAGCGTCTGCGTGTAGAGCTCGGCCGCCGACCGCGTGTCATGCGCCGTCCGCGCCGCGCGCGCGGCGAGATATCCGCCGAGCAGCGACTGCACCTTGTAGCCGTCGTCACTGTCCGTGCTTTCGCCCGGCACAGCGGCCTGCGCGGCCGTCAGGGCGCCGGCGGCAAAAAGGGAAAGGGCGGTTGCAAGGGTGACGAAGTGCTGACCGAAGCGCATGCCATCTCTCTCCGGGGCGATGCCCGCCCTCTGATTCCCACCCGGCGCCACGCTAGCAAAGATGGGGCCTGCAAGCGACCTCTTAGCGCGTGTGCAATCGCCGCGCTACGCCTTCGGCGTGGTTCCCGCGAGAACCTCTTGAAACACGGCCCGGTCGATGTTCCCACCGCTGAGGATAACGCCGACGCGCCGTCCAGCCATGGTTGATCGTTCCTTGAGCAGGGCGGCCAGCGCGGCGGCACCGGCGCCCTCGGCGAGGTTGTGAGTATCTTCGTAGTAGGCACGGATTGCGGCGGAAATGTCGTCCTCCGATACCGTCACCAGGCGTGCCGCTCCCTTGCGCATGATGGCCAGCGCCTCCTCGTGCGGCTCTCGGCACGCCATTCCATCCGCGAATGTCGCTGCCGTGTTTGTCGGCACGATATGTCCGGCCGCGAACGACAGCGCCACGGCCGGTGCATTCTCGGCCACCACGCCCACCACGTCCGTCTTCAATCCCAGCGCGTCGCGCGCGGCGATCACGCCGCAGAGGCCGGATCCCATGCCGATCGGCACGTATACGGTATGCAGCTCCGGCACCGCGCGCATGAACTCGACGCCGTAAGTCGCCACGCCGAGCACGAGATGCTCGTGGAATGACGGCACGAAGTGCAGCCCGCGCTCGCGCGCGAGCGCCGCACAATGGTGCTTGGCTTCGTCGAAATCGCGGCCGTGCTCCACAAGTTCGGCGCCGAGGGCTCGCATGGCGGCGTTTTTCTCGGTCGAGTTGCCGTGCGGCACCAGGATGGTGGCGGTCAGTCCCGCGCGTCGCGCCGCCAGCGCGATCGACTGCCCGTGATTGCCGCGCGTCGCCGATATCACGCCGCTGACGTTAGGGCTGCCGCGCCGAAGACGGTCCATGTAGACGAGACCGCCGCGCACCTTGAAGGCCCCGATCGGCGTGTGGTTCTCGTGTTTCACCCAGACCTCGGCGCCGGCCCGGCGCGCCAGCAGCGGCCAGGCGTACTGTGGCGTCGGCGGCATGACGGCGCCGACCACCGCGGCGGCGGCCGCGAGATCATCCTGCGTGAACATATCTTTTCTCTCCAGGGCCCCTCCGGGCCGGCGCATGGACGAATATGCGCCAATCCGGCGCGCGCATTAAACCGACCTTAACCACACCATAGCAGTCTTGCGGGATCGAGCACGTGCGCGGACAGTTTGACGCGGGCGTGATGTTGAGGCACGACCCGTATGCTGCGTCAGTTGATAAAGTCCGCCCTGGTTGCCGCCGCTGTCCTCGCGGTCGCCGGCTGTGCCGCGCGCCACGAGGGTGCGCGCGAATATCACTTCTGCGCCGTCGATGATGGCAGCGTACCGCCGCCGCCGACCATGCGCATGGTGCCCCACGGCCAGGCTGCCGCCTACACGCCCGCAATCGCGCCGCCGCCTCCGCCGGCCGTCAAGCCGGTCCGCAAGCCGAAGCCACAGGCCCGCCCGGCGCCCATAAAGCGCCCCGCACCGGCTGCGTCCGCGCGCCCGGCGATCCCGCCGCCACCGCCGGAGAGCGCGCTTGCCGCAAGCCGCCCTGCGACACCGGCACCGGTCGAGGCGGGGGCTGCCATGATGCCTGTCCCGCGTGCATCGGCCACCGCGCCGTCGATCATGCCCGTGCCGAGCCAGCAGCCGCCGGCAATGGCGCCCGTGGTCGGTCCGAACGCCGATCCGACGCGGCCGGCCATCGCGTCGCCGCCGCCCGCGCCCGGCACGCCACCTGCGATGGCCCAGCTTGCGCCGCGCATGCCCGGCTACATCGAAGCCGAAAACCTGCGCGCCCTGCTGGAACGCGCCTGGTCGATGGTGTCCATCGGCAACGTGCGCGGCGCCCGCGCGCTGCTGACCGAGGCCGCTTCGCGCGGCATCGTCGAGGCCCTGGTGGCGCTGGGCGAAACCTACGACCCTGCCGCGCTGGCCCGCCGCCAGCTTCGCTCCAACAGCGTCGATCCCGACAAGGCGCTGGAGATCTACGAGCAGGCGATCGCCAAGGGTTCGGACACCGCGCGCACCAACCGCGATCTCCTGAAAGCCTATCTCGCCGAGAAGAAGAACTAGAGAAGAAGAGCTAGGGCGCGTCCGCGAAAGCCCGCATCAGCTCTTCGGCGCACAGCGCGATGGCGCGTTGCGCCTGTCCGACGACGCGGCCCATCGTGATGAAGCCGTGCACCTGTCCGGCAAAGCGCTCCCGCCGTACGGCGACGCCCGCGGCCTGCAGCGCGTCGGCGTAGGCCTCGCCCTCGTCGCACAGCGGATCGAACCCGGCGGTGAGCACGAAGGCGGGCGGCAGGCCACCAAGGTCCTTTGCCAGCAGCGGCGAGGCGCGCCAGTTGGCGGCATCCGCCGGACGGCCGAGGTAGTGATCGACGAACCATCGCATCGTCGCACGCCGCAGGGGCGGCTGCTCGGCGTGCTTGATGTAGGACGCGCGCTCGGTCTGCATGTCCGTCGCCGGATAGATCAGCAGCTGCCGCACCAGCCGCGGTCCGCCGGCGTCGCGCGCATGCAGCGCGACGACAGCCGACAGGTTGCCGCCCGCGCTGTCGCCGCCGACGGCGATGCGCCGCGCATTGATGCCGAGCTCTCCCGCGTTGGCGCTGATCCAGACCGTCGCCGCGATCGCATCCTCGACCGCGGCAGGAAACTTGTGCTCGGGTGCCAGCCTGTAGTCGACGGACACGACGATGCAGTGCGCGCTGTTGGCGAGCGATCGGCACACCGTATCGTGGCTGTCGAGATTGCCCACGACCCACCCGCCGCCATGGAAATAGACGAGTGCCGGCTGCGCCGTATCCTTGCCGGCCCCGATGCCGCGATAAAGCCGCAGCGGGATGGGCCCCGCCGGGCCCGGCGCTGAGATATCGCGCACCTCGGCCACGTCCTCGGGATCGGGAACGAACACCGCGCGTCCGGCCTGGAAGACGATGCGCGCCTCCGCCACCGGCAGCGTCTCCAGCGGCGGACGACGCGCGGCGAGAATGATGTCGACGGCACGCTGCGCGTCGGGATCGATCGTCTCGGCCATTGTCCCTCCCCCGGTCACCACCCGATCAGCCGCTACATGCTGGAATAATTCGGCCCGCCGCCGCCTTCCGGCGGCACCCACGTGATGTTCTGCGACGGGTCCTTGATGTCGCACGTCTTGCAATGCACGCAGTTCTGCGCGTTGATCTGGAAGCGCGGCCCGTTGGCCTCCTCGACGATCTCGTAGACGCCGGCCGGACAATAGCGCTGCGCCGGCTCGGCGTATTCCGGGAGGTTGACGCGCACCGGGATGGTCGGATCGGCAAGCCGCAGGTGGACCGGCTGGTCCTCCTCGTGATTGGTCGCCGAGAACGACAGGTCGGTGAGCCTGTCGAACGTCAGCACGCCGTCGGGCTTGGGGTAGGCGATGCGCTTTGCCTTGCGCGCCTTGGTCAGCGTCGCATAGTCGGCCTTCTTGTGCTTCAGCGTGTAGCCGAGCCCCGTGCCGGGCAGGATCGTATTGAGCCACATGTCGATGCCGCCGAGCGCGATGCCGGCATAGGTGCCAAAGCGGCTCCACAGCGGCTTGGCGTTGCGCACGCGCTTGAGGTCGGCAGCGATGGGCCCGCCCATCACTGCATCGGCATAGTCATCGAGCGTATCGTGCGCCCGGCCTGCCGCGACGGCGGCGAACGCCGCCTCGGCGGCCGCGATGCCCGACAGGATGGCGTTGTGCGATCCCTTGATGCGCGGCACGTTGACGAAGCCCGCCGCGCAGCCCACCAGCACGCCGCCGGGAAACGCCAGCTTCGGGATCGACTGCCAGCCGCCTTCCGTGATGGCCCGCGCGCCGTACGAGATGCGCTTGCCGCCCTCGAACACGTCGCGGATGGCCGGGTGCGTCTTGAAACGCTGGAACTCGTCGAAAGGCGACAGATAGGGATCGGCATAGTTGAGGTGGACGACGAAGCCCACCGACACCAGGTTCTCGCCATAGTGGTAGAGGAACGAGCCGCCGCCGGTGCCGTTGTCGAGCGGCCAGCCGAAGGTGTGCTGCACGAGGCCACGCCGGTGCTTCTCGGGCTTGACCTCCCACAGCTCCTTGAGGCCGATGCCGTACTTCTGCGGATCGCGGCCCTTGTCGAGGCCGAAGCGCGCGACCAGCTGTTTCGTCAGCGAGCCGCGCGCGCCTTCCGCGAGGATCGTGTACTTGCCGCGCAGCTCCATGCCGCGCGTGAAGCTGTCCTTCGGCTTGCCGTCGCGGCCGATGCCCATGTCGCCGGTCGCCACGCCCACGACGGCGCCCTTGTCGTCATAGAGCACCTCGGCGCCCGCGAAGCCGGGATAGATCTCGACGCCGAGCTCGCCCGCCTGCTCGCCCAGCCAGCGGCACACGTTGCCGAGGCTGACGATGTAGTTGCCGTGGTTATTCATCAGCGGCGGCATGAGGAAATTCGGCAGGCGCACCTCGCCGGCAGGACCGAGGTAGAGGAAGCGGTCGTCCGTCACCGGGGTATCGATCGGAGCGCCCTTCTCCTTCCAGTCGGGGATGAGCGCATTGAGACCGATGGGATCGATCACGGCTCCCGACAGGATGTGCGCACCGACCTCCGAGCCCTTTTCGAGCACGACCACGGACAGCTCCTGTCCGGCTTCGGCCGCGAGCTGCTTGAGGCGGATTGCGGTCGCCAGCCCGGCCGGTCCCGCGCCGACGATGACGACGTCGAATTCCATCGCCTCGCGCGGCGGCAGTTCCATGGCTTCGGCCGGCATCGTCGTCTCCTCCTCGCACCCGCCCTTGTCGATAGGTCGCGGGCGGTCGCGGCGTCAAGCATCGCCGCGCCGTTGCGGAACAGTGGAAATACCGGCGGCGCGCCGATATAGAAGCCATACCATGACTGAAACGCCGCCGCGGGCCGAGCTCGTCGAGCTTTTGCGCTGGTATGCCGAGATGGGCGTCGATGCCGCCGTCGCGGAAACGGCCATCGACTGGACTCAGCGCGCCGACCGGGCTCCGGGCGCCGACGCCCGCGAGCACCTCAGGCCATCGCCGGCGCCTGCCCGGTCGCCGGCGGCCCCCGCTCCCGCGGCTACGCAGGCGCCCAGGCCCCTGCGACCGCCTGTGACGCCGGTTTCCCCCGCCGCACTCCCTTCGACACCCGATACGGCCGTCATGGCCGCACGCGCAGCGGCAGGCAAGGCCGCCAGCCTCGATGAGCTTGCAGCCACGCTCGCCCGCTTCGACGGCTGCGGCCTCAAGGCGACCGCCAAGAACCTCTGCTTCTATCGGGGCGCCGCAAAGGCCCGTGTCATGATGATCGGCGAAGCGCCCGGCCGCGAGGAGGATCTCGAAGGCCGGCCGTTCGTCGGGCGGGCCGGGCAGCTCCTCGACAAGATGCTGGCCGCCATCGCTCTCGGCGAGAACGAAGTGCACATCACCAACATCGTCTACTGGCGTCCGCCGGGGAACCGCACGCCGACGCCGCAGGAAGCCCAGGTCTGCCGGCCGTTCCTCGAACGCCAGGTGGAGCTCGTCGACCCGGACATCGTCTTTCTTCTCGGCGCGGCCGCCTCCCGCAACATCCTGAACGTCGCCGACAGCATCCTGCGCATCCGCGGCCGCTGGCGCGACATCACCATCGGCACGCGCGCCGTGCGGGCGCTGCCGACGCTGCATCCGGCCTACCTGCTGCGCAGCCCCGCCGCCAAGCGGCAGGCCTGGCGCGATCTCCTGACATTGCGCAGCGCACTCGATCGGGATGACGGCGTGGCCCGAACTTGAGACAATGGGCCGGGTCCGCCAGCGGATCGTGTCCTAGGATCGTCCCATGTCCCGCATCGATGAAAGCCGCCCGTTCATTCCCGTCCGCATCGCCGTACTGACGGTATCGGATACCCGAACCGGCACGACCGACAAATCCGGCGATACGCTCGCCGCGCTGATCGCCGAGGCCGGCCACGTCCTCGCCGACCGCACCATCGTCAGGGACGACGTCCCGCAGATCCGCTCGACCGTCGAGCGCTGGGTCGCCGATCCCGGGGTCGACGTCGTCATCACAACCGGTGGCACGGGCTTCACCGGGCGCGACGTGACGCCCGAAGCCCTGGTGCCGCTGTTCGAGAAGACCATCGACGGCTTCTCGACGATCTTTCACATGCTGTCGTTTCAGAAGGTCGGGACATCGACCATTCAGAGCCGTGCCTGCGCGGGCCTCACGCGCGGCACCTACATTTTCTGCGTGCCCGGCTCGCCCGGCGCCTGCAAGGACGCCTGGACCGGCATCCTCAAGTTGCAGCTCGACAGCCGTCACCGCCCCTGCAATTTCGTGGAGATCATGCCGCGGCTCGAGGAGCACCGTCGCGACAGCGACAAATAGCGGCGTCGCGGCAGCGACAGAAAAGCCGCCGATCGCTCAGCTTCTGCCGTCCGCCATGTCGAACACGGCGCGCGAGAGCTGTCCGCCGAGCACGACAGCCAGCCCCGTCAGCATCGCTGCCAGGCCCGGCACGAAGCCGACCGCTGCGACCGCCTCGAACGGCTGGCCGCGCGGCATGGCGGTCAAACCGCCCCACAGCGCTGCCGCCAACCCGGTTGCCGCCAGACCGAGCGCGAACACCACCCAGCCCAACCCTGTAAAGATGTGCGCGATAGCCCGTCCCACGCGATACTGCTCCGACCTTGTTTCCTCAACCGCCGGCCGCGCGCGACGCTGTGCGCGGGCCTGCGCCTTCTGTCCCTCGCCATTGACCGAACCGCGCCAGCCGATCTGAGGCGGCGGCGGACCGCTGCCCCGCGACACGCCGATGCGCGCCAGCGCCTCGCGGGCCCCTGCTGCTTCCGGCGTGAAGCTGTAGTGGTCGGTCAGGTGGCGGTAGAACTGTATCGCGTAGTCGATTTTCCCCTCGGCCTCGGCGCGGCGTCCCGAATCGAGAACCTGGGTCGGCGTAAACTGTGGCGTCCCCTGCACCATTCAGGCGCTCCCGCAGTAAAGGACTGTAAAAACAGTACAA
>JBFWWW010000084.1:0-14889 GCA_050245975.1 Hyphomicrobiaceae bacterium
GGCATTCCAGCGCCCGCCGCAGAACCGCCCCGTCGCGCAGCCGCAACGGCCGCCGGCCCCTGCGCGCATGGCCCGGCCTCCATCCCCGCCGCGGGCAGCTGCCCCGGCGGCGGCCCGGACCGCGCCTGCGCCACAGCCGCGGGCCGCGCGGCCGCCACCGGGCAAGCAGCCACCGCCGGCCGGCCAGCCACAGTAGTAGGTTAGCGGGACGGAGACAGAAGGCCCGGCGGCGCCGCCGACCACGCGGATCCCATGCGGCCCTGCTCGTAGCCGACGTCGAAGAGCTTGCGCATATAGGCGGGATCGAACGGCTCCTTCGAGACCAGGCGGAAGCTCGCCGGGATGGCGGCGACCTGGAAGGACATGTTGTTCGCCTTCGCCTCGATATAGAGCCGATAGAGGTCGCCGACGCCCTGGCTCTTCGTCAGGGTCACGAGCGACCGCTCGGCGATCTTCAAGGTCGAGTTTTTCACCGCCTCGAATTCCGGCGCGACCTTCGTGTTGCGGATCACGAAGAGATGCCGCCGGATCGGCGTCTTGATGTGCCCTTTGGAGTAGTTGGCGAGCAGCACCTGCATGGGCAGGAAAAACACCTGGTTGGTCGGGCCGCCGTCCACGTGCATTTCCTCGTAGTGCTTGCCGCCGGCCGTCACCTTGATGTGCACTGGCGGCAAGCCGCCCGGTATCGAGGCCGAGGCCAGCAGCACGCTGCGGAAGAGGTCGTCGGCCTGCGGCGTGCCGATGCTCGCAATGGCGCCCATGTCCCAGATGACAGGCCTCTGTGCATCCAGGTTCGTGGTCGCAACGAACAGCCGCCGTCCCTTTTTGTGTTGGGCTCCGATCGCGGCGAGCACCGCCCTGTCGACATAGCGCCTGATATGATCGGCCAGCGGCGCGCTGTCGGCCAGCGCAACCCCGCCCAGCAGGCCCGGCAATATCTGCGCCGTCATGATCTGCTGCGTGGACATGGTCGTGTAGAGTTCGCGCAGTTGCCGGTCGTATGCCGGCCCGAGGAAGGCAAAGGGCGCCATCAGCGCGCCCGTGCTCACGCCGGTCACGATCTCGAACTCGGGCCGCGTTCCGGCCGTCGTCCAGCCGCACAGCAATCCGGCTCCGTAGGCACCGTCCCCGGCCCCACCGGACAAGGCCAGGTATTTGACGTCGAACACGGGCTCGGCGCGCACGCTCGGCAGCCGCGTGGCAACACTCTGCGACACGCGCAGTTTCAGCGATCGGTCGAGCGCCGCGGACTTCTCGTCGCCCCAGAACCGGATCTCGGGCATGCCGTAGACCTCGGCCTTCTCGACCAGGCGTTCCGGCACCGGATCGCGGGGCATCGGTGTCGCGCAACCCGCGCTCGAGACCGCCAGTGCCGCCGCAATCCACGCCATAGGCAATCGAACGGCGAGCACGACTTCCCCCAATCGCCGGACCAACAGGCTCCTGATCTACACGAGAAAACCGGGCGCTGTCTTGTCGGCTCTTGACTGGCGCGTGCAATGGATTAAATGATCGTTCGTTCACTTTACGGATGAGCCGGCATGAGTGCGGTCGAAGCTCTGGCAAAGAACGGCGAAGCGCCGGCGAGCGAAGCGGGCCGGCGCATGCTGGGCGCGGCCGCGAGCCTCTTCGCCCGCAACGGCTACCACGCCACCTCGATCCGCGACCTCGCCCGCGAGCTGGGGCTGACGGTCGGCGCGCTTTATGCTCACTTTCCGTCCAAGGACCGTCTCCTTGCCGCCGTCTATGCCGAGGGCATCCGGCGCATCGACGCCGCCGTCGAAGCGGCTGTTGCCGCCGAGCGCGATCCTTGGGACCGGCTTGAGCGGGCCGCTGCGGCTCACCTCGAGATGATCCTCGAGCCGTCGGGCTACGCGCGTGTCCTGACGCGCGTCCTGCCGTCCGACGTGCCCGCGCTGGCCCAGGAGCTGACGGTGATGCGCGATCACTATGAGGATCGTTTCCGCCGGCTCGTCGACAACCTGGATCTGTCGCCGGCAACCGACGTGCGGCTTTTTCGCCTGACGCTTCTCGGCGCGCTCAACAGCGCGCACAGCTGGCACCGGCCGACGCCCAAGGGAAAGCCCGCGACAGCCGCCGGCGACATTGCCCGCCGTATCGTCGCCATGCTGCGTACCGGCGCACAAAGGAGACCCGAGTGATGATGTCGGATTTTCAGCAGCATCCGCCCAAGGTGCTGATCACCAAGATCGGGCTCGACGGCCATGATCGCGGCAGCCGCGTCGTTGCCGCCTATCTGCGCGACGCCGGCATGGATGTGATCTACACGCCGCCCTGGCAGCAGCTCGACCAGGTCGTCCGCCTCGCGGAGGAGGAGGACGTGGATGTGATCGGCGTATCCTCCCTCGCGACCGACCACCTCCTGCTGCCGAAACTCCTGTCGCACCTGCGCAAGGCGGGGCTGGCGCACATCCCGGTCATCGTCGGCGGCATCGTGCCCGACAAGGACGAGACGGCGCTCATCAAGGCCGGCGTCGCCCGCGTCTTCCACCCCGGGGCCGACCGCGACGAGATCGTCACCAGCATCACGAGCCTCGCCGCGGATGCACGCACGGCCAAGGAGAAGGAAGGCATCGCATGACCCGCAAAGCCCAGAGCAAGCCTGCCACCCTTCCGCTGTCGGATTTCGAGGCCGCCCGCGGCGCCTGGCGCGCGGATTTCCAGCAGTCGATCCCGGAGAACCGCAATCCGCGCAATCGCTCGGGCATCGAGATCCAGCCGATCTACACGCCGCAGGACTGGGACGGGACCGGCTATATGCAGGACCTCGGCTTCCCGGGCCAGGTCCCGCTGACGCGCGGCATCTATCCCACCATGCACCGCGGCCGGCGCTGGTCGCAGCGCCAGCTCATCGGCCTGTCGACTCCGGAGGACTATCGCGAACGCGTGAAGGTTCTCGTCGATGCCGGCGTCAATGCTGCTTCGCTGACGCCCTGCAACTCCGTTTTCCGCGGTCTTGACGCCGACGAGGTCGATCCCGCCCTGCTCGGCACCTGCGGCGTCGTCGTCAACACCGTCGAGGATATGGAGACCTGCCTGTCGGCCGTCCCGCTCGGACGGTTCTCCAAGGCCCTCAACGATCCCTCCCCCTTCTCGCTCATGGGCCTGATGCTGGCCGTGGCCAGGAAGCGCAACGTGCCCTGGACGGCGCTGTCCGGCACGTCCAACCAGTCGGACTGCATCTCGCATTTCGTCGCCAATCACATGTTCTTCCGGCTGGAGCTTGGCGGCGCCCGGCGCGTGCTCTCCGATCACATTGCCTTCTGCAACGAGCACGTCCCGCAGTGGAACCCGCTGTCCGTGGTCGGCCAGCACATGCAGCAGGCCGGCGCCACGCCTGCCGAGGCGATGGCCTTCACCCTGTCGTCGGCCATCCAGTACACCGAGGATGCCATCGCGCGCGGTCTTGACCCCGAAACCTTCCTGCCGCGCCTCACCTACTTCTTCGACATCTCGATCTCCTTCTTCGAGGAGGTGGCGAAGTTCCGCGCCGGCCGCCGCATCTGGCAGAAGATCGTTCGCGAACGCTGGGGTGTCGAGAACCCGCGCGCCTGGCGCTTCAAGTTCCATGCGCAGACATCGGGCGTCGACCTGACGCGCGAGCAGCCGCTCAACAACATTGCCCGCGTCGCGGTGCAGGCGATGGCCGGCATCTTCGGCGGCCTGCAATCGTTGCATACGGATTCCTTCGACGAGGTGCTGTCCTCGCCCACCGAGCGCGGCGCCCGCATCGCGCTTGCCACGCACCACATCCTGCAGGACGAAGCGCGCCTGACCGACGTCATCGATCCGCTCGGCGGCAGCTACTACGTCGAGGCGTTGACCAACCAGATGCAGGAGAAGATCGAGGCCGTCATGAAGACGGTCGAGGAAGCCGGCGGCATGGGGCGCGCGGTCGAGAACGGCCTTGTCCAGCGCATGATCGGCCAGTCGGCGCTCGATCGCGAATCCCGGCTGGCCAGCGGCGAGGACGCCATCGTCGGCGTCACCCGCTATCGCCTCTCCGACAACGACGACACGCCGCGCGAGCCGCTGCCGCGACCGGCGGCCCGCAAGATGAAGGCGTATCTGAAGCGCCTCAAGGCCTACAAGGCCGACCGCAACCAGACCGAGATGCGCCGCGGCCTCGATGCGCTGGCGCGCGCCGCCAACGCGCCCAAGGCGAACGTGATGGCTGCCGTCGTGGAGGCCGCCAGCGCCGGCGTCACGCACGGCGAGATCTGCGCCTGCCTGCGCCGCGAGCTGGGCGACGGCCGCCCCCTGATCGTGGCCTGACGGAGCACGCGATGGCCCGGCTCGAGGCGCAGGACCCGGAGTTCCGCACGCGGGTGCATGACAGCTTCGCCCGTCAGGCCTTCATGGGCCACATCGGCGCCGAGCTGACGCGCGTCGAGCCCGGCCGCTGCGAGATCGTCCTGCCCTATCGCGAGGCGCTGTCGCAGCAGCACGGCTTCTTCCATGGCGGCGTCATCGCCACCATCGCCGACAACGCGTCGGGCTATGCCGCCTATTCGCTCATGCCGGCCGATGCGTCCGTCCTCACCGTCGAGCTGAAGCTCAACCTGCTGGCGCCGGGCGCCGGCGAGGCTCTCATCGCCCGTGCCCAGGTGGAGCGTGCCGGCCGCACCCTCACCGTTGTTGACACGGACGTGTTCGCTCTCAACAAGGGACAGGAGACGAAGATCGCCAGGATGCTCGGCACCTTCATCTGTCTTCACAAGCGCAGCGACGGCCCCGCGCCGGCCGCGAAAGCCGGAACCCGATGACCGCCAGGACAGCCACCCATTCTCAAGCCGCCCGCCCCGCCGAGCAGGACCTCGCGGACATCGACCGGCTGGTGCAGCGCATGCGCGCGAACGAGCGCCGCGCCATCTCGCGCGCCGTCACCGAGCTGGAACGGCTCTCGCCGGCCGCGCCGAGGCTTCTCAAGGCGCTCCAGCCCTACCTCGGCCATGCCATCGTCATCGGCATCACGGGTCCACCGGGCGCCGGCAAGTCGACGCTCGTCAACGCCTACATCGGCCACCTGCGCCAGCAGGGCAAAAGCATCGGCATCATCGCCGTCGACCCGTCGAGCCCCATTTCCGGCGGCGCCATCCTCGGTGACCGCGTGCGCATGACGGCGACGCTGGACGACGACGCGGTCTTCATGCGCTCGCTCGCCTCGCGCGGTCACCTGGGCGGTCTTTCGCCGGCAGCCGTCCGCATCATCGATGCCTTCGACGGCGCCGGAAAGGACGTGATCCTTCTGGAGACGGTCGGAACCGGGCAGAGCGAGATCGATGTCGCCGAGGTGGCCGACGTGCGCGTCGTCATCTCCGCCCCCGGCCTTGGCGACGACATCCAGGCCATGAAGGCCGGCCTGCTCGAGATCGCCGACGTCATGGTGGTCAACAAGGCGGATCGCGACGGCGCCGACCGCACCATGCACCAGCTCATCGGCGCGCTCGCGCTGCGCCCCGGCGCGCGCGGCAAGGTGCCCGTGCTCAAGACCACCGCCACCACGGGCGAGGGCGTGGCCGAATTGGCCGCAGCGATCCTGTCGGCCGGCCAGGCGCGCATTGCCGAACCCGCGGCCGTCCGCCGCCGGCGCCGTGCGCGCTACCTGATCGCGCGGGCCGCCGCCGATCTCGTCGCCGCGCGTGTGAAGGACGGCCAGGGCCGCAAGCTTGACACCCTCGCCGACAGCGTGCTCGGCGGCGAGCTGTCGCCGGCCGACGCCGCGCAGAAGCTGCTAGGCTAGATCGGCTCAGACGACGACGGTCGCGCCGCTTTTCATCAGCTTGTAGTTGATGCTGTCGAGCAGCGCCTCGAAGCTGGCATCGACGATATTGGGCGATACGCCGACGGTGAACCAGCGCTCGCCGGTCGCCCGGTCGCGGCTCTCGATCAGCACGCGCGTCACCGCCTCCGTGCCGCCCGTGAGGATGCGCACCTTGTAGTCGGCAAGCTCCACGTCCTCGATGTAGCGCTGATAGCGTCCCAGGTCCTTGCGCAGCGCCTGGTCGAGCGCGTTGACCGGGCCGTTGCCCTCGGCGACCGACCAGACCGGCGCATCCTCGCCCGTGACGTAGACCTTGACCGTCGCCTCCGACACCGTCACCAGCGCGCCCATCGCGTTGTGACGCTTCTCGACCATGACGCGGAAGCTGTCGACCTCGAAGTAGCGCGGCACCTCGCCCAGCAGCCGCCGCGCCAGCAGCTCGAACGACGCGTCCGCCCCTTCGTAGGCATAACCCACCGCTTCGCGTGCCTTCACCTCCTCCAGCAGCCGGGCAACCCGTGCATCGTCGCGGTTGAACGGGACGCCCAGCCGCTCCAGCTCGTACACGAGGTTCGACTTGCCGGCCTGGTCGGACACCAGCACGCGGCGGCGGTTGCCGACGCTTTCGGGCGCGACGTGTTCGTAGGTCTGCGGCTCCTTCAGGATCGCGGACGCATGGATGCCGGCCTTGGTGGCAAAGGCCGCCTCGCCCACGTAGGGCGCCTGCCGGTCCGGCGCGCGGTTGAGCACCTCGTCCAGCACCCGGCTCGCATGCGTGATGCGCACCAGCCGCTGCGGCGTCACTCCGGTCTCGAAACGATCCGCGAATTCGGGCTTCAGCAGCAGCGTCGGAATGATCGACGTCAGATTGGCATTGCCGCAGCGTTCGCCCAGGCCATTGAGCGTGCCCTGGATCTGGCGGCATCCCGCCTGCACGGCGGCCAGCGTGTTGGCGACCGCATTCTCCGTGTCGTTGTGCGTATGTATGCCGAGATGCGTGCCGGGCACATGGCGCACGACATCGGCGACGATGGCCGCGACCTCGTGCGGCAGCGTCCCGCCGTTCGTATCGCACAGCACGACCCAGCGCGCGCCCGCCTTGTGCGCGGCGGTCGCCACCGCCAGCGCATAGGCGCGGTTGCCCTTGTAGCCGTCGAAGAAATGCTCGCAGTCGATCATCGCCTCGCGGCCGGACGCGGCGACCGCCTCGACCGACTGCGTCACGCCGTCGATGTTCTCCTCGTTGGAGATGCCGAGCGCCACGCGCACGTGATAATCCCACGCCTTGGCGACAAGGCAGATGGCGTCGGCCTTCGATTGCAGGATGGCCTGGAATCCCGGATCGTTGGACGCCGAGCGCCCTGCCCGTTTCGTCATTCCGAATGCCGTGAACCGGGCATTGGCGAACGGAGGACGGGACGCGAAGAACGCCGTATCGGTGACATTGGCGCCCGGGTAGCCCCCCTCGATGTAGTCGAGGCCGAGCTCGTCGAGCGTGCGCGAGATGAGCTGCTTGTCCTCGATGCTGAAATCGACGCCCGTCGTCTGCGCGCCGTCGCGCAGCGTCGTGTCGAAGAGGTAGAGGCGTTCGCGCGTCATGGCCGTGCGTCCGGGTTGGGCCACGCATCCGTGTCGTGGTCGGGATGCTGGCAGGAGACGATCGCGGCGTAATAGCCGGCAATCTTCGCCTGCTCGGCCTCGGAGCGGCCGGGCAAGGCGGCGAGCGCGCCGACCCAGGGCAGTTGCCCCTCCGGCGAGACCTGGATCACGGGCGCGATGTCGGCCGGGTCATCGAAGGTGCAGATCGCCACCTCGACGATGCCCTTCGGCTCGAAGGTCAGCGGCGTGCCGCAGTCGGCGCAGAACCCGCGCCGCACCTTGTTGGAGCTCTGGAAGTATTTCGGCGCCCCGCGCGTCCACGCGAGATCGCGCGCGGTCACGAGCGGCGCGCCGATGTTGCCGAAGGCCTTCTGGCACATGCGGCAGTAGCACATGGAGGCGCGCCCGAGCCGGGAGACGGCATAGCGCACGGCGCCGCACTGGCAGCCGCCTGTCCGCCGCACATAGCTCATCGCTTGACCTCCCAGGTCGTCACGATCTTGCCGGTCGCGGGGTCCTTCGCGTCCTTGAGCTGGATGCCCATGGCGGACAGCTCGTCGCGGATGCGGTCGGCCTCCTCGAAGTCGCGCGCCTTGCGCGCCGCGTTGCGGGCGGTAATCCTGGAATCAATCTCTTCCGAGCGGCGTTGCTTCTGCGCCCAGTCGCGATCATAGCTACCAATATCGATTCCGATGAAATTCAATCCAGCTGCCAATTGCCGCGCCGGCAACAAATCCTCTTTTGTCAACATCGCACCCGGCGCTCGCATCCTTTCTCCTAGCTCCCCAAGACCGGATCGGGTTGCCTTGTGCAGCCTGTGCAATTCCGCAATAGCGCGTGGCGTGTTCAGGTCATCCGCCAGGGCATCCAAAAATTCTGACGAAGGGGCAATGTCACCATCGCTGGTGTCCGCAGAACTCTTAAAAGTCTGCAACGCTACCCAAGCCTGCTCCAACGCACTGAGGCTAAAATCTATTGGCTGCCGATAGTGTGTCATCAACATCGCGAAGCGAACAATCGAGCCCGGCCACCTATTTGATTGCCAACCCGTCAGCAGCTCCCTGATCGTCACGAAATTCCCCAGGCTCTTGGACATCTTCTGTCCCTCGACCTGCAGGAAGCCGTTGTGCAGCCAGTAGTTCGCCATCAGCGGCGTGCCGAAGCCGCAGCGCGACTGCGCGATCTCGTTCTCGTGGTGCGGGAAGACGAGGTCGATGCCGCCGCCGTGAATGTCGAACACGTGCGGGTGCGCCAGCCCCGCCGCCGACAGATGCGCCTTGGCATTTTCCCACAGCCACGTGTCGGACATCGCCGAGCATTCGATGTGCCAGCCCGGCCGGCCCGGCGCCGCGATCCCGCACGGTGACGGCCACGCCGGCTCCCCGGGCTTCGACGGCTTCCACAGCACGAAGTCCATCGGCCCCTTCTTGTAGGGCGCGACATCGACGCGGGCACCGGCCTCCATCTCCTCCAGCGAGCGGTTGGCGAGCCGCCCGTAGTCCGGCATGGACGACACGTCGAACAGCACGTGATCCTGCGCGACGTAGGCATGGCCTTTCGCCACGAGGCTCTCGCACAGCGCGCGCATCGCGGGGATGCTCTCCGTCGCGCGCGGCTCGACCGTCGGCGGCAGAACGCCCAGCGCCGCGATGTCCTCGTGGAACTGGCGCTCGGTCTTCTCGGTAACCTTGCGGATCGCCTCGTTCAGCGGCAGGTCGGGATATTCCTCCGCCGCCCGCGCGTTGATCTTGTCGTCGACGTCGGTGATGTTGCGTGCGTAGGTGACGTGCTCCGCGCCGTAGATGTGCCGCAGCAGGCGGAACAGCACGTCGAACACGATGACGGGGCGCGCGTTGCCGATGTGCGCGTAGTCGTAGACCGTAGGCCCGCAGACATACATGCGCACGTTCGCAGGATCGATGGGCTCGAACCGCTCCTTGCGGCGCGTCAGCGTGTTGTAGAGGGTGAGCATCGGCCAACGTCCCCTGCCCGGGCTGGGCGGGATCGTTTCACTGGCTCCGTATCAGGGCAAGGAAGCGGGCCGCGCGCCAGCCGGTCGAGCTAGCTCGGAATAACGATCATGCCGCACGAGGTGTTGACGGCGGGTTTCGGCGCTTCGGTCAGCATGGCCGGCGTTATCCTTGGTTTGCTCAAGCCCGTCAAGGCGCGCCCGCCGGCTCTCGCCGCGCGCGGTAAATATCGGCTTTTGCACAGGGACTTCCGCCGCAATTGCGCTGCATTGACCCTCTACCGACAACCCCAATAGAGTCCGGATTTGGCATGGGATTCGGGGTGCAATCCCAGGGAGAGGACCAGGCTCTCGGCATGCTGTCGCATCGTTCGCGCGCTGATCGCACGCTCTGGCGTATCCTGACGCTTGTCGCGGCGCTGGGCGTTGCGGTTGTTTTGCCGGTGGCAAGCGCATTCGCGCAAGGCTGGTGGCCGTGGTCGCAGGAACAGCCGCGCCGTCCGCCGCCGGTGCCGCGCGAGCCGGTCTACCGCCCCGACGCGCCCCCGCCGCCCGGCTATGCCGCGCCGCCCGGTGCAGCCCAGCGCGGCGTCAGCAATATCTGCCTGCAGCTCGAGCAGCGCCTCGTTGCCGAAACCCAGGGCACGGGCCAGCAGGCGCAGATGCTGCCGCAGATCGAAGCCCAGATCAGGCAGGCCGATCAGCAGTTCCGCGCTGCCCGCGCCGAACTCGACCGCCGCGACTGCTACGACACGTTCCTCTTCGCGCGCAGCCTGCGCCAGTCCCCCATGTGTGTGCGCATCGCCAACGACATGGAGGCCGCCAAGCGGCGGCTCGCCGATCTCGACTCCCAGCGCCAGCAGATCGTGGGCTCGCGCGGCCGGTCCTATCAGGACGACATCATCCGCGAGCTGGCGCGCAACGGCTGCGGCCCGCAGTACACCCAGGAAGCGCGCCGGCGCGATGCCGCCAACAATCCCTTCTCGTCGCTCTGGCAGGATGACGAGGACGGACCGCGGCCGGGCGGCGCCAACGAGTGGAACACCCTGCCGTTCGCCACCTATCGCACGGTGTGCGTGCGCATGTGCGACGGCTTCTATTTCCCGGTCAGCTTCTCGACCCTGCCGAACCACTTCCAGCGCGATGCCGATGCCTGCCAGTCCCGCTGCGCGGCGCCCTCCGAGCTCTTCTACTACCAGAACCCCGGCGGGGCGATGGAGCAGGCCGTGTCCGCCCGCACGCAGCAGCCCTACAGCAGCCTGAAGACGGCATTCCGCTATCGCAAGGAGTTCGTACAGGGCTGCTCCTGCAAGCAGGCCGAATATTCGCCCCAGCCGGCCGACAAGAAGGCCGACGCCGGCGGCCCCTCGCAAACGCTGGCCGCCGCACCCGGCAGCCCGCCGCAAAGCCTGCCGCCTCGCCTGTTCGGCCAGGCGCCCCGGCAGCCGTGATGGGCGCCACCCATCATCCCCTTTCGCCTCGGACGCCTGTCCGCGTCAGTCCCGTCTCGATCGCCGTCGCCGGAGCCTGCCATGGCGACTGACGACAGACCTGCGCCCAAGGCCGACCTGGCGTCCGCGCTCACTGTCAGGCGCATCGGCGTCGATGACTTCGCCGACGTGCGCTACATCCATACGACCGCGCTCCGCGCTTTCGCGTCCGATGTTCTCACCGACGAGGAAATCGGCAGCCTGGCCGCGCGGATTCAGGATCCCGAGTTCATCACCGACCTGCTGCGCGGTGAATTTTACGGCGCCTGGCTGACCGGACGCCTCGTGGCGACTGCCGCATTCCTGCCTGTCAGCGACGGCACGCGCACCACGCGCATCGAGGCGCTCGCCGTCGATCCTCTTTATGCGCGGGCCGGCATCGGCAGCCACATGCTGGCCGACATGGAGCGGCGGGCGACGGAGGCCGGCGCCGCCCGCCTCACCGTTCGTACCACCGCCAACGCCGTACCCTTCTACGAGCGGCAAGGCTACGGCGTGGCCGCGCAGGGAATGCATCACCTGGGCGGGATACTGGCATCGATACCGGTGACGTTTCTTGCGAAGGCAGTCGGGCAGACCTCGGCTCAGGCCGATGCGCAGGGGATGCCGCCGCCGGTCATCAAGCGCGCGCGCCCCTGAGGCGGGAAAGCGCCCGTTCCCGCCCCATCAGCGGCAGCAAGACCTTCAACTCAGGTCCGGCTTCGCGCCCGGTGAGCGCCAGGCGCAGCGGATGGTAGAGCGCCCGCCCCTTCCTGCCCGTTCTCGCCGCCACTTGCGCCGTCCAACTTGCCCAAGTCGTTTCGTTCCACGGTTCGTCCGGCAGGACGTCGGCTGCGGCGGCAAGCAGCGCCTCCTCCTCGATGATGGGCGCGATCTCGCCCGCCACCACCTGCCACCAGTCCTTCGCGTCCTGCAGCACGGTGAGGTTTCCTCTGACCGCGGTCCAGAATGCGGCATCCCCGCCGACGCCCATGGCCTGCAGCCGGCTTTCGACCTTTGCGTAGTCCATCCCGTGCAGCAGCCGGCCGTTCAACATTCTCAACTGGTCGATATCGAAACGTGCCGGTGTCCGCGAGAGCTTCGCGAAGTCGAACAGCGCCTCCAATTCCCTGATGTCGGCGTGTGCCGCCAGCGGCTCCGACGTGCCGATCAGCGCCGCGTGGCTGACGATCGCCATCGGCTCGAGCCCATCCTCGCGCAGCCGCTCCAGCGACAGCGAGCCCATGCGCTTCGACAGAGCCTTGCCGTCGACGTCCACCAGCAGTCCATGATGCGCGAATGCGGGCGGACTGGCGCCCAGCGCCTCGAAGATCTGGATCTGCACGCCGGTATTGGTGACGTGGTCCTCGCCGCGAATGACGTGCGTGATGCCGAAATCGATATCGTCCACGACGCTGCTGAAGGTGTAGAGGCACGTGCCGTCGACCCGGATCAGCACCGGGTCGGACAGGGAGCTGATATCCACGGACTGATCGGCGCGGACGAGGTCGTTCCAGTGCACCAGTGTGGGCACCGGCTTGCCCGCACCGCCCGGATCGGCATTGGCGAGCAGAAAGCGCCAATGCGGACGCCGGCCTTCGGCCTCGTACTGCCGCCGCTGCTCGTCGGTCAGACGCAGCGCCTCGCGATCATAGAGCGGCGGCAGATGGCGCAGCGCCTGGCTGCGGCGCTTCCGCTCCAGCTCCTCCTCGGTCTCGTAGCAGGGGTAGAGCCGGCCAGCCGCCTTCAGCACCGCCGCCGCTTCCGCGTAGCGCGCCGTGCGCAGCGCCTGCCGTTCCTCGCGATCCCAGACGAGGCCGAGCCACGCAAGATCGCGCCTGATGTCGTCTGCATAGGCCTCGGTCACGCGTTCCGCGTCCGTATCGTCGAGCCGCAGCACGACGCTGCCGCCGTTCTTGCGCGCGAACAGCCAGTTGAGCACGGCCGTTCGGACGTTGCCGATGTGAAGCCGGCCGGTGGGACTGGGCGCAAAGCGGACAACGGGCGTCATGGATCGGACTTTTCGATTGGCAGGACTTCAAGCGCGTCGTGATGGTTCAACCGGTTTTGGCACTGGCCGGTCTGGCCGCCGCGCCTTCCGTCAGGGTCTCGCGGAACTTGTTCGTGATGGGATAGCGCCGGTCACGTCCGAAGTTGCGTTGCGATATCTTGACGCCCGGTGCGGCCTGCCGGCGCTTGTACTCGGCCAGATAGAGCAGACGTTCCACCTTCTTGACTGTTTCAACCGCATGTCCGCGCGCCACGATCTCGCCGAGCGGCATCTCATGCTCGACAAGGCAGGCGAGAATGTCGTCGAGCACGGCATAAGGCGGCAGCGAATCCTGGTCCGTCTGGTTCTCGCGCAGCTCCGCCGTGGGCGCCTTGGTCAGGATATTGTCCGGGATGACGACGCCCGACGGTCCCTTGCCGCCCGCCGGCACGTGCCCGTTGCGCCAGCCCGCCAACCGGTAGACTTCAAGCTTGTAGAGATCCTTGATCGGGTTGAACCCGCCGTTCATGTCGCCATAGAGCGTGGCATAGCCGACCGACATCTCGCTCTTGTTGCCGGTCGTCAGCACCATGGCACCGAACTTGTTGGAGATCGCCATCAGCGTCGAGCCGCGCACGCGGCTCTGGATGTTCTCTTCGGTGATGTCCCGCTCGCGCCCTTCGAACATGGGCGCCAGCATGCGGTAGAGGCCATCGACTGCCGGCGCGATATCGACCGTATCGTAGCGCACGCCCAGCGCCTTGGCGCACGCCGCCGCATCCTCGAGGCTCGCCGCGGACGTGAACCGGTAGGGCAGCATCACGCAATGGACCCGCGCCGGTCCCAGCGCATCGACCGCCATCGCCGCGACAAGCGCGCTGTCGATGCCGCCGGAGAGGCCAAGAACCACGCCGGGAAACCCGTTCTTGTCGACGTAGTCGCGCAGGCCGAGCGTGCAGGCCGCGTAGGCTGCCGCGTCGCCCTCCTCGACCGACGCTTTCTCCCCCGGCATGCACTGCCAGCGTCCGGCCTCCCGCCGCCACTCGGTGACGGCGACGATCTCCTGCCAGGCCGGCATCTGCACGGCCAGCGCCGCATCGGCATTGAGAACGAACGAGCCGCCGTCGAAGACCAGTTCGTCCTGCCCGCCCACCTGATTGAGATAGGCCATCGGCAGGCCGGTCTCCGTGATGCGCGCGACCGCGATGTTCAGGCGCACGTCGGGCTTCTTCCAGTCGAACGGCGAGCCGTTGGGAACGATGAGGATCTCCGCGCCCGTCTCGGCGAGACACTCGCAGACCTCGTCCTTCCAGATGTCCTCGCAGATCGGAACGCCGAGGCGGACGCCGCGAAAGCCGATGGGCCCCGGCAGGGGGCCGGCGTCGAAATTGCGTTTCTCGTCGAATACGCCGTAGTTGGGCAGGTCCACCTTGAAGCGGACACCGGCGACGACGCCGGCATCCAGCAGGACGACGGCATTGTAGACTTTGCCGTCCTCCGGCCACACGGTGCCGACGAGGATGCCGGGGCCGCCGTCGGCCGTTGCCGGGGCAAGCGATTCCGCCGCCGCCCGGGCAGCTGCGGCAAACGCCGGCTTGCGCACAAGGTCCTCGGGCGGGTAGCCGGTCAGGAACAGCTCGGAGAAGACGACCAGATCGGCCCCCTTCTGCCGGGCGGTCTCGCGCGCCGCCTGCAGCCTGCGGACGTTGCCGGCGATGTCGCCCAGCACGGGATCGAGCTGGGCGAGCGCTATTCGCAAGCTATCTCTGGCCGTCTGTGTCATGGGCGAATTCTAATTCAGCGTGGCCGCGGGGGATATGCCGAAGCGGCCGCCATCCCCGCCGCGCGTGGCCGCCATGTCGAAATTCACGGGGGCTAAGACTGTCGGGACCGTCCAGCGGACGGCCCCGACACGTCTGTGGTGTCTATTCGGCGGCCGCGGTCGGCAGCGCCACGGCTCCCTGCGCCGCCCGTTCCTGCTTCAGCCGCTCGGCCATCAGGAACGCCAGATCGAGGGATTGGTCCGCATTGAGCCGCGGGTCGCAGTGGGTGTGATACCGGTTCGACAGGTCCGTCT
>JBFWWW010000085.1:0-14794 GCA_050245975.1 Hyphomicrobiaceae bacterium
GCCAGAAGTCGGTCGTTCTTGCCGGCGACAGCGCCGACAAGCTGATCGTCTCGGCGCGTGTTGCCGGCGGCACCCGCGACCGCGACGGGCTGGCCCTCTTCCTTGTCGATGCGGGAGCCAGCGGGCTCACGCGGCGCGGCTACGCCACGCAGGACGGCATGCGGGCCGCAGACCTCACGCTTTCGGGAGTGCGCGTGGCACCGGGAGATGTCATTGGCGAGCCCGGAAAGGCTTATCCGGTGATCGAGCGCGTGGTTGACGAGACCATCGCCGCGCTTTCAGCCGAAGCTGTCGGCGCCATGGCCGCGCTGCACGAGCTCACCGTCGATTACCTCAAGACGCGCAAGCAGTTCGGCGTACCGATCGGTTCGTTCCAGGTGCTGCAGCACCGCGCCGTCGACATGTTCACCGCGCTGGAGCAGGCGCGCAGCATGGCGCTCTACGCGACGATGATGGCGGGCGAGGCCGACCCGACCGAACGGCGGCGCGCCATCTCGGCTGCGAAAGTCCAGATCGGCCGGTCGGCACGCTTCGTCGGCGAACAGGCGATCCAGCTGCACGGCGGCATCGGCATGACGATGGAATACAAGGCCGGCCACTACTTCAAGCGGCTCACCATGATCGATCTCGCATTCGGCGATGCCGATCATCACTTGCGCCAGCTCGCGAAGCTGGGTGGCCTGATCGACGCAGCCGCCTGACCGCGGGGTCTCCTGACCGCGGGTCCTACGGCATCGGCAGCGCTTCGTGCTCCTTGAGCACGCGACCGCTGTCGTTCTCCGTTTCCACCAGCCGGACCCGATAGCCCCAGAGCTGGGTCAGGTACTGCAGGGTCCGCTCCGCCTCGACGCGATCGAGCAGCACGCCGTCGCGCACGTGGTGCGTGATGACCAGCCGGCGGCTTCCCGCGAGATCGGCATCCGTGATCTGCAGATCGGGGTCCTGCGCTGCGACGTCATAATGGCGCGCGAGCCGGCGCCGCACCTCGCGATAGCCGCGCTCATCATGGATCGACGTTACGCGCATCGCCGGCTCCTTGGCGTCATCGTCGATCGAGAACAGCCGGAAGTCCCGCATCACCTTCGGACTCAGGAACTGCAGCACAAAGCTTTCGTCACGGAAGTCGGCCCAGGCACCGCGCAGCACCGCCATGTCGTCGCCGCAGCCGGCAAAGTCGGGAAACCAGTCGCGGTCCTCCGGCGTCGGCTCGCGGCAGATGCGCTGGATGTCGCGCATCATGGCAAAGCCCAGCGCATAGGGGTTCATGCCGTTGTAGCGACGGTCGTTGAACGCGGGCTGGAACACGACGGACGAATGCGAGTGCAGGAACTCGAGCATCGACCCGTCGGTCAGGCGTCCACGCTCATACAGCCGGTTGAGAATCTCGTAGTGAACGAACGTCGCGCAGCCCTCGTTCATCACCTTGGTCTGCCGCTGCGGATAGAAATACTGCGCCAGCGAGCGCACGATCCGCAGCAGCTCGCGCTGCCAGTCAGCCAGCTTCGGCGCATTCTTCTCGAGAAAATAGAGAATGTTCTCTTCCGGCAAGCCGAGCTTGTTCTTTTCAAGCTGGGTGTCCGTCGCCTGCTCCGGCTCGGCGGGCACCGTCGGATCGGGCAGCGTGCGATCCAGCACGTCATAGGTGGCTTCGGCGTAGGCGCGCCGACGCACCTCGCGGTCATGCTCATACTTGCCGGCGTCTCGCGGCCTGGGACGCAGGTTGCGGCTCACGCCTTGGTTCATCAGCGCATGAGCGGCATCGAGCACGCTTTCGACCGCGTCCTGACCGTAGCGATCCTCGCATTCTCCGACGTAATCCTTGGCGAAGCCCAGGTAATCGACGATGTGGTCGGCCTGAGTCCACTGCCGGAACTGGTAGTTGTTCTTGAAGAAATGGTTGTGCCCGAACGCGGCATGCGCGAGCACCAGCGCCTGCATCGTCATGGAGTTCTCCTCCATGATGTAGTTGATGCAAGGGTCTGAATTGATGACGAGCTCGTAGGCAAGGCTGCGCATGCCGCGACGATAGAGCGCCTGGTCCTGCGCGAAACGCTTGCCGAACGACCAGTGGCGATACATGAGCGGCATGCCGATCGACGCGTATGCATCGAGCATCTGCTCGGCGGTGATGACCTCGATCTGGTTGGGGTAGATGTCGAGCCCCATCTCGCCGAGGGCGAGCTCGCCCATCGCGTCGTACACCGTCTGCACGAGATCGAACGACCACTCCGGCCCCTCGAACAGCGGCTTCAGCGTCGCCTGTCGTTTCGGGAGAGTTGTGTCGTCGCTCAACGTCGACCTCTCATGGCTCCGGGACCGCTCACGCTGCGATACCGTTTGCGGAGAACAACTCGTGGAAAACCGGGAAGATTTCTTCAGGCGCCGTCACGCGCCGCATCGCGAAATTGCGGAAGCGGCTCGCCACCTCCGCATAGCCCTGCCAGACCGGCGTCTCCAGAGAATCCGCGTAGCGCTCGCCGTGCGCCGTCTCGATGTAGGCGAAATACTGGCACACCGGCAGAATCTGGTTGGCCAGCAGCTCCATGCAGCGCGGCATGTCGTCGTGGAAGTTGTCGCCGTCGGACGCCTGGGCGGCATAGATATTCCAGTCGGTCGGTGAATAGCGGGCCGCGAGCACCTTCAGCATTTCATCGAGCGCGCTCGAGATGACGGTACCGCCCGTCTCGGTGCCGCGAAAGAAGGTCTCTTCGTCGACCTCGGCCGCCGTCGACGTGTGCCGGATGAAGACGATGTGGACTTCCCGGTAGTGCCGCGACAGGAAGACGTGCAGCAGCATGAAGAACCGCTTCGCCAGATCCTTCAGCGGCTCCGTCATCGAAGCGGAAGCATCCATCAGGCAGAACATCACGGCTTGCGTGGTCGGCTTCGGTACATGCTCGAAGCGATTGAACTGCAGATCGAGCGGATCGATGAAGGCAACGGTACGCCGCAGGCGCATGCGATGCTCCAGCTTCGCACGCAGCTCGCGGACGCGATTTTCATCGCGCGGATCTGCCGCCTCGGCTTTTGCAAGCTCGGCCTCCAGCGCCTCGATCTCGTCGAGCGAGGGGCGCCGCAATGCAAGCCGCCGACCTAGGCTCTTGCGCATCGTCCGCACATGATTGAGCCGTGCGGGCGGTCCGGCAGTGGTGAAGCCCGCGCGGGCGGCCTTCGGCGCCTTCATGTCGGCCAGCCTGATCTTGACGAGATTGGGCAACTTGAGGTCGTCGAAAAAGAGGTCGAGAAATTCCTCGCGCGTCAGCGTGAAGGTGAACTCATCCTGCCCTTCGCCATCCGGGCTTCCCTGATTGCCGCGTCCGCCACCGCCGCCTTCCGGCTTCGGAATGCGGTCGCCGACCTGGTACTCCTCGTTGCCGGGCAGAACATAATCGCGATGGCCGGAACCCCGGCCGTGCGTGAACGACGGCTCGCGCAGCGTCTTGGAGCGGATGGTGACCTGCTCGCCGCCGTCGGCCTCCGACACCTTGCGCGACCGGATCGCATCCTTCACCGCCTCGCGGATGTCCGCCTTCGCGCGACGCAGGAAGCGCTGGCGGTTGCCCAGGCTCTTGGACTTGGGATTGAGGCGACGGTCAACGATCTGCATGGCTCGCCCCGCTCCGACAAGACGGCGGGCCCAGCCGGGGGGCTGCGGCGGCGCGGCCGTCGGTGTCGGACGCGCGCGCCAATTCTGCCGTACGATCCTTCACAAACTGCCGGCCACTCATTCGCAGCTAGCCTGCCTTTTTCACCCGCATGTACCATTCCACGAGGCGGCGCACCTGCAGGGGCGTGTATCCACGCTTGGCCATGCGGTCCACGAACTCCTCGTGCTTCTTCTCCGTCTCGCTGTCCTGCTTCTTGCCGAAGCTGATGACCGGAAGCAGGTCCTCGACCTGGCTGAACATGCGCCGCTCGATGACCTCGCGGATCTTCTCGTAGCTCGTCCAGTTCGGGTTCTTGCCGCCGTTGCGAGCCCGAGCCCGCAGCGCGAACTTCACGACCTCGTAGCGGAAGTCCTTCGGGTTGGCGATGCCCGCCGGCTTCTCGATCTTCGACAGCTCCTGCTCCAGAAGCTGGCGGCTCATGAGCTGGCCGGTGTCGGGATCCTTGTAGTCGTGATCCTCGATCCATGCGTCGGCATAAGCCACGTAGCGGTCGAACAGGTTCTGGCCGAAGTCGTTATACGACTCCAGATACGCCTTCTGGATTTCGTTGCCGATGAATTCGGCATATCGCACCGACAGCTCCTCCTTCAGGAACTCGAGATATCGGTTCTCGGTTTCTTCGGGCAGCTGCTCACGCCGGATGGCCTGCTCGAGCACATAGAGCAGATGCACCGGATCGGCCGCCACTTCGTGCGTATCGAAATTGTAGGTCTCCGACAGGATCTTGTAGGCGAAGCGCGTCGAAGCCCCGTCCATCCCTTCCGTCACGCCGGCCGCATCGCGGTACTCCTGGATGGTCTTGGCATTCGGGTCGGTGTCCTTGAGGCTCTCGCCGTCGTAGACGCGCATCTTGGAATAGAGCGACGAGTTGTCGTGCATCTTGAGACGCGAGAGGACAGAGAAGCGCGCCAGCATGTCCAGCGTGCCCGGCGCACAGGGCGACTGGCTCAGCTCGCTCTGCGCGACGAGCTTTTCGTAGATGCGCCGCTCTTCCGTGACGCGCAGGCAGTACGGCACCTTGATGACGCATATGCGGTCAAGGAAGGCCTCGTTGTTCCGGTTGGCGCGGAAGCTCTGCCATTCGCTTTCGTTGGAGTGCGCGATGACAATGCCCTGGTAAGGCATCGCGCCGACGTTCTCGGTGCCGACGTAGGAGCGGTCCTGGGTCGCCGTCAGCAGCGGATGCAGCATCTTCAGCGGCGCCTTGAACATCTCGACGAACTCGAGGATGCCCTGCGTCGTGCGGTTGAGGCCGCCCGAGTAGGAATAAGCGTCGGCGTCGTTCTGGCCGAAGTGCTCCAGCTTGCGGATGTCCACCTTGCCGACCAGGGCGGAGATGTCCTGGTTGTTTTCGTCACCAGGCTCCGTCTTGGCGATGCAGATCTGCCGCAGCTTCGAGGGATGCATCATGACGACGGAGAACTTGGAGATGTCGCCGCCGTATTCGTCGAGCCGTTTCACGGCCCACGGGCTCATGTTGCCGCCAAGGATACGCTGCGGAATGCCGTAACGCTCCTCCAGCATCGATCCCATCGAAGCCGGATCGAATAGCCCGAGCGGGCTTTCGAAGATCGGACTGACCGCGTTGTCGGCGGCAAGCACGTGAATGGGACGAGCTTCCATCAGGTCCTTGAGGCGTTCGGCGAGGGAGGACTTGCCGCCGCCGACGGGGCCCAGCAGGTAGAGTATCTGCTTGCGCTCTTCGAGCCCCTGCGCAGCGTGGCGGAAAAATCCGACGATGCGCTCGATCGTCTCTTCCAGACCGAAGAAGTCCTGGAACGCCGGATAGATCTTCAGCGTCCGGTTCATGAAGATGCGTCCGAGGCGCGCATCCTTCGCCGTATCGACCAGCTCGGGCTCGCCGATGGCGGCGATCATCCGTTCAGCCGCGCCGGCATACATCGCCGGCTCGGTTTTGCAGGCCTCCAGGTATTCCTTCAGGGACAGCCGATGCTGCTTTTGGCTTTCGTACGCCTGCGCGTAGAGATCAAAGATGTTGTCTTTTGCCGACATGCGTCACCGCCTCTCAAAGACAGCACTCGTTGCGAGAGTAGACCAAAAGAATGGGGCGGGCATAGGTGCCGGCCGACCTTTGAATCTCCCGCGTGGCCCACACACGCCACCGAGCGACCGTCTGCAATCTGTCACTTGCACATGGGGAGCGCTAATCCCGCCTGCAATCGTCTTCGCGCGAAAATTCAACGCCTTCCGCATGACTTCACGCACCTCGCACTGACGCCCACCGCGCGCGGCGCGTCTGGTTCTGCACGCATGCGCGGCACTTATTGAACGTAGATCGGGCACAATCCCCGTCTCGCAACAGGGGATAACTTTCCGCACGGCCGAACGAACCACCGGCAACGGCGCGCCTCACCGAGGCGTGCGACGAATCACCTCGCGGCTCGTGCGCCGTCCAATCCGTCGAGGCGCATCGGCAGCCCCGCCGCCGCCATGTACATCTTGGCCTCGCCGACGGAGTAGGTGCCGAAATGAAAGATCGAAGCCGCCAGCACCGCGTTGGCATGCCCGAGCTTCACGCCGTCGACAAGGTGATCCAGGGTGCCGACGCCGCCCGACGCAATCACGGGTACATGGACCGCGTCGGCAACGGCCCGCGTCAAGGCAATGTCGAACCCGGCTTTCGTTCCGTCCCGATCCATCGATGTCAGCAAGATTTCGCCCGCACCCAGTGCGACGACTTCTCTCGCATAGGCAACGGCGTCGATCCCTGTCGCGTTCCGTCCACCGTGCGTGAAAATTTCCCACCGGTCGGGTGTGCCGGCCGCGGACACCTTTTTCGCGTCGATGGCGACGATGACGCACTGCGCACCGAATTTCTCCGCCGCCTCGCGCACGAAGGACCGGTTGTTCACGGCTGCCGTATTGATTGAAACCTTGTCCGCCCCAGCATGAAGCAGCCGGCGGATATCCTCGGTCGTGCGCACCCCGCCGCCGACGGTCAGCGGCATGAAGCAGCGCTCGGCGGTCCGCTCGACGATGTCGAAGATCGTATCCCGGTTCTCGTGGCTCGCGGTGATATCGAGAAAGCAGAGCTCGTCGGCGCCAGCCGCGTCATAGGCCGCCGCGGCCTCGACCGGATCGCCCGCATCGACCAGCGAGACGAAGTTGACGCCTTTGACGACGCGTCCGTCCTTCACGTCGAGACAGGGAATGATGCGGTTCTTGAGCATGGTCCTCTCGGAAGGCCTTTGAGCCAATGGTCGCGCAAATCGCCCGCACGTCAATGCGGCATCGACCGCGAAATCAGCCGCGATGTCGGCTGTCGGCGCGCACGACGAGCGCCAGCGCGGCGGCCGGATCGATCCGGCCATCATAGAGCGCGCGGCCCGTGATGGCGCCGGCAAGGCGGGAATACTCGGGCCGCAGCAGCGCCTCGACATCGGCCAGCGAAGCCAGCCCGCCGGAAGCGATCACGGGGATTTCCGTCGCCGCCGCCACTTCCGCCGTCCCCGGCAGATTGAGCCCCTTGAGCACGCCGTCGCGGTCGATATCCGTGTAGATGATTGCCGCCACTCCGGCGTCAGCGAACCGGCGCGCGAGCTCGACCGCGGCCAACTCGCTCGTCTCTGCCCAACCCTCGACCGCCACCTTGCCGCCGCGGGCGTCGATGCCCACGGCCACCCGGCCCGGGAAGGCGCTGCAGGCGTCGCGTACCAGGGCGGGATCGCGCACGGCCACCGTTCCCAGGATGACGCGGCGGATGCCCTTGGCGAGCCACGCCTCCACCGTGCGCATGTCGCGGATGCCGCCGCCGAGTTGTACCGGGATCCTGATGGCGGCCAGAATCTCATCGACGGCCGTGGCGTTGACCGGAGCGCCCGCAAACGCACCGTCAAGATCGACCACATGCAGATAGCGAAAGCCCTGCGCTTCGAATATGCGCGCCTGCGCGGCCGGATCCGTGTTGAACACGGTCGCCTCGGCCATGTCGCCGCGCTTCAGGCGCACGCACTGGCCGTTCTTCAGGTCGATGGCGGGAAACAAAATCACGTCTGCACGGGGCCTCGGCCGCGACAGGTGCGCCGCGGCCATCAGATTGCTATCTTCGTGCGCGATCAATCGTATCTCCTGCGTACAAGTCAAGCGCGTACGGTCCGTCATGTATCAGTCCAGGTCCCAGTCGAAGTTTGCGTTTCGCCCCCGCGCCTCCTCGGCGCAGCCTCTGGCGCGGCCGAGGCCGCTTACGGAGGCCGACGCCGTCGATATCTGGATCGCGCGCTGGCTGCGCATCCGCCGCAAGGACCTGCTGGACCGCTACGGCTGCGACCCGCGCCGGCTGTACGAAATCTGGGAGGAGACGCGTTTCCCGGGCAGCCGGGCCAGGGCCCTGGCCGTTTTCCGCGAACGCCATCCCGCCCTGCTCGACCGCATCGACTACGGCGCCCACCGCCGCATCCCCCGGGCAATCCCTGAAGACCTGCAGCCGCGTCTGCTTTAGGCGATCAACCACGGAATATTATACTTCACGTACCAGAGTGGTACAGGTTGTCTGAAGTCAGTAATTCCTTACCCTGGGGGTGCTAGGCTATGACCAGCACTCCCCAGGGGCGGTCGCGACCAACCGGATTTCAGATGATCCGCACCATTAAGATCGAAAACTACCGATGCTTCAAAAGCTTGAAGATCGAAGATGTAGCGCGGCTAACCGTTATTGTGGGCGATAACGGCAGCGGGAAAACTGCGCTTCTAGAGGCAATGTTTCTGCCCTTGGGAACCAGCAGTGGGTTGATCGCTCGCTATAGAGCCCAACGGGGCCTCGACGGCGCGTTCAATGCAACGCGCCGTCGTATAGAGGATGCTCTCTTTGGTGAGCTATTTTACAAATTTCAATACAATAACCCGGTGCGAGTAGAGCTAACTGGAGATGGGCCTGAGACCCGCGCAGTCACAATCGCTCGGGGCGAATGGCAAGAAACACCATCGTCTGTCGCAATCCAGTACGTAGACAGTAAGGGGCAAGAGCGAGTTCTCGTTCCCGACTTTGATGCTCAGGGGCGACCCAGTTTTCCGGAGACGGGTGAAGACATACCGAATTTCTTCCACTTTTCTGCGAATACTGCGACCGGTTCTATCGAGACTGCAGGCCGATTCTCAGATATGAGTCGGGCGCGAGCCCAATCTGAATTCGTGAAAACTTTCACGAACGAGTATGCATGGCTTCAAGACATAAGCATTGAAGTCATCGCAGGTGCGCCATCCCTCTATGGGACTCTAGTCGACACCAAAGATAAGATCGCTCTGGCAAATATCTCTGGCGGAATAGCCAGAATGGTAGCGGTCATGGTGGCTATAGCATCCCGAAAAAATGCTGTTGTTTTGGTGGATGAAATCGAGAACGGCATCCACTACAAGCACCAGGTCGCGATATGGAAGGGGCTGTTGCGCTTTTTGCGAGAGCATGATGGGCAGATGATATGCACGACACACAGTCAGGAGTGGCTTGAAGCTCTGGTCGAGGCCGGTGGTGAGAAGCTGGACGACGTGGCGCTTTGGCGCGTGGAACGCGGAAAAGATCAGCCAACCGTCCGACAATTTTCAGGCGCGACTCTAAGGGCAGGTTTGGAGCACGGCAAGGAGGTGCGATCGAATGAATGAAAGGCAGCGACCATCTAGGTTGTTGCTTTGCGAGGGACCGGACGATGCCGAATTTTTCAGGGCGCTCATTGAAGAGCGCAATCTACCTGCGTACCGCGTCAAACATAATGGCACGAAGGCCGATCCTACCGGGGGCAACTCGAAATTTGCGTCAGGATTGCGGGCGCACTATGAGCTTGATGGGCCGTTCTCTAGAGTACTTGTGGTATCAGACAATGACGAGGATCCCACAAAATCATTCAACTCCGTTCGGAGCCAAGTCGAAGCGTATTTCGGCTTTGCTCCAAACGCCGCAGGGCACACACTTGCTGGCCCACCTCGACTATGTATTCTGATGATCCCCTGGATCGGGGTTCTTGGAAATCTGGAATGTTTGTGCACTGACGCAGCAAAGGCGGCCGACAAAACAAAAGCGTCCCATGTAGACCAATTTTCGGCGCTAGTTGGAACAGATAAATGGAAAAGCGAGTGTCGACGAAAAGAGATGTGGCTAAGATCTAATCTCGCGGCTCGTTCTGAAGCCGACCCATTTGTTTCATTGCGAAACGTGTTCAGTGACAAAAAAAACCGCGGACTCGTTCCCTTGAGGGAAGCGACGTTTAAGAGGATCGCGGATTTTTTGATCGACTTCGCACGTTAGCCTTCGCAGTTTTCTTGAACGCTCGCTCGAATTCTTCCTCGCTCGTGGTCACGCCAGCCTCCTTTGCGGCCTCTCTGAAGCGTTCATATTGCTCGCGAGGAGATAGCTCTGGTTCTTTGCGCTTTGGCATGCGCCTACGATAAGTGATTTGGCGGCTTCGGTCACTTTCTGCGTCTGCGCCACCTAAGAAACCTACGCGCCACCCGCTTAGTAGATGGACCTATCAGCGGCTTTGTAAGTCAGGCGCTTTCCCTTGACGCCTGCAACGATCCTTGCAGCGCGTATGTCGTCCTCGATACCATGCGCCGAGCGGTTGTTGTATCTAAAATCGAACTCCGCCAGATAGCGGTGCAGGTGCTTTTCTTTGCAGTGCTGATAGGTGCCGCGCATGCCGCGCTTGAACACGCCGAAGTAGCCCTCAACCGTGTTGGTGTGGATAGCAGGGCGGCCTTCCTCGTAGCGCACGTATTCCTTCTTGCTGTGGTCAACGCGGTCGTGGCTGGCAAAGCCGCGCAGCTGGTCGCGGTACAGCTGGGCCTTGTCGGTCATTACGGCCGCTTCCTTGGAAACGTTTTCCGACACGATGGGAATGACCTCGGAAACCGTGCTGCCTGAAACGTGATAGCTGCGGACCTCGCCGCCACGCTGCACAAGCGACAGAATGACGTTCTTGTGCGCTGAGTTGGTGATGCCCTTGAACGGACCGCGACCCTTGGGATGCGTGTCGGCGCGGCCGTAAATGGTTTCGTCGATTTCCACGACGCCGCCACTGCCCATCGGAGGCATGAGGCCGCCAACGCGCATGGCCTCGCGGATGCGATGGCTCATGAACCACGCCGACTTGAGAGTGATCCCCAGCATGCGGTGCAGCTGGTTTGAACTAATGCCCTTCTTGCTGGCGGCGAGCAGAGCGATCGCCTGTAACCACAGGCGCATCGGGATGTGGCTGTCCTCGAAAACGGTGCCGACCTTAACAGTGAATGGCTTGCGGCAGTCCTTGCACTTGTAGGTGCCGATACGGGTGCTTTTGCCGCCCAGCTTGGTGTTACGGTCCAGGCCGCCGCAGCGGGGACACTGCGGGCCATGCGGCCACAGATGAGCCTCGACCCAGTCATAGGCCGCCTGCTCGTCGTAGAACCGCGTGTGGGAGAGTACGTCTGCCATTGGAATCTCCTTGGCCTTCAACGTACGTCAATCTGTTTGGTACGTCAAGTATAATATTCCGATCAACCAACAAGAACAAAGTTAGAACTTTGCCTCGACGGCGATCGCGAATCGAGGTATGTTCTCTTTACGTTCCGATGATCCCTTGTCTCGCGTTCCGGCACAGGACGACCGGCCCCCGATTGACCCATAAGACCGCGAGCCCTCCGATGCGCACCTTCCTCATCGCCTACGACCTCTCGAACCCCTCCGCCGCCCGCCACCGCCTGTCGGGCGAAATCATGCAGCTTGGCGAGGCCTGGGCCCGTCCGCTCGAGTCCACCTGGTACGTCCGCGCCAGCCTCCGCAAGGCCGCCGTCGAAACCGCACTGCGGGCGCATCTCGACGAGGAGGACGGCCTCATCATCCAGGAGGTCGCCGCGGAGGCTGCGCTGCTCAACACGAGCCTGCGCTGGTTCAAGCGCCGCTCGGAAGCCGCTCCAGCGGCCAGCGACAACGTGGTGGCCTTCCCGGCGCCAGCCGCCGATCCGGCGATGCCACAGGCGGAAGCTGCCTGATCGGCGGCCCGCTCAGGCCCGTCCGTTCGGCGCGGCTTGAGCCTGGACCTGAGCTGGCGTCACGCCCTGACGCCACGGTTTGGTGGTCTGCTGTTCCTTGTCGAACAGCCGTTCCAGCAGATCATCGATCCTCGGATCCGGCGATGGCGTACGCTTTCGCCGGGTCCGTTGCCGCTCCTGCGCCCTGAGCGCCCAGGATTGCGCGCCGGTCTTCTTCTCGCGCCGCATCGAGATGAGCAGCGGCCGGTCCGGCTCCTCGAGATCGAGCTCCTCCAGGAACGTCTCGCGGACCGCGTAGAACGATTGCAGGATCGCGTCACGCACAAGGTTGCGCGCTTCCAGGTCCAGGTTCGTCGCCTTGCGCGGATCGAGCGTCTGCAGCGCGCGCCGCATGTCATGCAGCGGCGCGAACGGATAGAGCCCCACCAGATCGCCCGTCTCTCCCACATTGCGATAGACCGTCCGCATGTTGTCGAGCGTCTCCGACACTTTGCAGAAGGCGGCGACATAGTCCTCGGTCGTCGGGTTCTCGATCTGCGTGTAGGCATAGAGCTGCGATTTCATCTCGATGATGTCGCGCCATTCCTCTTTCAGAGCGGCGATGAAGCTATGCCGCTTCTGGAACACGTCCGTCACATAGGCGACGCCGCCGGTGGCGATCAGCAGCGACATGTCGCGCAAAAATTCATAGGCATCCTTGAGCACCCTCTCGGCCGGCGTGCCGGCGAGGCCCGGCACATGATCGGCAAGCTTGGAGACGAGCGAGATGCCCAGGACGAAGGCCAAAAGAACGTAGACGCGCCGCAGCGTGCGCCTGAGCGTCGAGCGTGTCATGTGTGCGGTTTCCCTCCCAGGAGACGGCGCGAGGCGTCCGCCCCAGCCGACGGATGCAGCATCGGATGGTATTCGGCTGAAAGTACGGCGACGATGGAGCGCGGCGTCAGCACCGTCGCGGAGAGGTCCGGGTCGAGCCGCCGCGACGGTCCATACCCGGCCGGGGTCCACGGCAGAAGCCGCCCGCTCAGGACGAGAAGCGACGTGCGGTCGGGTCCGCGGACAAAAGTCCCGTCCGGCAGATCGCCGAGGCGGCCCGGATAGGTCGCTTTCTGTCCGGCCTGCCCCGTTCTCTCCTGATGCAGGACCGCATCCATATCCGGCGCCCGGGCGCGGCGACCGTCGGGCCGGGGCCGCGTCATCGCCCACAGCGCGGCGAAATGCTCGGCCTCCTTGCGCCGGCATTCGAAACAGGGCCGGTGACCCGCAGCCAGCGCCGTCGCCTCATCGAGAAAAAACAACTCGGTATAGCGGTTGGGCTGCATCACAGCGCGGCGGCGCCCCTTGAACTCCAGGACGCAGCAGATCCATTGCCGCGAGTGCCAGCGCCGATGCCCCAACGTCCGGTCCGGTCGATGAAAGGCTCCGCCACGGTTGCCCATCAGCAGGCCCCGGTGCGGCGTGGCAATGATCTCGCCCTCGGGCGTCACCCGGTTCTGGAGCGACATGACGCGATCTGCCACACTCCGCCTGCGATCAGGAGACATCAGCATGGCGCACCCGCCCGTCGTTGTGAAGCTGGATGACAGGGAAGACGCTCGCATCGCGCGCGTCACCGTCGACAACCGCGACCGGCTCAACTGCCTGTCCACGGCTCATATCACGGCGCTCACAACCGTCTTTGCCGAGCTGTCAGCCGACGCCACGCTGCGCGCCGTGGTGCTGACAGGCGAAGGCGAACGCGCCTTCATCGGCGGCGCCGACCTCAACGAGCTTGGCGCCTTCTGCACCGACAGCGCGCGCCTCTACATCACGAGGCTGCACGGTGCCTGTGCGGCCATCCGCGCCTGCCCGGTACCGGTGATCGGTCGCATCAACGGCTTCTGTCTCGGTGCCGGGCTCGAGATCGCGGCGAGCTGCGACATGCGGGCGGCTGCCGATACGGCACGCTTCGGCATGCCGGAGGTCCACATGGGCATTCCGTCCGTTATCGAGGCGGCGCTGCTGCCGGGCCTCGTCGGCTGGGGCAGGACACGCGAAATGCTGCTCACCGGCGAAACATTTTCCGCGTCGGAGGCCCTGGCGATGGGGTTCGTGCAGCGCGTTGCGCCCGCGACGGACCTGGATGCCGCCGTCGACGGCTGGCTCGCCGCAATCCTGAAAGCCACGCCCCAGGCCACGCGCGCACAGAAGGCGCTGATGAACCGCTGGGAGCGTTCCAGCGTCGAGGAAGGCATCATGGCGGGGATCGACGCCCTGTCGGATGCCTATAGGACCGGCGAGCCGCAGAAGGCCATCGCCGCGTTCTTCGCGGCAAAGAAGAGAACCTGACGTCAGCGCCAGCGGCCGACCGTCTGCAGTGCCTGCCAGTTCGTGAGGCCGAGAAAGAGCGCCACCAGCATCAGGAAAAATGCGTTGGGCAGCGCGTAGTACGCCACGGCCGCCGCCACCAGCAGGCCGAGGCCGGCAACGATCCGCGTCGACCAGCGCGGACCGAGAACGACGCCCAGCAGCGCTTCGAGGGTGTGCCCGCCGTCCAGCGGATAGGCCGGCAGCAGATTGAAGATCAGCAGGAAGAGATTGACCGAGGCCAGCACGGCCAAAGGCACCATCAGCATCGGCTTGCCGATGGCCGACGCCTCGCCGGCAATTGCCTCGAGACCGAGCCACAAACCGAGATTGACGGCCGGACCGGCGAGATAGATCACCGCGCGGGCGAAGGCGGAGCGCGGCAGGGAGCGCTCGAAATTCGCGACGCCGCCAAGTCCCGTCAGCTCGATATAGGCGACACGCGCATTGAACAGCCAGCCCGCCAGGGCATGCCCCAGCTCGTGCAGCAGGATCGACAGCACAATTCCGACGACGATGACGAGCCCGGCCGACATCGCCTGCGTGCTGCCCGAGGTAAAATACGGGTACGTGAAGATCAGCAGCACCAGGACGAACATCATGTCGAGATAAATCGGGATGCCCGCGATGCGGCCGATCTCCGTACGGGCAAACATCGCGTCGACCTCCCGAATCTGCCGAAGATTGTCCAGCCGGCTCACGCCTGCGCGTGCGCCGGTCAAAAGCCAGGGCGCTGACGACTACCGCCGCCGGTTGCGCTGGCCCAGCGTGCGCAGGCGCAGCGCATTGAGACGGATGAAGCCTTC
>JBFWWW010000086.1:0-14723 GCA_050245975.1 Hyphomicrobiaceae bacterium
GGCAAGCCCGCCCTCCGTGGAGGCGCCCACCGCGACGGCGCCGGCCGCTGCCGCCCAGCCGCCGGCAAGCCACGTGCCCTCGAGCTTCACGCCGCAGCAACGCACCGAGATCGAAGGCCTCATCAAGAGCTACCTCCTCAATAACCCCGAGCTGATGCTCGAGGTGCAGAACGCCTACGAGGCGAAGATGGAGAAGGTGCAGGCCGAGCGTATGAGCGTCGCGCTCAAGGAGCACGCGAAGGACCTGTTTCATCCCAAGGTGGCGACGCTCGCCGGCAACCCGAAAGGCGACGTCACGGTGGTCGAGTTCTTCGACTACAACTGCGGCTACTGCAAACGCGCCATCGGCGACGTGGCCCGCGTCGTCGACAAGGACAAGAACGTCAAGGTTGTCCTGAAGGAATTCCCGATCCTGGCGCCGGGCTCCGAAGAGGCTTCCAAGGTGGCGCTGGCGGCCCGCATGCAGGGCAAGTACTGGGAGTTCCATCGCGCCATGCTGACGCACCAGGGACAGGCCAACATGGCCGTGGCGCTCAAGGTTGCCGAAGGCGTCGGCCTCGACATGGATCGCTTGAAGAAGGACATCACCCTCCCCGAGGTGCAGGCGGAGATCAATCACACGCGCGAACTGGCGCAGAACCTCGGCATCCAGGGCACGCCCTACTTCCTCGTCGGCGACAAGATCATCCCGGGAGCGCCGGAGAACCTCTATGATCTGATCAATCAGAACGTCGCGACCGTGCGCAAGTCCGGCTGCTCGGTCTGTTGATCGGTCCCTGTTTTCCGGCTGCGGTCGGGGCGTCATGCTTAACGGCCGTTATGCTGCCGGTGCCATAAGGTGCATAGGCTGCATAACCGTGCCGGCCGCCCTTTCGCCGCCGCATCAAAGCTGTTAAACGGGGCCGCGTATCGCGGTCGCTGGGGCGGCCGCACGACGATCCCGACGGAGCCTTCCGGCAGCAATGGCCAAGCCGATCTACGTCCTGAACGGGCCCAACCTCAACATGCTGGGCACCCGCGAACCGGCGATCTACGGCGCCGAGACGCTGGCCGACGTTCGGCGGCGCACGGAGGCGAAGGGGGCCAAGGTCGGCGTGAGCATCGACTTCCGCCAGTCCAACAGCGAGGGCGACCTCGTCACCTGGATCCAGGAGGCGCGCGAGGCGGCGGCAGGCATCATTCTCAATGCCGGCGCCTACACCCACACCTCCGTCGCCATCCTCGACGCGTTGTCCGCCGCGGAGCTGCCGGTGATCGAGTTGCATCTGTCGAACGTGTTCCGGCGCGAGCCCTTTCGGCATCATTCGTACGTGTCGGCTGCGGCGCAAGGCGTCATCTGCGGCTTCGGACCGGCGGGATATGAGCTTGCCGTCGAAGCGATGATGGGCCTGCTGGCGGGTCGAAAGACCGGCGCCGCCAAGGCCTGACACCAGTTCATGCGGACATCCACAAGGGGATCCGATCCAGGCATGGGAAAAGAAGGCAAAGACAAGGGCATGCCCGAGCACGGCGTGATCCGTGAACTGGCCGATCTCCTGAACGAGACGGGGCTGAGCGAGATCGAGATCGAGCGCGAGGGGCTGCGCGTGCGCGTCGCGCGACAGATTTCGATGGCAGCCGTCGCACCTGCGCTCGCAGCACCCGCCGCCTCGGCCCTCCATCCGGGTCCCGGCGCCGCCGCCGCTCCGATCCCCGTCGGCGATCCCGCCAACCACCCGGGAAGCGTGAAATCACCGATGGTCGGCACGGCCTACGCCTCGCCCGAACCCGGCGCTCCGCCCTTCATCGAGGTGGGCGCGCGCGTCACGCAAGGCCAGACGCTCCTCATCATCGAGGCAATGAAGACCATGAACCACATCCCGGCCCCCCGCGCTGGCACGGTCACGGCCATCCTCATCGAGAACGGTCAGCCCGTCGAGTTCGGCGAGCCGCTCGTGATCATCGAATAGCGCTGCGGGAAGGAGCCGGACGGCGCCGATGTTCGACAAGGTCCTGATCGCCAATCGAGGAGAGATCGCGCTGCGCATCCAGCGCGCGTGCAAGGAGCTCGGCATCGCCACCGTCGCGGTGCATTCGACCGCCGACGCCGACGCCATGCATGTCCGCCTTGCCGACGAAAGCGTCTGCATCGGCCCGCCGCCGGCCGCCGAAAGCTACCTCAATATTCCGCGCCTTCTCGCGGCCTGTGAGATCACGGGCGCCGACGCCATTCATCCCGGCTACGGCTTCCTGTCCGAGAACGCCCGCTTCGCGGAAATTCTCGAAGAGCACAACATCACCTTCATCGGCCCCACGTCCGAGCACATCCGGATCATGGGCGACAAGATCGAGGCCAAGGAAACCGCGAAGCGGCTCGGCATTCCCGTCGTTCCGGGCTCAGCGGGCGCCGTCACCAGCCTCGAGCAGGCACAGGGCATCGCCAAGCAGATGGGCTATCCCGTTCTCGTCAAGGCGGCAGCCGGCGGTGGCGGGCGCGGCATGAAGGTCGCGGTCACCGCCGCCGACCTCGAAAGCGCGCTTTCGACGGCACGCGCGGAGGCCAAGGCGGCTTTCGGCGATGACGCCGTCTACCTGGAGAAATACCTGACCAAGCCGCGCCACATCGAGATCCAGGTGTTCGGCGACGGCAAGGGCAATGCGATCCATCTTGGCGAACGCGACTGCTCCCTGCAGCGGCGGCATCAGAAGGTGTGGGAGGAGGCGCCTTCGCCGGCCCTCAACGCCGAGCAGCGCCGCCGGATCGGCATGACCGTCGCGCGCGCCATGCAGAAGCTCAAGTATCGCGGCGCGGGGACGGTGGAGTTCCTCTACGAGGACGGCGAGTTCTATTTCATCGAGATGAACACGCGCCTGCAGGTCGAGCACCCTGTCACCGAGATGATCACCGGGCTCGATCTCGTCATCGAGCAGATCCGCATCGCGGCCGGCATGCCGCTCAGCCTGACGCAGGACGAGGTAACCTTCTCGGGGCACGCCATCGAGTGCCGCATCAATGCCGAGAACCCGCGCACCTTCCGCCCGTCGCCCGGCAAGATCACCTACTGGCACCCGCCCGGAGGCCTTGGCGTGCGCGTCGATTCGGGCGTCTACCAGGGCTATAAAATCCCGCCCAACTACGACAGCCTGATCGGCAAGCTCATCGTTCACGGCAAGAACCGCAACGAGTGCCTGATGCGACTGAAGCGCTGTCTGTCAGAGTTCGTGATCGACGGCATAGAGACGACGATCCCGCTGTTTTCCGAACTCGTGGCCGAGCCGGACATCGCCAACGGCATCTACGACATCCACTGGCTGGAAAAGCACCTGCAAAAAACATAATCCTGTGCCAGGGTTTGATCCGCGCTTCCAACGACGGGACAGCCGCAAATGGCGTCACGTGACGACATCGCGATCGAGATCACGCCGCAGGTCCTGCTCAAGGCCTACAGCTGCGGCATCTTTCCGATGGCGGAGAGTGCCGAGGAAACCGCGCTCTTCTGGATCGAGCCGCAGAACCGCGGCATCCTCCCCCTCGACGACGTGCACGTGCCGCGGCGGCTTGCCCGCACCCTGCGCCAGGGTGTTTTCGACATGCGCGTCGACAGCGATTTCGATGCCGTCATCGACGGCTGCGCGGCCGCGCGGCCGGGGCGCACCAGCACCTGGATCAACACCCAGATCCGCCAGCTCTACGGCCGGCTGTTCGACATGGGCTACTGCCACACGGTCGAAGCCTGGAAGGAGGGCGCGCTGGTGGGCGGCCTCTACGGCGTGGCGCTCGGCGGCGCTTTTTTCGGCGAGAGCATGTTCAGCACGATGCGCGATGCCAGCAAGGCCGCGCTCGTCTACCTGTGCGCGCGGCTGATCCATGGCGGGTTCACGCTGCTCGACACGCAGTTCGTCACCGATCATCTGACCCAGTTCGGCACCATCGAGATCGATCGCGGTACCTTCCAGACGACACTTGACGCCGCGCTGGCTCGGCAGGGCGACTTTCTGCGCCTGAGTCCGGACGCGGCCGCTGCCGAGGTGCTGGCCATCATCGCGGCCGCGCACGCATCCCGGCGCTAGGTGTTATGGTGAGGATGATGAAGGCGGCGCGTGTCAGCGCGGCGGCCGGCGCCGGCGCAGCAACGGATCGCCGTCTTGCCCTGTACCGGCACCAGGCTCCGTCGAGCCGCGCGCCGAAGGCCCGCGCGTCGTGGTCACCGTCTTCGGATCGGCGCAATCGGTCAGCCACACATCATAGACGGGATGTTCGACCGCGTTGAGCCCCGGGCTTTCCGCAAACATCCATCCCGTGAACAGGCGCTTTTCCTTGCCCTCGAGCATCGTCTCGTCGACTTCGACAAACCCGGTGGTCTTGGGCGGCTCGCTCGGATCGCGCGTATAACAAGCCCTGGGCGTGACCTTCAGCGCGCCGAACGTCACCGTCTGGTTGATCGGCACCGACAGCTTGGTGATCTGAGCCGTGACCTTGTCGAGTGCCGCGAACACGGCCTTGCCGTTCTCGATGCGCTGCGCGGCGGCCGGTGCGCCAAACCCCGTCAACACCGCGAGTGTGACGACCAGGCCCGAAATCCAGCGCGCGCACCGGCAAATCGCGGGCGCGGCTGCATCGCAAGCACTGTCGATGCAAACACTGTCGATCGGTGTCGGAACCATGCGGAAGCGCACTGCAGTCAATTGGTCAGGCGAAGAAATTCGCTCGTGCGTAGGTGATCCGCAATGGTGGCGCAACCATGACGCACAGCGGAATTGACCGCGCCCTCAGGTGGGACGCCAGGGCTTGTAGTCGCCAGTTGCGGCCGGACGCCGGCCGGCTGACAGGATGGACCCGCTCGGACGATAGGCATCCGGCGTCCCGGTCATGTTCGGACGATGCGGCTTTTGCCACGGCTTGGGTTCATAGCGCTCGGCTGTCGGCGGCTCATCGACGGTGTAGTGCAGCCAGCCATGCCACTCCGGCGGCACTTGCGAAGCCTCCGCCAGCGAGGCGTAGATCACCCACCGGCGCGGCACGCCGAGCGGCCCCACGCCTTTCGACTGCACGTAGTAGGTATTGCCGAGCGAATCCGATCCGACATGGCGGCCGCGCAGGGCGGTGTAGATGCGGTTGGACAGCGTGTTACCGTCCCACCAGATGAAAAGCTCGCTGAAAATTCCCATGAGCTCCGGCTTTGTCGTTGAGGCGCGCCGCACCGCGCGCAACGGCTGCGTGCAGGGCTTATGACATTCGCGCCCGATGCTGTCCAGCAACGCCGGATGAGCGGCATAAGGGCCACACCGAGGCCGTCCGGAATCGCACTAAGCTTCTTTCGTCGTCCGATATCGCTGCCGCCTGCCACCATTCCGATCGCCGCGGCAGGGCCAACTCCGGCCATTGGCGGGCGATGCCGGCGGAACCATCCACAGGTTCCACCCAGATTCCCCTCGCATCTACATCTAGTATGGAGTGCGACCTACCACCCACAACGGGTCGTGACGAGGGCGACGAATCGCCCTAACTATGACCTCACGAAGGCGGCACCGTTCTCGCGCATTTCGCCTTCCATCCGAGCCATCGCAAGCCTTCCGGGGCGATGCGGCCGGCAGGCGCCGGCCGGGACGAAGAAGAAGAGCTTCGTCGGCGGATCTTGTTGTGTGTTGTTTCTGCACGTCTGCGTCCAACCCTGTTCACGTCGCGCGTTCCGGTACGCGTTCAGTCCGCATCCAGGACGGCTCGGGCCTGCCCCGGGCGCCTTGGAGCGACCGATTGTCTGCGTTTGGCGGCGTACCGGTGCGTACCCGCGGTGCATGCGGCGCCGCGTTCGCTTGAGGGACAATTTGCATCACGGCGCCGGCGCTCGATGCGCGCGCCCCTAGAAAAACACGCGGGGATAACGATGAAGATCACACGGCGGTTCACCGAAGCGGGCAAGTCCTCCTACGAGAGGATCCCCTTCCGCCGCGCCACGTCCGAAATTCGCAATCCGGACGGCTCGACCGTCTTCCGACTGGAAAACTTCTACGTCCCCGAGCACTGGAGCCAGGTGGCCGCCGACATCCTGGCGCAGAAGTATTTCCGCAAGGCGGGCGTGCCCAGGAAGCTGCGCCGCGTCGAGGAGACGCAGGTCCCGTCGTGGCTGTGGCGCTCGGTCCCCGACGAGCGCGCGCTGGCCGACCTGCCCGAGGCCGAGCGCTTCGCCGGCGAGACGGACGCGCGCCAGGTGTTCGACCGCCTTGCCGGCACCTGGACCTATTGGGGCTGGAAGGGCGGCTATTTCACCACCGAGGACGACGCGCGCGCCTTCTATGACGAGCACCGCTACATGCTGGCGATGCAGTACGGCGCCCCCAACAGCCCGCAGTGGTTCAACACCGGCCTGCACTGGGCCTACGGCATCGACGGGCCCAGCCAGGGCCACTACTACGTCGACCACCAGACCGGCCAGCTCACGCGCTCGCAGTCGGCCTACGAGCATCCGCAGCCGCATGCCTGCTTCATCCAGTCGATCGAGGACGACCTCGTCGGCGAGAACGGCATCATGGACCTGTGGGTGCGCGAGGCGCGCCTCTTCAAGTACGGCTCGGGCACCGGCTCCAACTTCTCCCGCCTGCGCGCGGAGAACGAGCGCCTGTCGGGCGGCGGCAAGTCGTCCGGCCTGATGAGCTTCCTCAAGATCGGCGACCGCGCCGCCGGCGCCATCAAGTCGGGCGGCACCACGCGCCGCGCCGCCAAGATGGTGGTGGTCGACGTCGATCATCCCGACATCGAGGCCTACATCAACTGGAAGGTGAAGGAGGAACAGAAGGTCGCCTCCCTCGTCACCGGCTCCAAGATCTGCCGCGCGCGCCTCAAGGCCGTGCTCAAGGCCTGCCTGAACTGCGAGGGCGACGGCGAGGACTGCTTCGATCCCGCCAAGAACCCGTCCCTCAAGCGCGCCATCAAGGAGGCGCGCCGCGACATGGTGCCAGACAACTACGTGCGCCGCGTCATCCAGTCCGCGCGCCAGGGCGCCAAGGATCTCGACTTCACCATCTACGACACCGACTGGGACAGCGAGGCCTACCTCACCGTCTCGGGCCAGAACTCCAACAACTCGGTGCGCGTCACCGACGACTTCCTCAACGCGGTGGAAGCCGACGGCGACTGGAACCTCACCGCCCGCACGTCGGACAAGGTGCTGAAGACGCTCAAGGCCCGCAAGCTGTGGGAGCAGATCGGCTATGCCGCCTGGGCCTCCGCCGATCCGGGCATCCAGTTCCACACCACCATCAACGACTGGCACACCTGCCCGAAGTCGGGGCCGATCCGCGCCTCCAACCCGTGCTCGGAGTACATGTTCCTCGACGACACGGCGTGCAATCTCGCCTCGCTGAACCTCATGCTGTTCCGCGGGCCCGACAAGGCCTTCGACGTCGGCGCCTTCGAGCATTCGTGCCGCCTGTGGACCATCGTGCTCGAGATCTCCGTGCTCATGGCGCAGTTCCCCTCGCGCCAGATCGCCGAGCTGTCCTACCGCTACCGCACGCTGGGGCTGGGCTTTGCCAACATCGGCGGCCTGCTGATGGCGAGCGGCATCGCCTACGACAGCGCCGAGGGCCGCGCCATCTGCGGCGCCATCTCGGCCATCATGACGGGCGTCTCCTACGCGACGAGCGCGGAGATGGCGCGCGAGCTCGGCCCCTTCCCGGGCTATGAGGAGAACGCCGGCGACATGCTGCGCGTGATCCGCAACCACCGCCGCGCCGCCTACGGCCAGACGGAAGGCTACGAGAAGCTCGCCACCAACCCGGTCCCGCTCGACGCGGCGGCCTGCCCCGATACGCGGCTCGTCGATGCCGCGCGGCGCGCGTGGGATCGCGCCATCGAGCTCGGCCAGGCCCACGGCATGCGCAACGCGCAGGCCACGGTGATCGCGCCGACCGGCACCATCGGTCTGGTGATGGATTGCGACACCACCGGCATCGAGCCCGACTTCGCGCTGGTGAAGTTCAAGAAGCTGGCCGGCGGCGGCTACTTCAAGATCATCAACCAGGCCGTGCCCGAGGCTCTGCGCACGCTCGGCTACCGCGAAGCCGACATCGCCGAGATGGAGGCCTACGCCGTGGGCCACGGCTCGCTGCGTCAGGCGCCGGGCATCAACCACGCCACGCTGACGGCGAAGGGCTTCACGCCCGACGTGCTCGAGAAGCTCGAGGGCGCCCTCAAGACCGCCTTCGACATCAAGTTCGCCTTCAACAAGTGGACGCTGGGCGAGGAGTTCCTCACCGCGAAGCTCGGCATCCCGGCCGAGAAGCTCAACGATCCGTCCTTCGACCTGCTGTCCCACCTGGGCTTCACCAGGAAGGAGGTCGAGGCCGCCAACGAGCATGCCTGCGGGGCGATGACGCTGGAAGGCGCGCCGCACCTCAAGCCGCAGCACCTGCCCGTGTTCGACTGCGCCAACCCGTGCGGCCGCAAGGGCAGGCGCTTCCTGTCGGTGGAAAGCCACATCCGCATGATGGCCGCGAGCCAGCCGTTCATCTCCGGCGCCATCTCGAAGACCATCAACATGCCCAACGACGCGACGGTGGAGGACTGCAAGGCGGCCTACACTCTGTCCTGGCGCCTCGCGCTCAAGGCCAACGCGCTCTATCGCGACGGCTCGAAGCTGTCGCAGCCGCTCAACTCCCAGCTTCTGTCCGATGACGAGGACGAGCAGGAGGAGATCGCCGAGCAGCTCATGGGCGACAAGCCGGCCGTCGGCCGCGCCAACGTCGCGGCCGAGCGGATCGTGGAGCGCATCGTCGAGCGTGTCCGCGAGCGGGCGCGCGAGAAGCTGCCGGGCCGCCGCAAGGGCTACACGCAGAAGGCATCGGTGGGCGGACACAAGGTCTACCTGCGCACCGGCGAATACGAGGACGGCCGCCTCGGCGAGATTTTCATCGACATGCACAAGGAGGGCGCCGCCTTCCGCTCGCTGATGAACAACTTCGCCATCGGCATCTCGCTCGGCCTGCAATACGGCGTGCCGCTCGAGGAATACGTCGACGCCTTCACGTTCACCCGCTTCGAGCCCGCCGGCCTCGTCCAGGGCAACGAGACGATCAAGAACGCGACGTCGATCCTCGACTACATCTTCCGCGAGCTGGCCGTGTCGTACCTGGAGCGCAACGATCTCGCCCATGTCGACCCGTCCGAGATCGTCAACACCGGTCTGGGCTCCTCGGACGAGGAGATGGAGGCGGACGCCCCGCCGCCTGCCCCGCCGCAGCGTTTCGTGTCGCGCGGTCTGGTGCGCGGGTCGCTGGTGACGCATCTGGGCTCGCGCGGTGTCGGCAACGTCTCCGGTGCCGTCGCCATCCAGAAGGACCTGTCGGCCGCCTTCGCGCCGGCGCCGTCCGCCGGCCCGGGCCTCTCCTCCCTCACCATGCGCCAGCCGGCGGAAGCCCCGGCCACCGCCACCGAGGGCAACCTGGCCATCAAGGAACGGCCGGAGGCCGACCGGATCGCGGAGGCCCGCGTGAAGGGCTACGAGGGCGAGGACTGCCGGGAATGCGGAAATTTCACACTGGTCCGCAACGGCACGTGCCTCAAGTGCGACACTTGCGGCTCGACGAGCGGATGCTCGTGACAGCCGAAGGCTGATCGGACATAAAGCGGCGGCCTGCGCAGTGGACTGCAGGCCGCCGGAGAGTACAGAGGGCGTCGCGGTCTTTCACAGCGGGGGCAGACGATGGAACTGGCGACCTACGAACTTGTCCGTTATCCCACCGGCCATTGCGCCGTAACACGGCGCGCAGCCAAGGACAGCCTGTCCGAGCTGGTCGGCTATTACGCCAGCGAGGACGAGGCGCGCCGCGTCGTCGAGCGGCTCACCACCTCCGCCGTCGAGGCGCAGCCGGAGCCGCAGTCCGCCGTCGCGGCCTGACCCCGGTTCCGTCCGTTCGGCCTCGGACCGGTGCATGACGATGAAAAACCGTCTTGCATGACTTTGTCCGGCCGAACGAATCAGCCTTGATGGACCCGTGCGCAGCGGCCGCGGGCGGGAAACCGCGGCCCCTGCCAGAACAGCGGGGATTCCATCATGGTGACGCTTCCGGCGGGACCGCATCCAAGTCTCTATCTGCTGACGGACCATCTCGATGCCGCGCTGGCCGCGGGCGAGGATCTTCTGGCCGAGCAGGTTGCGCTGCTGCCCTCCGACGGGCGCCAGACCATCTCGATGCTGCTGCGCCAGAACCGCGATCTGCGCCAGTTCGTCGATCGCGTGCGCGCCTTCGAGCTTACGGTGACGTCCCGCCTCCTGCAGGCGCGCCGCCGCGCTGAGGAAACGCGCAAGCTCGAGCCGGGCCTGAAGCCGCTCATCGGCCTGTTCCTCAGCGGCACGCACACGCTCGTCGACGCGGTGGAGGAAATCCGCAACCGCAACGAGACCATGTTCAACACCGGCGACGCGGCGCTCGCCTTCCTGCGCAGCCGCGGGCTCGTGTCGCCGGACGCGGCCGCCTTCGAGGGCCGTTCGATGCTGGCGGCGACGGAGGACTACCTGATCGCCGGCCGCATCCGGCTCGGCACGCTGCTCGACCTCGTCGCCATGTTCCTCGACGTGCTCGACAACACCTACGGTCTGTTCCCGGACGGCATCGACATCCCCGACCGGCCGGCCGCGCCGCAGCTCTCCCTCACGCCCGAGGCGTCGGTCGCCAAGACCTGAGAAACCAAGACCTGAGAAACCGAGACCTGAGAAACCAAGACCTGAAGACCCGGCCGCGAGGCTGGCGCCGAAATGAAACGGGCCCCTCTCGGGGCCCGCTTGCTTTGATTGCGTCGGTCAGCGCTGCGCGCCCGATCGCATCGCCACCCTGAACCAGGCCGGCGGATTGTCGCCGTCCACCGAGGCGATGCGCCGCTCGGGCGCCGCCTCGGTCTGGCGCGCTGCCGCCCGGCGGTCCGCCTGCTCCTCGCGCTGCAGCTTCGTCGACCCGGCCCGCGCATCGGCGACCCGCACGGCCCGCCGCTCGGCGCGCTGCGGCGCCCGCGCCGTGCGCACGGCGGCCGCGACCCGGGGCTTCGCGCGCCGCGGCTCCGTCTTTGCCGCGACCTCGATGCGCCGCGCCGGCTTCGCCTTCGCCGTCCGCTTCGGCCCGGCTGCGGGCGCTGCCGCCGCGACAGCCTGGCTTGCGACGGCCTGGCTTGCGACAGTCTGGCCTGCAACCGGCGCGCTCGCGGCGGCCGGCTGCTCGGGCTCGTTCGGTGCCAGCTGGGCCGTCCGCACGGGTGCTGTCCGCTCGGCCCGCGCGACGGCCTGCGGCGCGCGCTGGCCGGGCTTTGCCGTCCGCTCGGGCTCGGCCGACGCGACCGCCGCCCCTGCCGACGGCAGGCCCAGCGCCCGGCCGATGTCGGCCATGGCCATGTCGATGCTCTGGAAGATACCGAGGAATCCCGGCACCGCCGCATAGGTGCGGCCCTTGCGGTAGGACGCCTCCGCCTGCGTCGGCGCGGCGACGACGCGCACGTGCAGCGTCGCGACGCCGCGATGCGTGATACCGAGCTTGTCGGCCGTCGCGCGCGACAGATCGAGGGTGCGGTTGCCCTTGTAGGGACCCGCGTTGTTGACCCTCACCATCGCCGCCTTGCGGTTGGCCGGGTTCCAGACCAGCAGCTTGGTGCCGTCCGGGTAGATGGGGCTTGCGACGTTGTCGGCGCGCCCGGCGCGGAAATATTCGCCCGACGACGTCAGGTTCGAGGGGTTGTAGCGGTCATGGCGCGCGTCGTCGTAGTAGGACGCCTTCACCGCCGTCGTGCGCCCCACCGCCGCGCGCGTCTCCGCGATGGTCTTCACGCGATGGCATGTGCCGCCGAAGCAATAGGTCTTGCCCGGCGTCTTGGCGCCGGCGACCGGTGCGGCCAGCAGCACGGCGGCCGCAGCCAGGGGAATGGACGCGAGACGCAACGCGCCCGCCCGCCCCGCGCGCCGCGCGCGGGCTTTCGAAATGCGCATGATGTGTACCCTTCTGATTGGCCCGAAAACTGAGGCTGCCGGTCCGTCCGCCTGTGCGCTCCGGATCGCTCCGGAGGCTCCCGGCACCTCATGGAGCGTGGAAAGCCCGGATCGGTTCCGGCCGTCGACGAGTTGCAACAGCACTGGTTAACGCCGGACGCAGGCGCCGCGACGTGACCGCGCTTGAGGGACGGCCGCAGGTTGCCGGCCTAACCCTATTCGTTGCTTGAGAAATCAGCGCCGCCCGAGGCGCGCGCCGTCTCTGCAGCCCCTTTCACAACCCGGGCGGGGCTGAAATGGGGCACGCCGCTGCGGCCATATGGCGCTGCGGGGAAACCTACAGCCAGTTCTTTTCTGCGAGTTTTGCACGCAGGCCCGCCTCGGCCTCGACGAGCCGCGCGGCATCCGTCGAGCGCAGCACGAGCTGCGTCCCCGGCCTGCCGTCGCGGAAGAAGGGATAGGACCCCATGGGCACGTCCGGATAGAGCTTCTGGTGCGCCTCGAACAGCATGGCGATCTCGCCCTCGGGCCGCGACAGGTCGATCGTCGCCGACAGCATCTTCGCCCCCGTCCTCAGCGTCGGCGTCACCGCGTCCAGCATCACCTGCATGACGCTCGGCACGCCCGCCATGACGATGACGTTGTCCATCCGGAACCCCGGCGCGATGGACAGCCGGTTCTCCACCAGCTCCGCCCCGAAGGGGATGCGCGCCATGCGCAGCCGCGCCGGCGTCAGCTCCAGGACCCGCTTCTCGTAATAGGGCTTCATCAGCGCCAGCGCGCGCGGATCGACGTCGATGCCGACGCCGAACGCCTTGGCCACGCTGTCGGCCGTGATGTCGTCGTGCGTCGGGCCGATGCCGCCGGTGGTGAAGACATAGTCGTTGCGCGCCCGCAGCGCGTTGATCGCCGCGACGATCTCGCCTTCCTCGTCGGCGACGATGCGCACCTCCTTGAGCCTGATGCCGATCGCCGTCATGTGGTCGGCGATGTAGCCGATGTTCTTGTCCTTGGTCCGTCCCGACAGGATTTCGTCGCCGATCACGAGCAGCGCGGCGGTGACGACTTTGGCAGCCTCTTGCGTCATGCGACGTGTCCTTGCGCCGTGCGTTCGAAAGCCAGATTGCCGCCGGTCGACAGCACCGCGCGGTACCCCAGAGACATCAGCTCGCCGGGCAGATCGCGCTGCCACGCCCGGCGCCCGTCCTCGACGATGAGCAGCCGCGGCCTGAGCGCCGGCGGCGCCGCCTCGAGGAACGGCAGCAGGATGCGATCCTCCAGCCCCTCGACGTCGGCCTTGACGGCATCGATCCGCTCCAGCCCGTGGCTGCGCACGAGATCGAGCAGCGTCTCGCAGCGCACGCTGATGACGCGGCGCGGCATGTCGGGCTCCCACTGTGCATTGGCCGAGGTGGAGCCCATGTTGCGCTCGTTGATGTGCAGGTCGATCTGGCCCGGCGCATCCCCCAGCGCCACCGGCGCCACCGACACCCACTGCAGCCCGTTGAGCGCGAGATTGCAGGTGAGCCGCTCGCGCGCGCCCGGATGCGGCTCGACCGCGATGATGCGCGCGCCGCTGCCGGTGCGGCTGGCGACGAACAGCGTGTAGGCGCCGGCGTTGGCGCCGATGTCGATGAACACGAAATCCGGCGTCAGGAACCGTTGCAGCAGGTCGAGCTCGCGCGGATCGAAGAACTGCGGCGACACCATCAGCCGCTTCTCGCTGGCATTGCCGCGCGGATAGAGCCGCATGCGGCTGCCCAGGCGCACCGCATCGACGGGCACGTCCGAGATGCGCTTCAGCAGCGAGCGGATGAACGAGGCGCCCCGCCGGCCGGCCCATCCGTCCGGCATGCGCTGCCCGAGCGCGATCAGCGACGCCTGCAGCGGCCCCGGCGCAAAGGAGCCGAACGGCTTTTCGGGGCCGAACCGGGCATCGACGCTGTCCATCCTCTTCCCCGTGCTCTCCTGCGCCGTCCTGTTGTCTAGGCATCGCCCCGAAAAAGCGCAAGAGCAGGCGGTGATGCGCGGTATTTCCCTGGCCCTGCCCCTCGCCTAGACTTGCGCCATGCGCTTTCCCGCACCCTTGATTCCCGCCACTCTGATCCAGCGCTACAAGCGCTTCCTCGCCGACGTCCGCCTCGATGACGGGCGCGTCCTGACGGTCACCTGCCCGAACACCGGGTCGATGCACGGCCTCACGACGCCGGGCGCGCGCATCTGGATTTCCCACAGCAGCAGTCCGACGCGGAAATACGCCCACACCTGGGAGCTGGTCGAGACCGACCTCGGCGCCGGACCGGTGCTGGTCGGCATCAACACCATGTTGCCCAACCGCATCGTCACCGAGGCCCTGACGGCGGGGTTGATCCCTTCGCTCGCGGGCTACCCGGAGCTGAAGCGCGAGCAGAAATACGGCCGCAACAGCCGCATCGACATCCTGCTGTCCCATCCCGCCAGGGGGCGGTGCTACGTCGAGATCAAGAACGTGCACATGGCGCGGCGGTCCGGCCTGGCGGAGTTTCCCGACAGCGTGACGGAACGCGGCACCCGCCACCTGGGAGAGCTGGCCGACATGGTGCGCCAGGGGCACCGGGCCATGATGGTTTACCTGATCCAGCGCGGCGACCCTGAGACCTTCAGCCTCGCGCGCGACGTCGATCCCGCCTACGGGCTGGCGTTCGATGCCGCCGTCGCCGCCGGCATCGAGGCCCTGGCGCTCACCTGCCGCATCGGCCCGGACGGCATCGAGATCGCCGATACGATCCCCATCAC
>JBFWWW010000087.1:0-14698 GCA_050245975.1 Hyphomicrobiaceae bacterium
GGGCGTTCTGGCAACGACCCCGCTCTCGGCCGTCAGCCCCTACGAGCTCATCACACTCCCGATGTTCCTGCTGATGGCGGAGTTCGTTCTCCTCAGCGGCATTGCCGACGATCTTTTCAAGGCGACCGCCGCCTGGGTGGGCCGAGTACCCGGTGGGCTCGGCATGGCAACAGCTCTCGCTGGCGCCGGATTCGGCGCCATCTGCGGCACCAGCACCGCGTCGGCGGCCACCCTGTCGTCGACCAGCCTGCCGGCGATGCTGAAGCAGGGCTACGAGCCGAAGATGGCGGCGGGCGTTGTCGCCATCTCGGGCACGCTCGCCATGCTCATCCCACCAAGCGTCGCGCTCGTCATTTTCGGGCTGCTGGCCGAAGTCAACATCGGCCAGCTTCTGATCGGCGGCGTGATACCTGGCATCCTTGTCACTTTTACGATCATGGCCACGGTCTGGCTGCTGGCGGTCACCGATCCATCACGCGCACCGCCGGCGCCACGCGTCCCGATGGTCGAGAAGCTCCGGCAGCTCAAAGTCGTGGGGCCGATGCTGATCCTGTTCGGCATGGTCACCGGCGTGATCTACACCGGCATCGCCACGCCAACCGAGGCCTCCGCGCTTGGTGCGTTCGGCGCATTCATTTTGACGATCTGGTCCGGCAAGGCGACGCTGACAGGCATTTATGCCGCGCTGCGCAGGGCGGCCCAGGGAAGCTGCATGATCGCCATGATCCTGCTCGGCGCCAGCATCTTCGGCTATTTCTTCACTCTGACCCACGTCACCCAGGATCTCGTGTCCTGGGTCGGCAGCCTGGACGTTTCGCGCTGGATCATCATCACGATGATCCTTGCCGTATATATCGTCCTCGGCTCTTTCATGGACCAGATCGCGATCCTGGTGCTGACCGTGCCGATCGTCATCCCCTTGATCAAATCGCTCGGCTTCGATCCGCTGTGGTTCGGCGTGATCAAGATCGTAACGGCCGAAGTCGGCATGATCACGCCGCCGATCGGCCTCAACTGCTATGTGGTCGCGCGCTATTCCGGCCGTCCCGTAAGCGAGGTTTTCCGCGGCACCTACCCACACTTCCTCGCGCACCTGATCGCGATCGCGATCATGGTCATCTTTCCGCAGATCATTCTCTGGCTGCCGCACCGGATGGGCTGACGGAGAACGCCGCCGCGTCTCCGCAAAACCGGTAGCGCCGGACTTTCGGACTTCACGTGGCCCGCTGCAGTGGCGGGCTGGCCGCACCGAGGTAGGCTTGCTCAAGGGCCGGATCCTGCGCGAGATCTGCAGATGGCCCAGACTTCGCAACCACACCGCCTTCCAGCACATAGGCGCGGTCGGACAACGCAAGGGCATGGCCGGCGAGCTGGTCGACCACCAGGAGCGTCGTGCCTTTCTCGCGCAGCGCGGCAAGCGAGGCAAAAAGCTCCTCCGCCGCGAGCGGCGCGAGACCGAGCGACGGTTCGTCGAGCATGAGGATTGATGGTGCCGTGAGGTAACCGCGTGCGACCGCAAGCATCTGCTGCTCGCCGCCCGACAGCAGGCCCGCCTGCTGATGAAGCCGCTCCCGCAACCTCGGAAAGAGTTGCAGCATGGCTTCGATCTCGCCGGCATGATCGCCGGAGCGGGCATAGGCTCCCAGCTGCAGGTTGTCGAGCACTGTAAGCTCGGGGAAGACCTGCCGTCCCTCGGGCACCAGAACCAATCCGGCCCTCGCCCGATGATGGGCTTCGAGACCCTGTACGGCCTGCCCCTTGAGATAGACGGCGCCGGTTGCCGACGGCGGCTGCAGGCCCGCGAGCGCGCGCAGCAGCGTCGTCTTACCCGCGCCGTTCGTGCCGAGAACCGCCACCGCCTCGCCCTCGCCCACTGCGATCGCGATGTCGGAAATTACGGACGAGGCGCCATAGCCGGCCGAGAGCGCCCTGGCTTCGAGCCGCGTCACCGGAGTTGCATCTGCGCGAGCCGCACGTACGGCCTTTCGCGCCTGCCCTGTCTCGCCGAGGTATGCCTTCCGCACTGCCGGGCTGGCACGCACGACGTCCGGCGTCCCATCGGCGATAAGGCGTCCGGCGTCGAGCACGATGATGTGGTCCGACAGCGACATGACGAGGCCCATGTCGTGCTCGATGAGGATCACGGTGATGCCGAGGTCCGCAATGCGACGCAGCAGAGCGACCAGACCCTGCTTGTCCGATTGCGACAGACCGGCTGCCGGCTCGTCCAGCAAGAGAACCTGCGGGCGAAGCGCCAGCGCGCGTGCGATTTCAACGAGGCGCTTCTCGCCGTGCGGAAGCGCGGAGGCAAGACGGCCGGCGGAGCGCTCGGCGCCCACAAAGGCAAGCAGCGAGGCGGCGCCTGCCAGAGCGCTCTGCGGCCCGCTGCCGCGCGCGAGAGGACTGATGAGCCCGCCGAGACGACCCCGACGGGCGGCGAGCATGACATTTTCAAGCGCGCTGAGACTGCCGAAGAGCTGTGTCGTCTGGAAGGTTCGCGCCAGGCCCCGCCGCGCCAGAGCGTGAGAGGACAAGCCGGTGATGTCGGCATCACCCAGCACCACCGTGCCCGCGTCAGGACGATAAAATCCGCACAACAGGTTGAGAGCACTGGTCTTGCCGGCTCCGTTCGGGCCGATGATGCTCGTCACACCGCCGGACGCCGCGATGAACGAGACCTGTTCTACGGCCCGCACCCCGCCAAAGGCGATGGAGAGCCCTTTCACATCCAGTGCGTTGCTGCGATCCCCCCGGGGCTGCAAGACCGACGCGATATCCGCTCGTGGCGGCGGAGCCGCGGCGCCCTCTCCCACGCGTCGAAACAGCCCCTCAATGAGGCCGGCGATCCCCGCAGGCGCGAGGCGCAGCACCGCAAACAGCAATGCACCGAAGATCAGCAGCCGATACTCCGCAAGGCCCGCCAGCATCTCGGGCAGGACCACCACCACCGCCGCGCCGATCACAGGGCCGAACGTGGTACCGGCGCCGCCGACCATGACGGCGAGCAGGAAGAGGATCGACTGGAGAAACGGAAATGAACTGGGGCTGATGTAGCTGTTGAGAGGCGCGAACAGAGCACCCGCTACGGCGGCCGCGCCGGCGGAGATCACAAAAGCCGCCGTCCGAACATGGACAAGATCGATGCCGATCGACCGCGCCGCGGTCTCGGAATCGCGGGCGGCGCGCATCGCATAACCCCAGCCGCTGGCTTTCAGCCGATCGAAAAGGATCAGGGAAATGCCAACCAGACAGACGCCGAGGATCGCAAGTCCGCGCTCGGTGAGCGGCATGCCGAGCAGCGTCGAGGGCACGGACAGCATCATGCCATTGCCGCCGCCCGTGAGGTCCCGCCATTCCACCGTGCCGTGCTCGATGATGAACCCGAAGGCGATGGTCATCATTGCGAGATAGGGACCACGCACCCTGAGCGCCGGCATGGCAAGGATGCCGCCGACAGCGCCAGACAGGAGCACACCGGCTGCCGCGGCAGCCGGAAACGGCCAACCGGCTTTCTCCATCAGCAGCGTGGTTGTGTAAGCGCCGATGGCCATAAATCCCACATGGCCCAGCGACACTTGCCCTGCCAATCCGAGAAGAACGTTGAGCCCGATGCAGGCGATGGCCGTCAGGGCCGTGGTCGCGACAAGAAACACAGCATAGCTGTCGGCGATCATCGTGTACGCGATGGCGGCCGCAAACAGGGCGATGAATACGGCCGCACGCAGAATGCCCATCATACCTTCTTAACCCCCGCTCGGCCGAGCAATCCGTTCGGTCGTACGAAAAGGATAAGAATGACCGCGGCGAAGGTGAGGATCTGGGTATAGACCGAACCGAAGAAAGTGGTGATGAAGGCTTCGATGACACCGAGGCACAAGCCGGCAACCACGACACCCCAGGGGCTGCCCAACCCTCCGACGATCGCTGCGGCAAAAGCCTTGATGCCGAAAAGCGTCCCCATCTCGGACGACACATTGAACAGCGGCGCAATCAACAGGCCGGCGATCCCCGCGAGGACTGCGGATACCGCGTAGCTTGCCGCAATCATCTTGCGCACATCGATGCCCATGAGGCGCGCGGCGTCGGGGTTCTGCACCACGGCCAGCATGGCCGCGCCGAACTTGGTCCGGCGCAGAAGAATGTGCAGCGCCCCGGCCAGCACAAAGGCGACCACGGGTATGACAAGCTGCAAGGGGTAGACGCCGGTGCCTTCCGCGATCTGGATCGGCTTCATGGCGAGCACGGACGGAAAGCTTCTCGGCTCCTTGCCGAATGTGAAGAGCACCAGATTGTCCAGGACGATGCCTATGGCAACCGTGGCCATCAGCCAGTTGTCGGAGCCCTTCTCGACGAAAGGCCGCACGACGAAACGCTCGACGATGAGGCCGTAGACCGCGCACAGCGCCAGCACGGCCGGAATGCCGAGTGGCGTGGGCCAGCGCCACAGCACGATGAGAAAGAAGCCGAGAACGGCTCCCAACGTCATCGAGCTGCCCTGCGAGAAATTCACCGTGCCGGAGACGGCGTAGGTTACGTGAAATCCGAGCGCCAGAAGCCCGTACATGCTGCCGAGCGCCAGGCCCGTCACGAGAGCGGAAAGCAGGGTCATGCGCGATCCCTATCCGTGTCAGGCCTGGCGATGGCAGCTGTCTAGTTGGTGACCGGAATGATGTGGTTGTCCTCGAACCGGGTCCAAATGTAGTCGTCCGCTCCAAGGGCATCGGGCTTATCCGGCGCGAACGGCTTCTGGTACGTCTTGATCAGGCCCTGGTAGCTATCGATTTTAAAGAAGCCCTCGCGGACGGCCGCGCCGTCCGTGCTGCCGGCCTTGTCGATCGCCATGGCGGCAAGATGCAGACCGTCGTAGGCATTGGCATAGCCGACCGCAGGCGTGATGTCCTGCGGACCCTTGATGTCGGAGTATTTCGCTTTCAGGGCGGCCATGACCCGCTCGCCGACAGGCGAGAGCTTGCCGAAGAAGCTATATGTCTGGACGAAGATCACGTTCTTGGCGCTTGGTCCTGCGAGCTCCGTGAAGCGGCCACCCGCCGGCCCCCAATGCGACACGATCGGCGGCATCCAGCCCATGCGGTCAAGCGACTTCACCACCTGCGCCGAGGGGCCGACATTGCCGACGAGGAACAGAGCATCCGCACCCGCGTCCTTCAGGCGGGTCAGCTGAGGCACGACGTCAACGTCGTTGCCCTCGAACTTCTCGACGCCAGCGGGCTCGATCTTGGCCTCGCTCAAAGCGGCGCGAAGCCCCTTCTCATTCGACTCGCCCCAGGGATTGTTGACCAGGATCAGGCCGGGCTTTTTGGCGCCAAACTTCTTCACTGCATATTGAACCATGCCCTTGTCGACCAGCACGTCCATGGCGGAAACGCGGAACGCGAAGTTCGGGTTGGCACCGTTGTGCGTAATGGCTGTACCCGCCGCCCACGGATCGATGAAGGGGACCTTCGAGCTGTTCATGAAGGGCACGATGGCGAGAGCGACCGGCGTGTCCAGGCCGCCGAACAGCACCGCCACTTTCTCGCGCTGGACCAGCTCGCGCGCCGCAATCAGGCCTTTTGCAGGATTTGCCTCATCGTCGCGGCTCACGAGCTCGAGCTTGCGCCCGCCGAGAATACCGCCCTTGGCGTTGATCTCGTCAATTGCGATCGTCAATCCGCGTGTCAGCGCCTCGCCTGCTCTTGCGGACTGCCCGGACAGGGCCGTGACCAGCCCGATCTTGACCGGGTCTGCAGCCTCTACCGACGGCGAGAAAACTGACGCGGCGATCAGCGCGATGCCGACGCTCAACCCCGCGCGACGCGTCACGTCGGCGGTTGCAAAGAGACTGCGGTATGGCATGTTAGTTTCTCCCCGTTTCGCCTCCTTCGCGATGTTGCGAAGCTCGGAGGCACTACCAACGTTCAGAGCACGGTGGATTTGACCGGAAGTAAGCATTTTCTTACAAAGGCCCCTGATGGTGTCAAGTCGCCAACGTGAGGGAGCAATTACGATGCCAAACTGGGAAGCGGAAGCAGCACGGATCGTCGAGGAGTTTCTTGACGCTTCGATGATCCCCGATCCGGATCGGGCGCGCACATATATGGCGCGCGATGTGCGCATTACTTTCACGGGCGGACGGCGTTTCTCCGATCCGAGCGGCAGCACCGGCTTCAACGCCAAGCGCTACGCGTGGGTGAAAAAGCGTTTTGAACGCACCGATGTTGTCGCCGGCGCGACCGCAAAAGAGGCAATTGTCTACAATACAGGCACGCTCTATGGCGCCTGGCCTGACGGCACGCCGTTCGAAGGCAACCGCTACGTCGACCGCTTCGTGGTGAGCGACGGCAAGATTGTCCGGATGGATGTCTGGAATGATAGCGCGGAGATTGTTCTCGCTCGCGCCGGGCTGGCAGAGGATGGCGGCGATACGGTCCCTGCCGCCCGGAAACCCGGAGCAAGCGCAGCATGACGGGGAAGGCCGAAGGCCCCGGAGGACCGCTGCGCACGCACGGACGCTATTCCTACAGCGCCATCAAGCATCGACCAGCCTACGCTTGGCCGAACGGGACACGGCTTGCCGTTTATATCGGGCTGAACATGGAGCACTTCGCATTCGGCGAGGGGCTCGGCGCTGAACTGGCACCCGGCGGCCACCATCCCGACGTGCTCAACTTTTCCTGGCGCGACTACGGCAATCGTGTCGGGGTTTGGCGGCTGATCGATCTCTTCAACTCTCTGCAGCTTCCGGCCTCCGTCCTCGTCAACTCGAGCATTTACAGCTATTGCCCCGAGGTGATGGATGCGTTCAGGGCCCGTGGCGACGAGGTCCTGGGCCACGGGCGGACCAACTCGGAGCGGCAGGGAGGGTTCGACGAAACGGCCGAGCGCACGCTTATTGCGGAAACGACAGAGGTGATCGCGGCGGCAGAAGGCCGGCGGCCCAAGGGCTGGCTGGGCCCGTGGATCTCGGAAAGCCATGTCACGCCCGACCTGCTCGCTGAGGCCGGCTACAGCTACGTGCTCGACTGGTGCATGGACGATCAGCCGGTCTGGCTCGCCGCGCGCAATGGAAAGCGCGTTCTCGCCGTGCCTTATCCGCAGGAGCTCAATGACATACCCGCCATCGTCGCGCGCAAGGATTCGGCCGAACAGTTCGAGCAGATGATCGTTGACCAGTTCGACGAGATGCTGGAGCAGTCGGCCGCCGCGCCGCTGGTCATGGGAATGGCACTGCACCCGTATATCGTCGGCCAGCCCTACCGATTGCGCCGATTGCGCAACGCGCTCAGTCACATCGCGGCACATCGGGACAAGATTTGGCTGACCACATCGGGCGGCGTGTCGGATCACTGCCATGGGTTGCCGCCCGGGATAGTACCTTAGAGCTCGAGCACCAGATGGCGACCATGAGCCAAGTCAGAACCAGAGCGCGACCCAACGCGCCTGTTCGGCGGCGCAATCCCGCACGCTCGAAGGAATCGATCCTTAGCGCGGCCACGGTCGAATTCTGCCGCCATGGCTACAAGGGCGGCCGCGTGGAAGTGATCGCGCGGCGCGCGAAGGCCAATATGCGCCTGCTCTACCACTACTTCGGCGACAAGGCCGGCTTGTATCTCGCGGTGCTCGAGCGCGTCTACGGCGAGATCAGAGCGGAAGAACAGCGGCTCAAGCTCGGCGATCTCGGACCCGCGGAGGGGATGCGCCGCCTAGTCCGCTTTACGTTCGAGTTCTTCGGCAGTCACCCCGACTACATCTCGCTCATCAACAACGAGAACCTGCTGCGCGCGCAGCATCTCAAGAAGTCCCGTTATATCAAATCGTTGACACTGCCTTTGGTATCGTCGATCGCGGACTTGCTGCGGCGCGGCAGCGCGGAGCGTGTTTTTCGCGATGATGCCGATCCCGTTCAGCTCTACGTGTCCATCACGGCACTCAGCTACTTTCACGTTTCGAACTGCCACACCCTATCGGCCATGTTCGACATCGATCTTGCCGCACCGGCCTGGATCGCAAATCGTCGACGCCATGCCGAAGATGTAATCCTCACGTGGCTGACGGCGTGGCCCTCCAACAGCGGGACCTGCGCCAACGGCTCACGAAGCCAGAAGACCTAGCGGCAGCACCGCAAAGTCGCGGACGGCAGTGCTGCATTGCATGCGAGGCCATAAGTAAGTATTTTCTTACATAGACACGCGCAACAGCGACGGCAGGGCGCAATGGGAGAAGATCAGGAAAAGGGAGCGGGTTTTGGTTCGCTGCTCGGCGGCGAGTTCAAGATCATCAATGTGGGACTTCCCTCTTTCGCGGAAGAACTGATCGCCAACGGCGTTGCGGTGGTTCAGGTGGATTGGACGCCGCCAGCGCAGGGAGACCCCGAACTGGCCGACCTCGTCTCGAAACTGGGCGCCTAGCCGGACCATGCAAATCATCGAACAAGCCAATAGCGAAGCCCTCGCGCGGATTCTGGAAGGCGAACCGGTTCTCGTCGACGTCATTCCCGCCGTCGAGGCCATTCCGCTGCTTCGCGAGCGCCGGCTGCTGCATGCCGGCCCCCCGATCACGTGGGACAGGATGTGCGGCCCCATGCGCGGCGCGATTGCCGGCGCCATCGTATTCGAAGGCTGGGCGAGCAATCTCGATGCCGCGTGGACGATGGCCGAGCAGGGCGATGTCGCGATCGAACCCAACCATCATTTCGGTGCCGTCGGCCCGATGACCGGGATGACGACACGCTCGATGCCGGTGATGGTGGTGGAGAACCGCCGTTTCGGAAACCGGGCCTACTGCACGCTGAACGAGGGGCTGGGCAAGGTCATGCGCTTCGGCGGCAATGACGCCGAAGTCCTGGCTCGCCTCGGCTGGTTGCGCGATGTGCTGGGGCCGGCCGTCGGCAAAGCACTGAAGGCATCGGGTGGCATCGCGCTCAAACCGCTCATCGGTCGCGGGTTGGCGATGGGCGACGAGATGCACCAGCGCAATCTCGCGTGCACGGGCCTCATCTTGCGCGAGATCGCACCCTGGCTGGCGCGCACATCGGCAGGCGACGGTCGTCTCGCTGAAATGTTCGCCTTTATCGGCGGCAACGACCAGTTCTTCCTCAACGTCGCCATGGCCATGGGTAAAGCCATGACCGATCCTGCGCGCAACATCGAGGGCTCGTCCGTTGTGACGGCCATGTGCCGAAACGGCACCGATTTCGGCGTGCGCGTGAGCGGGACCGGCGATCAGTGGTTCGTTGCGCCCGTGGAGATGCCGCAGGGCCTCTACTTTCCCGGCTTCAGCGAGGCCGACGCAAACCCCGACATGGGCGATTCCGCAATTGTCGAAACAATCGGACTTGGCGGCTTCGCCATGGCAGCTGCGCCGGCCGTCATCGGGTTCGTGGGCGCCGGATCGGCATCGTCGGCAGCCATCTATACGAAATCCATGGGCGAGATCACGGTGGGCGAAAACCCGGCGTGGAGCATCCCCGCGCTCGACTTCGCCGGCGTGCCGACCGGCATCGACGTCCGTCTCGTGGTCGATTCGAATATCGCACCTGTGATCAACACCGGCATCGCACACAAACAGCCCGGCATCGGCCAGGTGGGCGCGGGCATCGTCCGTGCGCCGCTGGCATGCTTTGCCGACGCGGTGCGCGCGCTAGCGGGAAAATTGGGCGTGTCATGAGCGACATCGTTCTGAATGAGCTGCGCAAGGGAACCTATCTCGACTCGGTCGCTCTCATGCGGCTGTCGCGCCGGATCGCGGCGATGCCGGAGGTCATCGAGGCGGCGCTGATGATGGCGACCCCCGCGAACAGAAAAATCCTCGCCGAAGCCGGCCTGCTTGCAACGACCGCGGCGTCCGCTGGCGGCAATGATCTGATCCTGGCCGTGCGGGCCGAAACCCCGAGCGCCGCGGACGCGGCACTCGCGGAAGCGCGTGCGCAACTCGACAAGCCGAGCGCAGCAGCCGCCGGCAGCACCACCACGTGGCGGCCGAAAACGCTTCACGCCGCGCTCAGGGCCGCCCCGGATGCAAACCTTGTCCTCATCTCGGTGCCGGGAGAGTTTGCCGCCGCGGAGGCCCGCAAGGCGCTGCATCGCGGCCTCAACGTGATGATTTTCAGCGACAACGTCGCGATCGATCAGGAACGGGCGCTCAAGGAGGAGGCCCGACAGCGCAACCGCATCGTCATGGGGCCCGACTGCGGGACAGCCATCATCAATGGCGCGCCGCTCGCCTTCGCCAATCATGTCCGGCGCGGCGATATCGGTGTCGTGGGCGCCTCGGGCACGGGCATCCAGGAGGTGACGAGCCTCATCAGCGAGGCGGGTGGCGGCATTTCGCACGCCATTGGCGTCGGCGGTCGCGATCTCAGCCTGGGCGTCGGCGGGATAAGCACGATCATGGCCATCGACGCGCTCGATGCCGATCCGGCGACGCGCCACATCGTTCTCATCTCCAAGCCGCCACACCCGGAAGTCGCCCGCACCGTATTGGCGCGGGCCGCGAAATCGGCGAAGCGGTTCACGATCTGCTTCCTGGGCGCCGACGGTGCCGACCTCCCGAAGAACGCGAGCTTCGCGCCGACTTTGACGGCCGCGGCGGAAGATGCCTTGAATGGAACGCGGATTGGATCCGATTTTGCCCTTCCCCCCCGCAAAAAAGGCGCCTCTGGACACCTCGTAGGCCTGTTCTGCGGCGGCACGCTCTGCACGGAAGCGCAACTCGTGCTCACACGTCACGGCCGGCGCGTCGTATCGAATGCCCCCGCCCCCGGATCGCATGCAATTGACACCGGCATCAGCGGCTCCGATCGCATGATCGATCTGGGCGCCGATGAATATACGCGCGGCCGGCCGCATCCGATGCTCGATCCGTCGGCCCGTGACGAGATGGTGCGCGAGGTTCTCAACGAGCCCGGCGTTGCCGTAATCCTGCTCGACGTGGTGATCGGCAACGGCGCGCATGCCGATCCTGCGGGTCATGTCGCGGCCGTGCTGACCGAAGCGAAGAACCGCCATATCGCGGTGGTGGCATCCGTGACCGGAACGGAGGGCGATCCCCAGGTTCGGTCGCGGCAAATCGCGAGCCTCAGGAATGCGGGTGTGCAAGTCGCACCGTCGAACGCGCTTGCCGCCGGGCTGGCGCTGAGGCTGTTGGGCGCTTAGGAGGCGGGCAATGGCTGGACGTGAGCAACTGCCATCGCGGCTCCTTGTGGCCATAGGCGGCAACGCCACGCACCCCCAGAATATTCGCGGCACCTCGGACGAGCAAAAGGACGTCGCGGTGCGCACGGCCCAGGCTCTGCTGCCGCTGGCGCAACTCGACAACGAGCTGATCGTCACCCACGGCAACGGTCCCGTCGTGGGCAAGATCCTGATGCGGCAGGCGTTGACCAGCGAGCAGATACCGCCGATGTCGCTCGATATCTGCGTGGCTCACAGCCAGGGCGGCATCGCCTATCTTCTGATGCAGGCGATCGAGAATGCGCTGCGCGAGACCGGCAACCCGCGGCATGTGGCGAGCCTTCTCACGCAGGTCGAAGTCGACCCGCTCGACCCGGCATTCCAGACACCAACGAAGCCGGTCGGCCCGTTTTTCACGCGGGAGCAGGCGGATCGGCTGACACGAGATCTTGGCTGGTGCATGAAGGAGGACTCCGGCCGCGGGTGGCGGCACGTGGTCCCGTCTCCCCATCCGCGTCACATCGTCGACATCTCGCTCGTCGAGGCACTGGCCAAACGAGGCACCATCGTCATTGCCGGCGGCGGCGGCGGCATTCCGGTGGTGCGCGGCCCCAATGGCGTCCGGCATGGCGTCTCGGCGGTCATCGACAAGGACCTCACCTCCGCCCACATGGCGAACGTGCTGAGCATCAGGCACCTGATGATACTGACGGCCGTCCCGAAGCTGGCCATCAACTTCGGCACGCCGAACCAGGAATATCTTGATCGCGTCTCGCTGAGCGAGCTGAAAAGGCTTCACGCCCAGGGACATTTCCCGCCGGGCAGCATGGGCCCGAAAGTGGAAGCGGCCATTCGCTTCCTCGACGGCGGCGGAGAGCGCGCCGTGATCGGTCACTTGGAGGAAGCCATGGCGTCGCTCCGCGGCGATACCGGAACCCATATCCTTGCCGATGTCTGACCGGACGATCCCGCTTGGACTCCGGGAGGTGGGCGCCGTTGCCGACCGCAACCTGCGTGACGGCGCCCAAGGTCGTGTCGGCGCCGTATTCGACCGCAGCTTCTATGTGGTCCTCGACGGTCGATGGATCTGTTTCGGACCGCCTGCCCTGGGCTCCGGTCCATTGAATGCCCTTTTTGCTCCCGCGGCACGCACTCTCGCGATCGCGGCTGGGCAAACCTGTCATGTCGCCGACGGCACTCTCTTCGCTGATGGCTTCGCCCTTGTCTCCCGCAGGAGCGCCTCCGTCTGGCGGCCGGCAGCGCCATCGTGGACGATCGATACGCTCGATGCAGGCCTCAATTCATTCGATGGCCCACGAGACAGCCCGGTCGCCCGGGACGCGTTGGGGCTGATCGACGGGCCGAACGCGTCCCCGGCCTCTGCCGTTCTGGCTGCTGCTGCACATCGGCCGGCGCTGCGCCTCGCCGACGGAATACGGTGCGCGCTCGCACGCGACCGTGAGACGGGAACGGCGAACTTCGCCGGTTGTGAAGAGCTTCTCGGACTTGGCCCGGGCCTGACGCCCTCCGGCGACGACGTCCTCGGGGGCGCGATGGTCGCCCTGGCGATGCTGGGCTGCGAACGGCAGCGCGATGCGCTCTGGACCACCCTGCGCCAACATGTGCCGCACCGCACGACGGACATTGCCGGTGCGCACCTGGCAGCCGCTGCGGATGGCTTGGGTGCTGCCGCGCTGCACGACGCCCTGGCGTCGATTTTGAGCGGCGATGCCACGGCACTACCGGCCGCCCTTGCCCGACTTGATACCGTCGGTCACAGCTCGGGTTGGGACGGCCTGTCCGGCGCGCTCCTCGTGATGCGGATTTACCGGGAAACGACCCTGGACCGCCTGCGCGCGGCATAGCCGACCACGAAGGGTGCTCCCGCGACTTGCCGTGGTCCATCAGCGCCACCATCGACCGGCGTAGCGCCTCCGCTCGCCCGACCGTCTTGTCGGCGCCATCGTATCGATGGCCGCTGCAATCAAGTTCACCGTCGATTCCGAGTCGACCGACCGGTGCGAGACGAGACGCGCACGCGCTCCGGCGTAAATGAGCGCGCACAAGGCCGGACAGCGCCTCGGCGCCTGAGCAGATGAGCGAACCGACAGCGCACAGAGGAGCATTCACTCCCCGGGTTATTCACGGGCGGACGGGGCATAGATCGGATGTTTAACATCGGATGATTGCGCCCGCGACCAAGTCGGTGTATGGCTTGAGCTTGCCAGCTGGCCGAAGAGCCGGCGGTCGGGAGCGAACAGAACCGTGCGTAACAAGCGCGCCAAATCCGCTGGAAAGCATTCGAAGCCGGGCCGCATTCACGCGGTGCTGACGACACTTGGCCGCGAAATTGCGCAAGGGATCATCCCCGCCGGCACGGTCCTGCCCCCCGAACACGAGCTCGAAATCCGCCTCGGCGTCGGCCGAGGCGTCGTTCGTGAGGCGATCAAAACGCTGTCGGGCAAAGGGCTGGTCAGCGTGCGGCCGCGCCATGGAACCCGTGTGTTGCCGCGGAGCGATTGGAGTCTGCTCGATCGCGACGTGTTGAACTGGCTGGTCGGCCAGGAGAAGCCCGACCGCGCGTTGCTGCTGGCAGTCCAGGAAGTCCGCTCGATCATTGAGCCGGCCGCTGCCGCGCTCGCTGCGACCCGCGCCACCAAGAAGGATCGGCAGCGGATCAATGCAGCTCTGGAAGCGATGGAAACCTCGGACAATCAGGCCAGCGCGACTGCCGCGGACAAGGCGTTTCACCTCGCAATTCTTGACGCCACGCACAACCCGGTGCTGCAGGGCTTTCGCGGCGCGATCGACACGATTCTGAGCGCGGTGTTTGTGGTCGCCGTCGACAGCGTCGGGGGCTGGTTTGATGGCAACCTTCCCAACCATGCGATCACCGCTCAGGCCATCGAAGAGGGGGACGCAAAAAAAGCCCGCCATGCCATGGAGCTGGTCCTTGGCTACACGCAGTCGAAACTGTCCGAATTGAATGCCGGCGCCGGTCATCGAAATGGTCGGCTGAGAAGCCCACGCGATCTGAGGCAAACCTGATGCGGCACCGGCTCTCATCGGCGCTTTGGTTCTGCGCTCCCTTTGCAGTCCTGCTCGTGCTCTGGGCGGTTCTGGTCCCCTACTTCGACGTCAATCCTCGGTTGTTTCCTCAGCTCACCTCGGTGGTCCAGGCCGGGATCGAGGGAATTCAGGACGGCACCCTTGTTCAGCACATTGGCGCAAGCCTGCTGCGCGTCGCCGTCGGCACGGTGCTCGCGCTATTGATCGCCATCCCCCTGGGGATCGCCATGGGCGTCAGCCCGGTCGTCTCCAGCTTCCTGACACCTCTGTTCAGGTTTTTCTCGGTGCTGGCTGGCATCGCGTGGATTCCCATTGCGACGCTATGGTTCGGCTACGGCTTCGGCGCCATCACCTTCGTGATCTTCAATGCCGTGTTCTTTATCGTGACGTACAACACGCTGTTAGGCGTCTCGACTATTCCCTTGCACGTGCGTAACGCGGCCGCATCGCTCGGTGCG
>JBFWWW010000088.1:0-14640 GCA_050245975.1 Hyphomicrobiaceae bacterium
CTGCTGCTGTCGGCCGGCCACCGGCTGTTCATCGCCACGGCCAAGCCGCACGTCTTCGCCGGGCCGATCCTGCAGCATTTCAAGCTCGCCCGCCGCTTCATCGGCATCTACGGTCCCGAGCTCGACGGAACACGCGACGACAAAGGCGAGCTCATCGCTCATATCGTCACGCGCGAGCGCCTCAAGCCTCATGCCGCCCTTATGGTCGGCGACCGGCGGAACGACGTGCTGGCGGCGACGCGAAACAACCTGCGAACTCTTGGAGTTTCGTGGGGTTATGCGGCCACCGGGGAACTCGCGGATGCCGGCGTCACGGCCGTTTGCGCAACACCGGAGGACCTTCCGTCGGCCATCCACGACCTGAGCGTCGCGGTCGCCGCGGAATGACGGCCGGAACCGGCGATCCCTCCCCCATTGCACCCATGTGTGGATCAGCCGTCCACGTCCTTTTGTCGCATACGGCAACGGACTGACATTGCTTATCCGCGCCAAGGCCTTAGGGCTGTGGTTGCATTCTTGACACTGTGGGGGCACACCCCTAATGTGCGCCGCGTTCGGTGGTCTTTCCGACCGTCGGATGCCGTCCGTCCAGGATCAGACATGCCAGATCCAGCACAGGGACAAGGCCCTCACAGGGGCGAATTGAGCCCCGAAGAGAGAGCCGCGTTCGAGCGCCGGATCTCCGAGCTTGGCAGCAAGCTCGACAAGGTCTCCTCGCAGCGAGCGAGCGAAACCTCAGGCAGGTCTGACGTCCGCTCTGGCGGACGGGGCATGGCCTACGGGTTCCGGATGGCATCCGAGCTTGTCGGCGCCGTGCTTGTCGGGAGCGTTATCGGCTACGGTCTCGACTGGGCTCTTGGCACGAAGCCCTGGTTTTTCCTTCTCTTCTTCGTGCTGGGCTTTGCGGCAGGCGTCCTGAATGTGGTGCGCGGCTACACGCGCATGCAGAAGGAAATTGCCGCCGAGACGAAGGGCAACATCGGGCACGCCGTGCCTGACGACGACGACTGAGGATTGGGGGAAGACGTGGCAGCAGCGGCGGGAGGAGCTCACGGCAGCGCGGGAGGCATGCCGGATCCCATCCATCAGTTCGAGATTCACAGGCTCATCAACCTGAATATCTTCGGCTGGGATGTCTCCTTCACGAACTCGGCCGCCTTCATGGTCTTCGCCGTGGTTCTGATCACGGGCTTTCTTATCTTCTCGATGCGCGGCCGGTCGCTGGTGCCGACGCGCATGCAGTCGATGGCCGAGATCAGCTACGAGTTCGTCGCCAACATGGTGCGCGACAGCATCGGCCCGGAAGGAATGAAGTTCTTTCCCTTTGTCTTCACGATTTTCGCCTTTGTCTTCGCCTGCAACATGCTCGGGTTGATCCCGAGCTTCTTCACCGTCACCAGCCACATCATCATCACCGCGGCTCTTGCCCTGCTGGTGTTCGCCACAGTGCTGGTTGTCGGCTTCGCCAAGAACGGCCTGCACTTCCTCAAGCTGTTTGTGCCGGACGGCGTGCCCATCTACATCATGCCGCTGGTGGTTGCGATCGAGGTCATCTCGTTCCTCTCGCGCCCCGTCAGCCATTCCGTCCGTCTCTTCGCCAACATGCTTGCGGGCCACATCACGCTCAAGGTGTTCGGCGGCTTCATCGTCATGCTGCTGGGCGCGGGAGCCTATTCGCTCCTCGCGCCGCTGCCGTTCCTGATGGCCGTCGCGCTTACCGCGCTGGAATTCCTCGTGGCATTCCTGCAGGCCTACGTCTTCGCCGTCCTCACCTGCATGTACATCAACGACGCGCTGCATCCGGCTCACTGACCGGCGCGCACGCATTCCTCATCCGATCCTAACGAAAGGGAGAACTGTTATGGATCCTGCTTCCGCGAAGCTCATCGGCGCCGGCCTTGCCGCCATCGGCACGGGCGCTGCCGCCATCGGCGTCGGCAACCTGTTCGGCCAGTTCCTGCAGGGCGCGCTGCGCAATCCGTCGGCTGCCGACGGCCAGTTCGGCCGCCTGATCTTCGGCTTCGCCGTGACCGAAGCGCTCGGCATCTTCGCGCTGCTGATCTCGTTCCTCCTCCTCTTCACCTGATGCCTTCGCGGCGAGCCGGCGCGCCGGCAGCCGCGGCGGTAACTTGGTGACGGAGCATATCGGGACACGGACATGGCGCAGCCGCAGACGATGACGCAGGTTCTCGATGAGAAACCGCATCCAAAGCTGTTTCCTCCTCTGGACCACTCGCATTTCGTGCCGCAGCTCGTCTGGCTCGCGCTGACGTTCGGCCTGCTTTACGTGCTGCTCTCGCGCATCGCGCTGCCGCGCGTCAGCGAGATCATCGACGAACGGCGCGACCGCATCCAGCGTGATCTCGATGAAGCCGCGCGCCTGAAGACCGAGACCCAGACCGCGCTCGCCTCCTACGAAAAGGCGCTGGCGGATGCCAAGACGCGGGCCGGCGCGATCGCCAAGGAAACGCACGACAACCTTGCGGCGGAGGTCGACAAGGAGCGGGCGAAAGTCGACGCCCAGGTCGCGCAGAAGCTGGCCGAGGCCGACAAACGCATCGCGGGCACCAAGTCGCAGGCTCTTGCCAGCGTGAACGAGATCGCCACCGACACGGCGGCGGCGATCGTCTCCAAGCTCATCGGCACCGAGGTCGGCAAGGACGAGATCCGCCGGGCTCTGTCGAGCGCGCCCGGCGAATAGGAGGAACTCGTGCTGGCAGATCCGACATTCTGGGTCGGCATCGCATTCATCGTTTTCATCGGCATCCTGGTCTACCAGGGCGTGCCGGCGATGCTGAACAAGGCGCTCGATGCACGCGCCGACGCGATCCGTACCGAGCTCGACGAAGCGCGTCGCCTGCGCGAGGAAGCGCGCTCGATCCTCGCCGACTATCAGCGCAAGCATCGGGAGGCCGAGGACGAGGCCAAGGCGATTGTCGCCCAGGCCCGGCGCGAGGCCGAGGTTCTCGCCGAGGAAACCCGCAAGGGCCTCCAGGAGACCCTCGAGCGGCGCACGAAGCTCGCCGAGGACAAGATCGGCCGGGCCGAGGCGCAGGCCGTGAGTGAGGTTCGTGCGGCCGCTGTTGATATGGCGGTAAGTGCGGCCGAAAAGATTCTGCGCGAGAAGACATCAGGCGCCGCCGGGGTCAGCCTGACCGATCAGAGCATCCGCGACCTCAAGGGTCGCATGAACTAGCAAGATCGCGCAGGTGGAACGCAAAGGCCGGGCAGTAGCCCGGCCTTTTTCATGCCGCCGCACGGGTGCGCAAAAGATCGGCGAGGCGACGGATGCCGGTATCGATCTCGCTTTCGGCCGGCAGCGAGAAGCTCAACCGTATCGTGTTGTGGCCGGTGCCGTCCGTGAAGAAGGCCCCGCCCGGAACGAAAGCGACGCCAGCCTCACGCACGGACCGCTCGAGCAGCGCCGCACCGTCGACGCCCGCCGGCAGCGTAACCCAGATGAAGAGGCCGCCCTCGGGCCGCGACCACGTCACGCCCTCCGGCATGTAGCGTTCGAGCGCGGCCAGCATGGCATCGCGCCGGCGGCGATAGTGGTCGCGCGCGGTCGCGACCTGCCGTTCATAGGTCTCTTCGGCCAGCCGGTGCAGCACCATCTGATTGATGGCCGCGCTGTTGAGGTCGGAGGCCTGCTTGATGAGAACCAGCCGCCGGATGATCGGCTTTGCCGCGCAGACCCAGCCCACCCTCAGCCCGGGCGTGAGCGTCTTGGAGAAGGTGCCGCAGTAGATCACCCGTGAGGAATTGATGCCGCCGGTCCGGGCGACATCGAGAGACTGGATCGACGGCACGTCCTTGCCGTCATAGCGCAGCGCCGCGTAGGCGCTGTCCTCGATGATTGGAATGTCGAGCGCCGCTGCAAGATCGAGCAGCCGCTCGCGCGCCGCGAGCGACAGGGTATCACCCGTGGGATTGGCAAAATCCGGGACCACATAGGCAAACTTGACCGCACCGCCGGCAGCCTGCGCCGCATCCGCATAGGCAGCGGGCGTGCGATTGCCGTGCTCGGGACGGAGCTGGTCGTAGCGCGGCTCATATGCGGCAAAGGCCTGCAGCGCGCCGAGATAGGTCGGCGCGGTGACGAGCGCCGTGTCTCCGGGCGACAGCAGCAACCGGCCGAGAAACTCCAGGCCCTGCTGGGACCCATTTGTAATGACGATGTTTTCGTCATCCGCCTCGACGCCAAGGCGACCCATATGGCGGCGGATCCAGCCCACCAGCGGCCCATACCCTTCGCTCACGGAATACTGGAGGCCCTGGCGGGCGCTGGCGGCAGCGCTCAGAACGTCGTCGTAGGCCGAGCGCGCCGTCTCCACCGGAAAAAGAGCGGGATCGGGTATCCCGCCCGCGAAGGAGATGATGCCCGGCAGGTCCAGCAGCTTGAGCAGTTCGCGGATTTCGGACGCCTGCATGCGGGCAGCACGCGTCGCATAGCGCGGCTCCCAGTCCTGCGATGCCTGCGACATGGATTGGCCTCCCTGCGAAAGTGCAGGGACATATTATGTCAGTAATACTGACCTATTTGCAACGAAAATGCGCAGCTACTCCGCGGCCTCCTGCCGAGGGGAGGACGGCCGCCACCGCAGTCTGGGCTCGCGCGCCGCCCTCGTCTCGTCGAGGCGGCCCCGAGGTGCAAGGCGCGGAGCCTGCCGGAAGCGCTCCACGTCGCCGCCTCTGGCAGCAGCCGCGAGCGCGCGCAAGGTGGCGACGAAGCGATCGAGGCTGTCGCGGCTCTCGTTTTCGGTGGGCTCGATCAGCATTGCGCCGTGCACAACCAGAGGGAAGTACATGGTCATCGGGTGATAGCCCTCGTCGATCATCGCCTTGGCGAAGTCGAGCGTCGTTACTCCCGTGCCCTTGAGCCACGCATCATCGAACAGCACCTCGTGCATGCAGGGCTGATCTCCGAACGGTTGCGTGAAGACATCACGCAGCCCTACGCGGATATAGTTGGCATTCAGCACCGCATCCTCGGAAGCCTGGCGCATGCCGTCTGCCCCGTGGCTGAGCATGTAGGAGAGCGCACGCACGAACATGCCCATCTGTCCGTGAAAGGCTGTAAGCCGGCCGAACGGATCCCGTCCGGGTTGCTGCGGCTGCTCAAGATCCTCGATCAGTCGGAATTTGCCGCCCTCCCGGACGGCATAGGGGAGCGGAGCAAACGGTGCGAGCGCATCGGACAGCACCACCGGCCCGGCGCCGGGTCCGCCACCACCATGCGGCGTCGAGAAGGTCTTGTGCAGGTTGATGTGCATCGCATCGACGCCGAGATCGCCCGGCCGCACTTTGCCGACGATGGCGTTGAAATTGGCGCCATCGCAGTAGAAGTACGCGCCCGCGGCATGAACCGCCGCCGCAATCTCCCTGATCTCCGGCTCGAAGAGACCGCACGTGTTGGGATTTGTGAGCATGAGTGCCGCAACATCGTCGCCGAGCGCGGCTCGCACGGCCTCGGCGGCGACGGTGCCGTCATCGCGCGCCGGAATGGCACGGACTTTGTAGCCCATGAAGGCCGCAGTCGCCGGATTGGTGCCGTGCGCCGACTCCGGCACCAGAACGACCTTGCGCCCCGCTCCCCCCTGCGCCTCGTGCGCAGCCTTGATGCACAGCATGCCGGCCAGTTCGCCGTGCGCGCCGGCCTTCGGGCTCATCGCCACGGCCTTCATGCCCGTCAATTCCAGCAGATAGCCGGCAAGCGTCTCCATCAGCGCAATGGCGCCTTGCACGGTACGGACGGGTTGCAAAGGATGGATGTCGGCAAATCCCGGCAGCCTGGCCATGCGCTCATTGAGCCTGGGATTGTGCTTCATCGTGCAGGAACCGAGCGGATAGAGCCCCGCATCGATAGCGTAGTTCTGGCGGCTCAGGCGCACGTAGTGGCGCATCGTCTCGGGCTCGGAGAGGCCTGGCAGACCGATCGATCCCTTGCGCTCGAGCCCACCGAGGCGCGACCGCACCGCCTTCGGCTCCGGCAGATCGACCCCTGTCGTGTCGAGGCGACCGCGCTCGAACAGCAAAGGCTCTTCGTGCTCGAGCCCCCGGTTGCCGCTGAAGGTTGCGGGCGCTGCAGAGCCCGCGGACGCAGGCGGTGCCGTCGGGCGGCCTTGTGTGTTCATGGTCTGCACGGGCTTGTCCATCAGATCGCCTCCGCCAGCGTGCGCGCGAACGCAGCGCGGTCCTCGTCCGTATTCATCTCCGTCGAGGCCACGACGATGAGATCCGACAGCATCGCCCGTCCGGGGATGAGACGCGATACCGGCACGCCGCCAAGCACGCCCTTCCCTGCCAGCCGGTCGACAATGGTTTCGGCATCGCCGCGCACCTTGACGGTGAACTCGTTGAAGAAGGACGGCGTCACCACCTCGACGCCGTCGATGGCATCCAGGCGATCGGCAAGCTGGCAGGCATTCGCGTGGTTGATCTCGGCAAGCCGGCGCAAGCCCGTCTGCCCCAGAAGCGTCATGTGGATCGTGAATGCCAGCGCACATAGCCCCGAGTTGGTGCAGATGTTGCTCGTCGCCTTTTCGCGACGGATATGCTGCTCGCGCGTCGAGAGCGTCAGCACGAACCCTCTGCGGCCCTCGTTGTCCACGGTCTCGCCGGCCAGACGTCCCGGCATCTGCCGCACGTATTTGTCGCGCGTCGCGAAGAGACCGACGTAAGGTCCTCCGAAGTTGAGATTGTTGCCGATCGACTGGCCTTCCGCGGCAACGATATCGGCGCCCATCTCGCCCGGCGATTTGATCAATCCCAGCGCGACCGCTTCGGTGACGACGACCACCAGGAGCGCCCCCTTGGCGTGCGCCGCCTCGGCGATCGATGACAAGTCGCGGATGTTGCCGAAGAAGGACGGGTACTGCACCACGACGCACGATGTCGCGTCGTCGATCTCGCGCGTAATGTCCTCCGTGCCGCGGGGGTCGGGATCGAGCGCTGAGACGCTCGCTCCGCCATGCCGCGCCAGCGTTTCCATGACGGCGCGATAGTGCGGATGCAGACCACCGGACAACACCGCCTTCTCGCGCCGGGTGATCCGGTGCGCCATGAGCATCGCCTCGGCGGCGGCTGTCGAGCCGTCATACATGGAGGCATTGGCCACTGCCATGCCTGTCAGGCACGCGACCTGGGTCTGGAACTCGAAGAGACACTGCAGCGTGCCCTGGGAGATTTCCGGCTGATAGGGCGTGTAGGACGTCAAAAATTCGGAACGCTGGATCAGGTGATCGACCGTGGCCGGAACGTGATGGCGGTAGGCTCCGGCACCAACGAAGAACGGCACCGAGCCAGCCGCGACATTGCGAGCGGCAAGTCCTGCCAGCTCCCGCTCCACCTCCAGTTCGCTGCGCACCCTGGGCAGATCGGGAAGCTCGGCGCGCAGCATTCCCTTGGGCACCGCGGCGAAAAGGTCATCGACCGACGCAACGCCGATCGCCGCCAGCATCGCCTGTCGATCGTCGCTCGACAGCGGCAGGTATCGCATCATGCGCTCTCCTTGACGAAAGCGTCGTATGCGGCGCGATCCATCAAGCCGTCGAGCTCGGCCTTGTTGGAGAGCAGGACCTTGTAGAACCACCCGCGCCCTTCAGGATCCTCGTTGACGAGCGCCGGCGTCGATCCCAGCTCGCCGTTGGCTTCGACGACCTCTCCGGATACAGGCGAGAAGACATCGCTCGCAGCCTTGACGCTTTCGACGACAGCTACCGCCTCGTTGGCAGCAACCTTGCGGCCGACCTCGGGCGCCTCGACGAACACGATGTCGCCAAGCTGGTCCTGTGCGTGCCGGGTGATGCCGACGATGCCGATATCGCCCTCGACGCGGATCCACTCGTGATCCTTGGAGAATTTCTCGATCGCCATTCCATGTCCTTTCGGGCTTGCATATAGGGAAGCGCGGCCATCACCGCGCATAACGGTGCGGAACGAAGGGAAGCGAGGCCACGGCAGCCGGCTGCGGCTTGCCGCGCACCACGAGTTGCAAGGGCGTGCCGACCGCGGCATGCGATGCCGTCACGTATCCCATGGCCACCGGCGCGTTGACCGTCGGACCAAATCCGCCGGATGTGACTGCGCCGATCTCAGTCCCGTCCGCCGCTAGAATAAGCGTGCCCTCGCGCGCCAGCGCGCGTCCTTCGGGACGGATGCCGACGCGAACCCGCGACGCCCCATTGGCCAGCTCGGCGCGGACCCGGCCGTCGCCGGGAAAGCCGCCGGCCTCGCGGCGCCGCTTCTGGATCGACCAGGAAAGACCTGCCGCCACCGGCGTCGTGTCTTCATCGATATCGTGCCCGTAGAGGCACAGTCCCGCCTCGAGCCGCAAACTGTCGCGGGCACCAAGTCCGATGGGTTGCACGCGCTCATCCTTCAGCAGGCGGCGGGCGACGCTCTCGGCAGCATCCGCCGCCATAGAAATTTCGTAACCGTCCTCGCCCGTATAGCCGGAACGGCTCGCACGACACGCGACGCCGTCGATCGCGAACGTGCCGGTTTGCATGAAGGCCAGTCCGGCGGCGCTCGGCGCCAAAGCCGCCAGGACGTCGACAGCCTTCGGACCCTGCAGCGCGATCAGCGCCCGATCGGGAGCAGGAACCAGAGTCACGCCGGATGGCAGGCGCACCGTCATGTGAGCGTAGTCGACATCCTTGCGCGCGGCATTGACGACGAGCAGAAGCCTGCCGTCGTCGGCAGCACGCGTGACCATCAGGTCGTCGATGATGCCGCCGCGCTCATTGAGAAGCTGGGTGTAGCGCTGTTGTCCCGGCTTGAGAGCACGAATGTCGGCGGGAACGAGCGTCTCCAGCGCGTCGGCCGCGGTCTCGTGTTGTCTATCCTCAGTGAGGATCTCGGCTTGCCCCATGTGAGACACATCGAAGAGGCCGGCGGACGCCCGCGTCCACAAATGCTCCTTGAGCACGCCGGCCGCATAGTTCACCGGCATGGCATAGCCGGCGAACGGCACCATTTTGGCGCCGAGCTCGCAATGGAGATCGTAAAGAGGAGTGCGAAGAAGCGTAGCGTCGACGGCAGCGCCTGAGCTCATAGACAGTCCCGCAACAAGCTTGCAGCCACGCGACCATCGCGTGGTTGAAGCCCCCTCTGTCACGGGACCTGAGAGATTTGAGCGGCTTGCGCCGCCTTACCCCTTCGGTGAGCCGGACCGTGATCCGGCTGCTTTCCAGAGCGCCATCGACTTGCGGTCCTTCTGCCTGAGAGGTTCCGGGGCGGTTGCTCCTTCGGCGCCGGCCACGTGGCCGGTCTCTTCCGCAAGCGTCGACTGGACGCGCGGATGATAGGCAGACCGCGGCGCAAGTCAAATGCTTCCGATCGAAGCGGCCGTTGGTCAGCCGGAATTGGGTATGCTGTGGTCGAAGCCGACGAAGACCTCGAACTCGCCCGGGCGGGCGCCTTCCGGCACATTGAACGTCAGGCTGCGCACCATCGAGAAGTATCCGATGGGCTTGTCGAGCGCGATGTCGACATCGACCTTCACCTTGTCGGTCACAACGCGTGCACGCTTGGCATCGGTCACGAACACCGTCAGGGGCAACGTCACGTGTCCGGTCTTTCCCCGCGGGCCCAGCAGCACGCGCCCGGAAAACCCGTATTTGATCGTGACGCGGTTCTGCTCGATCTGGCATTCGCGGGCGGTCGTGCTGATCTCCCCGCGATGCACGACGGCCATGCCGTCGCCGACTCGCCCCGCCTCATAAATCGTCAGGTTGCCATCGCGCGACCAGACACTGAAGCGCGGACAACCCTGGACCACCTCCCCGCCGACACCCACCGGGCCGCTAGAGTCGGATTTGGCAGCCAGCAGAAGCTGCTCTTCCGTCATGCCGCCCGTACTGCCGGTGGTCGTGGTGGTCTTGCTGTCGCCACCGAACCAGCCGCCGCCAATGCCGGAGGTCAGCGATCCCATGCCGCACCCCTGCAGCAGCGAGGCCAGCGCCAGCGCCGCGGCGAGCTTGCCAAGCCCAATACTCGGTTTCGACCTGAATTGTCTCACGTCGCCCCTGTCCGTAGACTTTGGATCGGCCTCTTGCGGACCGTTGCCCTGTAACGTATGCCCTTGTTTTCGGGCCGTTTAATGCGTCACTGCGAATCCGACCCTAGCATCGTCGCCAGCCGGCAGCCAATCCCAGGCTCCACCTATCAACCGCGCAACACCAGTCGGGCTTCGATCCATGGCTAACCCCGCAGGTTCCGGCTCCAAGGCATCCAGCCAGCCCGCTGGCGAGGCTGGCGATCGTCCCCCGCTCAAGATCCTGATGGCCGCACCCCGCGGCTTCTGCGCAGGCGTAGACAGGGCCATCAAGATTGTCGAACTGGCATTGCAGAAGTTCGGCGCCCCGGTCTATGTGCGCCACGAGATTGTCCACAATCGCTATGTGGTGGAGTCCCTCAGGGCAAAAGGCGCCATTTTTGTGGAGGAGCTGGACGAGATTCCCGACACCGACGCGCCTGTGATCTTTTCGGCACATGGCGTTCCGAAGGCAGTCCCCGCCGCCGCCAAGGCGCGCAGAATGTTCTATCTCGACGCCACATGCCCGCTGGTCTCCAAGGTGCATGTCGAGGCCGAACGCCACTACAACGAGGGATTTGCCATTGTGCTGATCGGACATGCCGGCCACCCGGAAGTCGTCGGGACCATGGGGCAGCTTCCTGCCGGGGCGGTGACCCTGATCGAGACCGCCGAACAGGCCCGCACCTTCGAACCGCCCCGTCCCGGCAAACTGGCCTATCTGACGCAGACGACCCTTTCAGTGGACGACACGGCGGAGATCGTCACGATCCTGAAGCAGCGCTTTCCCGCCATCGAAGGCCCGCACAAGGAAGACATCTGCTACGCGACCACGAACCGGCAGGCCGCTGTGAAGGCCATCGCCGGGCAGTGTGACGCGCTGATTGTTGTCGGCGCCCCCAACAGCTCGAACTCGCTGCGGCTCGTCGAGGTCGCCGAACGCGCCGGTTGCACGACCTCGGTACTGGTGCAGCGCGCGGCCGACATCCCGTGGGACCGCTTTGTCGGCATCCGCACGCTCGGCATTACAGCTGGAGCGTCGGCGCCGGAATCGCTCGTCGAGGAAATCGTCTCTGCCGTCGGCGAACGCTTCGACGTCACGGTCGAGGATGTCGTGACTCGGCGGGAGAATATCGCCTTCAATGTCCCGCGCGAGCTTCGCGACGACGCGGCCCCTGTCGCCCGACGCAAGGCCTAGTCACCATGGCGGTCTACACGGAAGTTTCCGACGACGACCTGGCGGAATTCGTCGACAGCTACGGCCTGGGCCAGCTGCTGTCCTACAAGGGGATCGCGGAGGGTGTCGAGAACACCAACTATCTGCTCCATACCGAATCCGGCCCCTACTTCCTTACCCTCTACGAGAAGCGCGTGGCGAGCGCCGATCTGCCATTCTTTCTCGGCCTCATGGAGCATCTGGCAAAGAACGGCATCACGTGCCCGACGCCCGTACGCGACCGCGCAGGCCGCGCTCTGCGCGAGCTTGCCGGCCGCCCGGCGGCACTCGTCACCTTTCTCGAAGGGCTCTGGATAAGGCGCCCGCAGCCATTGCACTGCGCTGCCGTCGGCGAAGCGCTGGCGCGCATGCACCTTGCGGGCAACGGTTTTGCCTTGAAACGGGCCAATGCGTTGGACCGGTCGGGATGGCGCACCTTGTACGACCGCTTGGCGGCACGAGCCGATGACATCTCTCCCGGACTGGCCGAGATCATTGCGCGCGAGCTCGACGAGCTCAACGCACGGTGGCCCTCGGACCTTCCGTCCGGCGTCATTCACGCCGACCTTTTCCCCGACAACGTCTTCTTCCTCGGCAACGAGCTGTCGGGCCTGATCGACTTCTATTTTGCCTGCAACGACGCCCTCGCCTATGACGTCGCGATCTGCCTCAACGCTTGGTGCTTCGAGGCTGACTATTCGTTCAATATGACAAAGGGCCGGGCGCTGCTGCGCGGCTATCAGAGCGTGCGCCCCCTGACCGCCGGCGAACGCGATGCCCTTATCGTCCTCTCGCGCGGGGCCGCACTGCGGTTCCTGCTGACACGTGCCTACGACTGGCTGCACACGCCCAAGGTTGCGCTCGTGAATCCCAAGGACCCGCTCGAGTATTTGCGTCGGCTTCGCTTTCATCAGGGTCTGGAATCGCCGACGCTTTACGGCCTCGAGACCGGCGCATGAGCGCGGAAAAGCCGGCGATCGTGATCTACACGGACGGTGCCTGCTCCGGTAACCCCGGCCCCGGCGGTTGGGGCGCAATCCTCATCTCCGGCCGGCACCGGAAGGAAATTTCGGGCGGCGAGGAAATGACAACCAACAACCGCATGGAGCTTGCCGCCGCCATCGGTGCGCTGGAGGCGCTGAAAAAGCCCTCGCGCGTCGAGCTGCACACGGATTCGGTCTACGTGAAGAACGGCATCACAAGCTGGATCATCGGCTGGAAACGCAACGGTTGGAAGACGGCCGATCGCAGCCCTGTTCGAAACGCCGATTTGTGGCAACGGCTCGATGCCGCCCGCGCCAGCCACGACGTCTCGTGGCGATGGGTCAAGGGTCATGCCGGCGAGGTGGAGAACGAGCGCGCCGACGAGCTGGCCCGCGAGGGCATGCGGCCATTTCTCAAAAAGAAGAGCGGCCCGCGCGAAGCGTGAGCCGCTCCGGTCGGTGCAGCAATACGACTAGAGTGTGCGATCGATCATGGAGCACAGGGTCGCCGCGCTCGACTTGTCGTGCTGCGGCGGCGCATCCTCCACATTCAGAATCTTGACGACGCCGTTATCGACGGCCATCGAATAGCGCTTCGAGCGCACACCGAGGCCGCGCGCTGTGAGATCGATATCAAGCCCGATCTTCTTGGCGAATTCCGCGCTGCCGTCGGCCAGCATGAGGATCTTGCCCTCCGCGTTGGAATCCTGCGCCCACCGGGTCTGGACGAAAACATCGTTGACGGATGTGCAGGCGATCGCGTCAAAGCCCTTCTTCTTGAGTTCATCGACGCGATCCACGAAGCCCGGCATATGCTGCTTGTGGCACACGCCCGTATAGGCTCCCGGCACCGCGAACAGCGCGATCTTCTTGCCACCGAACACTTCCGACGTCGTCATCGCCTTCGGTCCGTCCGGAGTCATTGTCGTGAACGTCGCCTCAGGCAGCTTGTCGCCGACCTTGATTGTCATGACCTGGTCCTCTTGCTTTCGGGGGTTGTCGTGCGCAGCACGGGAAATTGGCGCGGGTCGCATACACGGCTCCCCGCCACAGTACACGGCGAAGGACGCAGGGCCAATGCCGAGACCTCCCGCCGGCTATTTGAAGGTCCATTTGCGCTCTGCAGCGCCCTTCGCTCCGACAAGGGTGAGAAGAAGCACCTTGCCCGCCAGTTCCTTGGGATCGGATCCGCGCGTGAGATCGACGGTAAAGCGGACGCTGTCGCCGGACCGGGCGTGATCCTTGTGCGGCATGGCGACGAACAGCCCGTCGGGCGCCTCGATCAGGACATCCGCCTGGTCCGCACCGCCGGGAAACCTGGCATCGATGACAAGCTTCGGCGGCCCGGCGTCGCGAACGCTTTCGACCCGCGTCAACTCGGGATCATCCGGCCGCCTTTCCGTCGGGCCTCGTGGAACCGCTTCGAGAGCCTGCGCGAGAGGAATATCGATGGGCCCCGCGTCCTCCGGAACGGCGAGCGACAGCTTCACCTCGGCTGGGATGCAGATGTCGCGGCAGATGCCGTAATCCATCGCGAGCCGCAAATCGATCGGCTGCCCCTTGGAACGCGGCGCGATCTCGACGGGAAAGACGACCGAATGCTTGTAGCCCAGCGAAACACCGCCCGGCTCCGGGATACGGCTCGGCGGCGGGTATTTGACCGTTGCCGCCCGCAGGTTGGCCGAGCCTGACCAATCGAACGTCGGAGGCACGCCAGAATCCCCCGGCGTGCGCCAGTATGTCTTCCATCCGTCCGCCAGCTGCAGCTCGATGCCAGCCACCAGATCGCCCTGCGACGTCCGGCCGGCGACGAGACGCACGCGGGAGGTCTGCACGGTCGTCCAGGCGCTGCGGGTGCCGGATTCGGCAGCACCACCGCTGGTGGGTATCGCCGCAAGCAGCATGGCCAAGGAGGCCCAAAGACATCGCAACGCCATGTGTTCCTGCCGCTGTCGCGTGAGTAGAACGAGATAAACCATGCTCATCGGGGCCCGACAATTCAAGACGGCTTGATTGGCCGCGAGCGGGCGCCCCGACCTGCCACAAAATGGCCGCTTCCCATCGGCGGAGCCACGGCGGTAAACTTGGAGCATGCAGAACTATCGCAAGTTGAAGTCGGCCCGATCAAACGGCTATCTGGAAGGCCAGTTGCTGATCGCAATGCCGACAATGACCGACAAGCGCTTCCAGCGCTCCGTCATCTACATGTGTGCCCATTCGGCAGAAGGCGCGATGGGTCTCATCATCAATCAGCGCGCCTCGCACATCAGCTTCCCCGAGCTGCTGGATCAGCTCCGCATTGCGTCCGAAGACGGTGAGGCGCCTGCGTCGGCGCCCGCCATCGACATGGACATCCATGTCGGCGGACCCGTGGAGACAAGTCGCGGCTTTGTTCTGCACAGCTC
>JBFWWW010000089.1:0-14573 GCA_050245975.1 Hyphomicrobiaceae bacterium
GCCGGTACCGGTCGCGAAAATGCGATTGCATCCTCCGATCGGCATTGGCATACCATATACCAATTGGTTTGACGGTGTCGAGGCTGGAGCGCCGCCAAAGATGACCGCCAGCTGCCGCCAAGCGTGCAGATCAGCGCACGAAGCGTACGCCGGCGGCTTTTGGGGGCGCGTCCGAGTGCCGGCGGCGGGGAATCCGACGCCGAAGTTTGCAGTCCGACACGCGGCGGTTGCGCCCGGAAGCGCTGTGTGAAAAGAAGCGGCGCGACCTGTGAAGGTCGAACAAAGACGACAGGCGTGTGCAACGCCGTGGGGGAGGAAGGAAGACAATGCTGGCAGCATTTGCCCAGGCGCAGGACTGGACGGGGCAAATCCAGACCTTGTTCGGCGACTACGGCGAGATCGGTCTCCAGGTCCTCAAGATCATCTGGATCAACATTCTGCTGTCCGGCGACAATGCCGTCGTCATCGCGCTTGCCTGCCGGTCGCTGCCAAAAGCGCAGCGGACGATCGGCATCGTGCTCGGCGCCGGTGTCGCGGTTGTTCTGCGCATCATCTTCACCGTCGGCGTCAATTCACTCATGTCGATGCCGTGGCTGAAGGTTATCGGCAGCGTTCTGCTGTTCTGGGTCGCAATCAAGTTGCTGACCGACGAAGGTCACGACGAAGCCAACGTCAAGCAATCGAGCAGCGTCTGGGGTGCGATCCGCACGATCGCCATCGCCGATATGGTGATGAGCCTGGACAACGTGCTGGCCATCGCCGCTGCTGCGAAAGGCAACGTTTGGCTGATCGTTTTCGGGCTCGCCATCTCCATCCCGCTGATCGTTGCCGGCGCGACGCTCATCATGGCCTTGCTGACCCACCTGCCGGTGCTGGTTTGGGCCGGTGCGGCGCTGCTTGGCTGGATCGCGGGAGATCTGATCGGCTCCGACCCTGCGGCCCTGCCCTATTTCGTCGATGCTGCCGGACGCCTCGGCATGAAGGTATCGACGCTCGAGCACGTCGTTGCCGGACTAGGGGCGATGTTCGTGGTGCTGGTGGGCTGGCTTGTGGTGCGGATGCGCGGCGAGCCGGAGAAGTCGACGGACGCCAGCGCTGCCGAATAGGCGGCGCTGGCAAAAGCACGACTCAGCCGAGGCCGAGCATGGCTTCGAGCGGCCCCTTGGGCAGCGGCACGAGAAACCACCGTTCGAACAGGAAAAACAGCGCCAGCGCGACGCCGATGCCGACGGCGCCAGACTTGAAGAAGTTCTCGTGCCCGAACACGATCATGAAGATGGTGATGAAAATCGCGGAAGCGACGTAGATCCCAAGACCCGGTACATCCACGGGACCGATCGAGATGCCGCCGATCAGAGCGACGTAGACGACGGTCGGCAAAAGGATTGCCGTGACGCGGCCGAATGCGGGACGCGACACGAAGGAGGCGGGACTGCCGCGCAGGATGGCCTGCATCAGGGTTATCAGGCTCGATACCCCGAGTATGGCTGCGACGTAGAACGGAAAATATCCCGGTGCGGGTCCTTCGTTCTCGATCCAGCCGTAGCCGTGCTTGACGCTGTCGTAGATCACGACTGCCGCGCCGGCCATCAACAGCAGCGCGACAACAATTTCCATGGTGCGAACCGACACCAGAGATGGACCGTCTTCGGCGTTCTCGTCTTGCATCGGTCGCTACCTTGTTGGTCAGGATCGGCGGCCGGCGGCGGTGATCGCCGCCGGCGCTATCGAGGCGCTTCTATTTGCCCGCGGCGAGGAAGCCCGCTTCCTTCATCAGGTCATGATGGGTCTGCTCGGCGGCGGCGAGCCACTTCTTGAACGCGTCGCCGGACATGCTCGTCTGGTTGAACGCACCATCCTGCATGAACTTCTTCCATTCGTCGGTCGCTTTGACCTTCTTGAGGAGGTCGACATAGAAGGCGACCTCCTCAGGCTTCACGTTCGGCGCCATGAAGATGCCGCGGAGCATCTGGTACTCGACATTGAGCCCGGATTCCTTGCAGGTCGGGATGTCGGACCAGGCCATCGTCGCCGTGACCTTCTCGGTGTAGATGCTGCGCTTGGCGTCGAATATGCACAGAGGACGAAGCGCGCCGGCCTTCCATTGCGAGACGGCCTCGATCGGGTTGTTGACCGACGAGTTGACGTGCTTGCCGACGAGCTGAACGGCGACCGTGCCGCCACCGCCGTAGGGGACATACGTCAGCTTTTTCGGGCTCGTCTCACGCTCCAGCGCGACCGTGATGATCTGATCTTCCTGCTTCGAGCCCGTACCGCCCATCTTGAACTGCTTGTCGGCGCCGCCCTTGATGGCGGCGATATAGTCCTTCGCCGTCTTGTAGGGCTCTTCGGCGTTCACCCAGAGGATGAACTGGTCGAGCGCCATCATCTCTACGGGCGTCAGTTCCTTCCAGTTGAACGGCACGCCGGTCGCCATCGGCGTCGTGAAAAGATTCGACAGCGTGATGATGATGACGTGTGGGTCGCCGTTCGACTTCTTGACCTCGAGGAAGCCTTCGGCGCCGGCGCCGCCGCCCTTGTTGAGGACGACCATCGGCTGCTTCATGAGGTTGTGCTTGGTGACGATGCCCTGAATGAAGCGCGCCATCTGGTCCGCGCCGCCGCCGGTGCCGGCCGGGATGATGAACGTGACGGGCTTGGTCGGCTCCCAAGCCTGGCCCGCCTGGGACAACCCGCACATCGCAAACGCGGCAGCGGCGATGGCGGCGATGCGGCCGGCATGTGATCGTCTTTTCTTCGTCAGCATGGTTTCCTCTCCGGTTGATTGTTGGCTTCTTATTCGATCGGCGGCTTGTCCTTTCCCAGTGCTCGCCATGTCCCCTCACGCGGGGCCGTCTGCTTATTCGGCTGGAGCCGTTCGCGCCGCGCCGCTGCGAAGGCCACGCAGCCAATCCACCAGCGGCCAGAGCAGCAGGACAAGGCCCAGCGCCATGATCGACCCGACGAGCCAATTGGCCCAGAAGATGCTGAGACCGCCCTGGCTTCCGAGCATGGCCTGACGGAACGATTCTTCTGCCTTGTCGCCTAGCACGATGGCGAGCACGAGCGGCGGGAGCGGGTATCCGAGCTTCTGAAAAACGTAGCCCATCAGGCCGAACAGAACCATCATCCACACGTCGAACATCGAGTTGTGCACGGTGTAGGCGCCGACGGCGCATACGACGAGGATCACCGGCGCGATCACCGAAAACGGGATGCGCAGAATGGCGGCGAAGATGGGCACGCAGGTCAGGACGACGAGGAGGCCCGCGATATTGCCGATGTACATCGACGCAATGAGACCCCAGACGAAATCCTTCTGCTCGACGAACAGCATCGGTCCCGGCTGCAGGCCCCAGATCATCAGGCCGCCGAGCAGGACGGCGGCCGTGGGGGAGCCGGGGATGCCGAGCGTCAGCATCGGCAGCAGGGCGCTGGTGCCGGCAGCATGTGCGGCCGTTTCCGGCGCGACCACGCCCTCCAACTCGCCACGGCCGAAGTTATCGCCGTTGCGCGAAAAGCGCTTGGCGATGCCATAGCTCATGAAGGAGGCCGGTGTTGCGCCGCCGGGCGTGATGCCCATCCAGCAGCCGATGATGCAGGAGCGGATGGAGGTGGCCCAGAAGCCGATCAGCTTCTTCCAGGTCTGCAGAACGGCGTCGAGCCGGATGGCGGCATGCGAGCCCGAGAACTTGAGGCCGCTCTCCATCGAGGAGAGAATCTCGCCGATGCCGAACAGGCCGATCACCGCGATCAGGAAGTCGAAGCCGTTCAGCAGCTCCTCGTGGCCGAATGTGAGGCGAAGGGTGCCGGTCATCTTGTCGAGCCCGACCGCGCCCAAGGCGAAGCCGAGGGTCATGGCGGCCAGCGTCTTCCAGGGGCTGGATTTGCCCATGCCGACGAAGCTGGCGAACGTCAGGAAGAAGACCGAGAAGAATTCCGCAGGTCCGAATTCGAGCGCGAACTTGGCGACCAGCGGCGCCAGGAAGGTGATGACGATGACGGCGACGAGCGCACCGACGAACGATGACGTAAAGGCGGCGGTGAGCGCTTCGTCCGCCCGGCCTTTCTGCGCCAGTGGATGGCCGTCGAATGTCGTCGCCACCGACCAGGGTTCGCCCGGAATATTGAACAGGATGGACGTGATGGCGCCGCCGAACAGCGCGCCCCAATAGATGCATGACAGCATGATGATCGCCGACGTGGGCGGCATCGTGAATGTCAGCGGCAGCAGGATTGCGACGCCGTTCGCGCCCCCAAGACCCGGCAGCACCCCGATGATGACGCCGAGCAGAATGCCCACCATCATCAGCGCCAGGTTGTACCAGGACAAGGCGACCTTGAAGCCGCCGATCAGTGCACTGATTTCGTCCACGAGAGTCCCTTCCCCTGGCCGTTTCCCCGCGGCGTCCGATTTACGATCGGCTCGCCCTCCGGATCGCCACCTTAAGCCTCTTTGGGCTCTATGCCGGTAGTGGCGATGTCTGGCATACCATATACATGAGACAATCTGTCTCGCAATAGCCACCTCACTCGCGGGCGCACACCGAGGATCTTGACTGCCGATCCGAGTGGTGGCGTTCAAGCGACGGACGCCGCGCTTGTCGATGTCGGCGGGTATGGTGTATGGTATACCAAGAACCAGAATAAGTGCGCCAAGCGCGCACCCGGGATAGAAACGCACAGAGAGACGCGTCGTGGCCGACACGCAGCTCAAGATCGCTCCGATTGCCGACAGCCTCAGCCTGAAGGCGCGCGCCTATGAGGCGCTGAAAACGGCAATCACCAACATGAACATCTACTCCAGCGACGCGGAGTTGCGCCTCGACGAGCGCGATCTGTCGCAGAGGTTCGGGGTCAGTCGCACACCCCTGCGCGAGGCGTTGGCGCAACTCGATTCAGAGGGGCTGGTGCGCATCGTTGCCAGGCGCGGCATCTTTATCGTGCGCAAGACCAAGGCCGAGATTCTCGACATGATCACGGTTTGGGCAGCGCTGGAGAGCATGGCTGCACGCCTTGCAACCAAGGAAGCGACGGACGAAGAGATCCGTTCCCTCCATGCCCTCGTCGATACGTTCTCGGCCGACCAGGTCGCTCAGAAGATGGGCGAGTATTCCGACGCCAACATCAAATTCCATCAGGCGATCATTGCTCTGAGCAAGTGCGATCTGATTGGCGACATTGCGAACGGCCTGTTCTTCCATGTCCGAGCCATCCGACAGCGCACGATCGTCGAGCAGGATCGCGCCAAGCGGTCGATCGTCGATCACAAGGAGATCGTGGCGGCGCTCGAGGCTCGTGACACGGAGCGAGCCGAAAGGCTTGTCCGCGAGCACACGCTGAAGCTCAGGGATCACGTCGAGCGCTTCGTCAATCTTGATTGAGACGCGCAACCAGCAAAAACGCAGGAATTCCAGGGAGCGAGACAATGTCGGCAGCGGCGCAGGGCGTTGATCCGAAGATGACGGAAGGGCAGGAGCTGACGGACGGGTTTCATCTGATCATCGATGCGCTGAAGCTGAACGGCGTCAAGACCATCTACGGCGTTCCCGGCATCCCGATCACCGATTTTGGCCGCATGGCGCAGGCTGCCGGTATCCGGGTAATTTCGTTCCGCCACGAGCAGCATGCGGGCAATGCCGCCGCAATCGCGGGTTTTCTCACCAAGCAGCCCGGCATCTGCCTCACGGTTTCTGCGCCGGGCTTTCTCAATGGCCTCACAGCGCTCGCGAATGCCACCACGAACTGCTTTCCGATGATTCTCATCAGCGGCTCGTCGGAACGCGAAATCGTCGACCTGCAGCAGGGCGACTACGAGGAGATGGATCAGCTCGCCATCGCCAAGCCCCTGTGCAAGGCGGCGTTCCGCGTGCTTCACGCTGCCGACATCGGGATCGGGATCGCGCGCGCGATACGCGCAGCGGTTTCGGGCCGGCCGGGCGGTGTCTATCTCGATCTGCCGGCCAAACTCTTTTCGCAGGTGATGCCGGCGGACGCCGGAGCGAAGTCTCTGGTCAAGGTCGTGGATGCCGCGCCGGCGCAAATCCCTGCGCAGGCTGCCGTCAAGCGCGCGCTCGAGGTGCTCAAGGGGGCGAAGCGCCCGCTCATCATTCTCGGCAAGGGCGCGGCTTACGCCCAGGCTGACGATGCCGTTCGCACATTGGTCGAGCGGAGCGGCGTGCCGTTCCTGCCCATGAGCATGGCGAAGGGGCTGCTGCCGGATACGCATCCCCAGTGCGCCGGTGCCGCGCGGTCGACGGTGCTCAAGGACTCCGATGTCGTGATGCTGATCGGTGCCCGTCTCAACTGGCTCCTGTCGCACGGCAAGGGCAAAACCTGGGGCGCGGCGCCGAAGAAATTCATTCAGATCGATATCGAGCCCAAGGAAATGGATTCGAATGTCGAGATCGCCGCGCCGGTGGTCGGTGATATCGCCTCGTGTGTTTCCGCCCTACTCGACGGCATGGGCAACAACTGGCCGGCGCCACCTGCCGACTGGACCAACGCTGTCAAAACCAAGCGCGAAGAGAACGTCGCCAAGATGGCACCGCGCCTGATGAAGAACACCGCCCCGATGGATTTCCACGGTGCGCTGGGTGCGCTGCGCACCGTCATCAAGGAGCGGCCCGACGCCATCCTGGTGAACGAAGGCGCCAACACGCTCGATCTGGCGCGCGGCGTCATCGATATGTACCGGCCGCGCAAGCGCCTCGATGTCGGCACCTGGGGGGTGATGGGCATCGGGATGGGCTTCGCCATCGGCGCCGCCATCGAGACGGGCAAGCCTGTCCTCGCAGTGGAAGGCGACAGCGCCTTCGGCTTCTCCGGCATGGAGGTCGAGACGATCTGCCGCTACAACCTTCCGGTTTGTGTCGTGATCTTCAACAACAACGGCATCTATCGCGGCACGGACGTCAATTCGGCCGGCGCCGACCCCGCGACGACCGTCTTCGTCAAGGATTCCCGCTACGACAAGATGATGGAGGCCTTCGGCGGCGTCGGCATCCACGTCACGACGCCGGACGAGCTCAAGCGCGCCGTCGACAAGGCGATGGATTCGGGCAAACCGACGCTGATCAACGCGGTCATCGATCCATCGGCGGGCAGCGAAAGCGGTCGCATCGGCAATCTCAATCCGCAAAGCGTCGTCAAAAAGAAATAAGGGGAGCGTGCAATGAAGGCACTCAAAGGCGTCCGTATTCTCGACTTCACGCATGTGCAGTCGGGTCCTACCTGCACGCAGCTTCTGGCCTGGTTCGGCGCCGACGTGATCAAGGTCGAGCGTCCCGGCGTCGGCGACATCACGCGTGGCCAGCTGCAGGACATCCCGAACGTGGACAGTCTCTATTTCACGATGCTGAACCACAACAAGCGGTCGATCACGATCGACAGCAAGAACAAGAAGGGCATGGAAATTCTCGAGCGCCTCGTGAAGGACTGCGACGTGCTCGTGGAGAATTTCGCGCCGGGTGCGCTGGACCGCATGGGTCTTACATGGGAGCGCATTCAGGAGCTCAACCCGCGCATGATCTATGCGTCCGTAAAAGGGTTCGGCCCTGGTCCGTACGAGGACTGCAAGGTCTACGAGAACGTCGCCCAGTGTACGGGCGGCTCGGCTTCGACGACGGGGTTCCGCGACGGTCCGCCGCTGGTGACGGGCGCGCAGATCGGCGACAGCGGCACGGGGCTGCATCTCGCGCTCGGAATCGTGACGGCGCTCTACCACCGCACTCACAGCGGCAAGGGACAGCGGGTCACCTGCGCCATGCAGGACAGCGTGCTCAATCTGACGCGCGTGAAAATGCGCGACCAGCAGCGCCTCGCGCATGGGCCGCTCAAGGAATACAGCCAGTACGGCGAAGGCATCCCGTTCGGCGACGCCACACCGCGCGCGGGCAATGACTCCGGTGGTGGACAGCCAGGCCGCATCCTGAAGTGCAAGGGCTGGGAGACCGATCCCAACGCTTACATCTACTTCATCACGCAGGCCCCTGTGTGGGAGGCCATCTGCGACGTGATCGGCGAGCCGGACTGGAAGACGCATGCGGATTACGCCAAGCCCGCCGCGCGCCTGCCCCGGCTCAACCAGATCTTCGCGCGCATCGAACAGTGGACCATGACCAAGACGAAGTTCGAGGCCATGGACATCCTGAACAAGTACGACATCCCGTGCGGTCCGATCCTGTCGATGAAGGAACTGGCCGAGGACAACTCCCTGCGCGCCACCGGCACCATGGTCGAGGTCGATCATCCGACGCGCGGCAAGTACCTGTCGGTCGGCAATCCGATCAAGCTTTCGGACAGCGCGGCCGATGTGCGCCGCTCGCCACTGCTGGGCGAGCACACCGAGGAGGTCCTGCGCGAGCTGGGCTATTCGGCCGACGAGATTGCCACGCTTAAGGATTCCGGTGCCACGGCCGCAATCAAGCGCGCCGCTGCCGAATAACCTCCTGAGGAGAACCTGAGATGCGTATCGTCGTCCACGGTCAGGATGCGTTCGGCAAGGCGGTGCTCGAAAAGCTTCTCGCGCGCGGCGAGAATGTCGTCGCCGTCTTCTGTGCGCCCGACAAGGCGGGCAAGGCGCGAGATCCTCTTGCAGTCTTCGCCGAAGAGAAGAAGCTTCCGCTGCACCAGCCGAAGTCCTGGAAAACGCCGGAAGCACTCGCGCTTATGAAGTCTTGCGACGCCGACCTTTGCGTCATGGCCTACGTGACGCTGTTCGTGCCGCAGCCCGTGCTCGACACGCCAAAGCTCGGCACGATCCAGTACCATCCATCGCTGCTGCCGCTGCATCGCGGACCGTCCTCGATCAACTGGCCCATAGCGATGGGACGCAAGGAGACGGGGCTAACGATCTTCTGGCCTGACGAGGGACTCGATGAAGGCCCCGTCCTATTGCAGAAGAAAGTCGAGATCGGCCCCGACGAGACGTTGGGAGACGTCTACTTCAAGAAGCTCTTCCCGATCGGCGTCGATGCGATGATGGAGGCTGTCGACCTCGTGCGTGCCGGAAAGGCGCCGCGTGTTGCTCAGGACAATTCAAAAGCGACCTACGAGAGCTGGTTCAAAAAGGACCTTGCCGAGATCGATTGGTCGAAGCCGGCGGGCGATGTCTACAACCTCATCCGCGCCGTCAATCCTGCTCCGGGCGCCTGGAGCACGATCAAGGGTCAGAAGGTCGACATCTTCGATAGCGCGCGGGGTGGCGGCAGCGGCAAGCCTGGTGAAATCCTTTCGATCGACGATGCCGGCATGATGGTCGCTGCGGGCGGTGGCGGCATTCTTGTCAAGCGCGTGCGCGCCCCGGGAGGCCAGAAAATTGCGGCACGCGAGTGGGCCGCCGCGGCCGGCGTGAAAGCCGGAGATGCATTCGACAAGCCCGCGCCCAAAGCCACCGCCTAATCAGACCAATTTTGCGTTGCCGCAGGAGAGACGTTCATGGCCGTCAAGACCGACATCGAGATCGCCCGCGAAGCGAAGATGAAGCCGATCACCGAAGTCGGCAAGAAGATAGGCATTCCGGCCGAGTCGCTTCTCAACTACGGACCGACCAAGGCGAAGGTGGCGTTCGATTTCATCAATTCGGTACAGAAGAACAAGGACGGCAAGCTGATCCTGGTGACGGCCATCAGCCCCACGCCCGCGGGTGAAGGCAAAACAACGACGACTGTCGGTCTGGGCGATGGCCTCAATTTCATCGGCAAGAAGGCGATGAGCTGCCTGCGCGAGCCCTCGCTCGGTCCGTGCTTCGGCATGAAGGGCGGTGCGGCCGGAGGCGGCCATGCGCAGGTCGTCCCGATGGAAGACATCAACCTGCATTTCACCGGCGATTTTCATGCCATCACGTCGGCGCACAACCTGCTGTCGGCCTTGATCGACAACCACATCTACTGGGGCAATGGCCAGGGAATCGATGCGCGCCGGGTTTCCTGGAAGCGCGTCATGGACATGAACGATCGCGCGCTGCGTTCGATCGTCAATTCCCTTGGCGGTGTCGCCAACGGCTTTCCTCGGGAGGACGGATTCGACATCACGGTCGCTTCGGAGGTCATGGCGATTTTCTGCCTCGCGACCGACCTCAAGGATCTCGAACGCCGCATCGGCAACATCGTCATCGGATATACGCGGGACCGCAAACCGGTGAAGGCGCGCGACGTCAAGGGCGATGGCGCCATGACGGTGCTGCTCAAGGACGCGTTGATGCCCAACCTCGTGCAGACGCTCGAGAACAACCCTGTCTTCATCCACGGCGGTCCTTTCGCCAACATCGCACACGGTTGCAACTCCGTGCTGGCAACGAAGACCGCGCTCAAGCTCGCCGACTACGTGGTGACCGAAGCGGGTTTTGGAGCCGACCTGGGTGCCGAGAAGTTTTTCGATATCAAGTGCCGCAAGGCAGGACTGTCTCCCTCCGCCGTGGTGATCGTCGCAACTGTGCGCGCGCTCAAGATGCATGGCGGCGTCGCCAAAGATGATCTCAAGGCCGAGAATGCGGCCGCGGTCGCCAAGGGATGCGACAACCTCAAGCGCCATATCGAGAATGTCCGCAAGTTCGGCGTGCCTGCAGTCGTCGCCATCAACCGCTTCATCACCGATACCGATGCAGAGGTGAAGGAAGTGATGAACGCGGCCGAGAGCATGGGGACAAAGGCGTTCCTGTGCACGCACTGGTCGGACGGGGGCAAGGGCACCGAGCACCTTGCGCGCCACGTTGTCGACATGTGCGACACCGGCAAGGCCGACTTCAAGCCGCTCTATCCCGACGCCATGCCGCTCCGGGACAAGGTCAAGACGATCGCCACGGAAATCTATCGCGCGGCGGATATCGCCTGTGACGCCTCGGTTGAGGCGCGGTTCAAGGAGCTGCAGGACGGCGGATACGGCAACTTCCCGGTCTGCATGGCCAAGACGCAGTATTCGTTCTCGACCGATCCCAACAAGCGCGGTGCGCCGACCGGCCACATCGTGCCGATAAGGGAGCTGCGTCTGTCGGCCGGTGCCGAGTTCATCGTGGTGATCACGGGTGAAATCATGACCATGCCCGGGCTGCCGCGGGTGCCGAGCGCCGACTCGATCCGGCTCAACGAGCGCGGCCAGATCGAGGGTCTGTTCTGATCCGCCCTGCTGGCTTCGCCCTGCCGGCTTCAGGCTTGCCGCGCGGCCTCGCCTCGCCGCGCGGCGTCGACCACGGCGATTGCCGACATGTTGACCAGTCCGCGCACGGTCACGGACGGCGTGACGATGTGAACGGGTCGTGCCGCGCCAAGCAGGATCGGCCCGAGCGCAACGGCGCCGGAGACCACCTTCAGCAGATTGAAGGCGATATTGGCGGCGTCCAGACTCGGCATGATCAGCAGGTTCGCCGCGCCCTTGAGCCGGGAATTGGGAAAGATCTCGTCGCGGATAAAGGGTGAGAGCGCCGCATCGGCATGCATTTCGCCCTCGACCTCGAGGTCGGGACTGCGTTGCGACAGAATACGCAACACGTCGCGCATCTTGCGCGCGCTCTTTGTATCCTCCGAACCGAAATTGGAGTGCGAGACGAGCGCGACCTTTGGCTCGATGCCGAACCGTCGCACTTCCTCCGCAGCCATCAGCGTGATTTCAGCAAGGTGATCGGCGTCCGGGTCATAGGCGACATAGGTGTCGGCCATGAACAGCGTCCCTGAAGGCAGGATCACGCCGGACAGGGTAGCGAAGCCGCGGGCGCCCGGCCTGCGGCCGATCACCTCCGCCACGTGTCGGAGCTGGGTGTGATAACGCCCGACGGCGCCACAGATCATGGCGTCCGCATCGCCGCGCCGCACGAGCAGGCCGCCGACAACCGTTGATCCGTTACGCACCACGCGGCGGGCATGCGAGGGGGAAACGCCTCGCCGCTCGACGAGACGGTGATATTCGTCGGCGAGCTCCGACATCAGCTTCTCGGTTTCATGGTCGAAGATGTCGAAATCCTTGTCCGGCCGGAAGCGGAGACCAAGATGCGGCAGCATGCGCACGATGCTCTCGCGTCGGCCGATGAGAATCGGTCGAGCGATGCGTTCGGCAACGAGCTGCTGCGCAGCCTGGAGCACATAGGGGTGGTCGCCCTCGGCGAACACGAGGCGCTTGAGCGGCTGATCCGGCGCTGCGCGTGCAGCGTCGAAGACCGGCTTCATCAGAAAGCCTGAGCGGTAGACGAAACCCGACAGCCTTTCCTTGTAAGCATGGAAATCCGCAATGGGTCGGGTCGCCACGCCGCTGTCCATGGCGGCTTTCGCGACGGCAGGCGCGATTTCCGTTATGAGCCGCGGATCGAACGGCTTGGGGAGAATGTATTCAGGGCCGAAGACGAACGTTTCCTCGCGGTAGGCCGCCAGCACCACGTCGGAGGCCTCGCTTTCGGCAATCCCGGCGAGGGCCGTAACGGCAGCCTTCTTCATTTCCTCGTTGATCGTCGTGGCGCCGACGTCCAACGCGCCGCGGAAGATGAAGGGAAAGCACAGGACATTGTTGATCTGGTTCGGGTAGTCGGTCCGACCCGAGGCGATGATGGCGTCCGGCCGCACCGCCTTGACGTCCTCGGGCAGAATTTCCGGTGTTGGATTTGCCAGGGCGAAGATCAGCGGCTTTGGCGCCATCGACGCTGCCATCTCGCGGCTGACTATCCTGCCGGCGGACAGGCCGAGGAAAATGTCGGCGCCGGCGATGATCTCTGCCAGCGAGCGGGCCTTCGTATCCTGCGCGAAGGGCTCCTTGTAGGGATCCATCAGCTCCGTGCGGCCCTTGTAGACGACCCCCTTGATATCGGAGATCCACACGTTCTCACGGCGAAGGCCCAGAGTGACGAGAAGATTGAGACAAGCGAGCGCAGCGGCGCCGGCACCCGAGGCCACCAGCTTCACGTCGGGCAGAGATTTGCCGACAAGCTTCAGACCGTTGAGTATTCCCGCTGCGACGACGATGGCGGTGCCGTGCTGATCGTCGTGGAAGACGGGGATTTTCATCCGTGCCTTGAGGCGCTGCTCGATCTCGAAGCACTCCGGCGCCTTGATGTCCTCGAGGTTGATGCCGCCGAATGTGGGTTCAAGCCGGGCAACGGCCTCGACGAAAGGGTCGACCTCGCGTTCGGCGATCTCGATGTCGAAGACGTCGATGCCCGCGAATTTCTTGAACAGCACGGCCTTGCCTTCCATGACCGGCTTGGCGGCCATGGGCCCGATGTCGCCAAGGCCAAGGACGGCTGTTCCATTTGAGATCACGCCGACGAGGTTGCCGCGCGCCGTCAGGCGCGAGACCGTCGAGGGGTCGTTGTGGATGGCTTCGCAGGCATAGGCGACCCCTGGGGAGTAGGCGAGCGCAAGGTCCGTCTGGTTGGCCAGCGGCTTCGTTGCGGCAATTGCAATCTTTCCGGGCGGATCGGCCTCATGGTAGTCGAGCGCACTCTTTTTGCTGTCGATCTGGGCCATTGTTCCACCCTGCAGGAGTCCGTTTGACCCAGAGGTTGCACGGCAACCGGGGTTTTGGCCAGTCCATGCAGCGATGGACCGCCGCCACGTCTTGCATCCCGGGGGAGAAGGCCTCTACTGTGCCGGCGATCTGCACGTTCGGGAAAACGACAAGAATGAATGAACGGCTTGGCGCGGTGGCCGGCTCCCACATCGGGACACATGAGGCCGATCTTGCCATCGCGGGCGATCCAGGAGCACTCGAAGCCTGCCTTGCTGCATTCGCGGGACATGGGCTGGCGCTCGACAGCCTTTTGGCCGACGCCGGTCCCGGCGGTGTGGCGCTGGCCGACGCCTACCGGACGCGGGGCTTCCTGAAGGCGCGCCTCGACCCGCTGGGTCTGTCCGAGCCCCCCGACGTCGCGGAGCTCGATCCCGCGCTCTACGGCCTCAAGACCGATGCGGCATCGCGTCTCGCGACTGCCCTCGAGGCTGCCTACTGCGGTCCGATCGGGTGGGAAATCTGCCACGTCCATGATCGCGAATGCCGCCTCTGGCTCCAGGCGCAGGCGGAGGACATGGGGGCGCACCTTCCAACCGATGCGGACCGCGAGCGTATCCTCGACATTCTCATTGCCGCTTCGGCATTCGAGACCGGTCTGTCATCCCGAATTCCGGGCGGCAAGCTTTTCGGCCTCGGCGGGGCCGAGAGCTTCAATGTGCTGCTGGAGACGCTTCTGGCGCACAGCGCTGCCCACGGTATCGCTTCGGTGGTCATCGGCGGCATGCACCGCGGCCGCTTCAATCTGCTGGCCAATATTTGCGGCAAGCCTTTGCCGACGCTGGTGGCCGAAATCCTCGGTGCGCCTGCGGTGCCGTCAGGCCTGGGCGTGTCTTCCGACGTCTCCTATCACCTCGGATATTCCGGGACGCGGACGATCGACGGTCATGCGTTGAAATTCACCGTGCTGGCGCACCCCTCGCACCTCCAGATTGTGCCGGTCATGGCCCAGGGCCAGGTGCGCGCGCGCCAGGCTCGGCGTGGCGAGTCGGGCAAGCGGATGGTGCTCCCCCTGTTGCTGCACACCGACGCCAGCTTTGCGGGCCAGGGGCTGGTGGCCGAGATGTTCCAGCTCTCTCGCCTGA
>JBFWWW010000090.1:0-14511 GCA_050245975.1 Hyphomicrobiaceae bacterium
CGCGCCGAGGTGGACCGCCTGGCGTCGGCGCCCAACGCGCCTCCCGCGCCTGTTGCGCCGCCGCAGCGCGTGAAGATGGCTCTGCGGACGCCGTCCAATGCCGCCCCGCAGGGCAATCCCGAGTCGGCGACCGTCGCCGGCGACATCTCCGAAGCCATTTCGCAGGCGCTGGCGCACAAGCGCGCGAGCGAGTCCAGGACGCAGGGGCCTGCTGCGGGCCCTGCCGCTCCCCAGGCGCAGGCCCCCGCAACTCCGCCGCCCACGCCCGTTGCGCCGCGCGCACCGGCGCCGCGTGCCGCAGCACCCGTGCCGCCCATGCCGGCGTCCGCTCCCAAGCAGCCGGCTCCTGCCATGGCGCCCGCTGCGAAGCCGGCCGCGCCGGCAAACTCCGGCGCGCCGCGTCCGGCGCTGGGCGCCGTGCGACCGCGCCGCTCGGCCGCCGCCGCCGTGAAGACGGAGCCGCACGTCGCGCGTCAGGCCACGCCGCCGCCACCTCCGCCGGCACAGCAGACGGGCGAGCCCGACCTCACGTGGCGCGAGTGGCAGGAAATTCTCAATCGTGACGCCGCCGCGCCGGCAGATGCGAGGCCTGCGTCGCAGGCAGCCCGTACGCAACCGCCGCCGATGAAGGCGCCCGCTCCCGCATCGGCCGCTTCCGCGCCCGCAGCGGCACCGGCAGCCGCAACGCGCGCCGCGCCCAATCCCTTCGCGTTCCGCCCGGCCGCCCCGCCGTCGCTGAAGGTGCCCGCGCAGGGCGGTGCCACGCCGCCGAACCTCGATCAGAGCGTCGACCAGATCCAGGACCTGATCCGGCGCCTCGCCATCGACATCAACGGTCCGCTGGCCGGCAAGCCGGCCGAGGGCGCGCCGGCCGGTCCGCCGCCGCCACCCTTTGCCGCTCAGGCCGAGGCGGAGGCCGCCGTCACGCGGTCGGCCGAGGCGCTCGACGTCACGGCCGGCGCCATGCGCGCGAGCCTTGCCGCCAAGGATGCGCGCGCGATGGGCCTCACGTCGCAGTCTGCGCAGGCCGCGACGTCCGACGACGCCGGCGATTTCGGCGGGGATCCGCTGGCCGCCAGCCTTGCCGAGGCGATCACGGCCGAGCGCTTCGACGTCTTCATCGAGCCGATCCATGCGCTGCCCGACCGCAAGCCGCGTCACTTCGAGGTCAGCGTGCGTTTGCGCACGGGTGATGGCGCCTCGATCGAGAAGGCCGACGTCGCGGGCGTGCTGCGCCGCTGCGGCCTCATGCCCGGGCTCGATGCGGCCAACATGCTGCGTGCGGCCAAGGTGGCGCAGTGGCTCAACACGCGCGGACGCGACGCCTCCGTGCTGTCGGCCGTCGCCGGGCAGTCGCTCGATGATGCCGCCTTCCTCGATCGCGCCGCGCAGGCCGTCGTGCGCGGCGGCCGGACCAATCTGGTGCTGGCCTTCGCCCAGAGCGACGTGCGCCTGTTCGCGCCCGCCCACCATCGCGCGCTGGCGATGCTGGCCAACATCGGCTTCCGCTTCGCGCTCGAGGAGGTGACCGACCTCGGCATGGACTTCAGCGAGCTGGTGACGGCCGGGTTCTCCTTCGTGAAGCTCGACGCCAGCGTGTTCCTGGAAGGGCTTGCCACCGCCGACGGCTTCGTGCCGGCGGCCGACATCTGCCGCTATCTCGCCGACCACGGCCTGACGCTGATCGTCGGCCACATCGAGGACGAGCGTCAGCTCGCCAAGGTGCTGGGCTTCGGCGTGCTGTTCGGCAAGGGCCGGCTGTTCGGCGGGCCGAAGCCGGTGAAAGCCGAGGTCCTGGGCCAGCCGGGCGTCGTGGCGGCCTGAGCGCCGCCCCCGCACGTTGATCGGCGCGGCAAAGACCGCTAGAGGGAGGCGCCGGGCCGGACGGTCCCGCGCCTCTTCTGTTCTTCTGGAAGCCTCCGCGTGCACCACATTCCCGTTCTCGCCTCCGTTGCCGGTCTTGCGCCCACCTCCGACGGATGGATCGTCGACATCTGGGGCGTGATGCACAACGGCATCGCCCCGCATGCGCGCGCGGTCGATGCCTGCCGGCGCTTTCGCGCCTCCGGCGGCGTTGTCCTGCTGGTGTCGAACGCGCCGCGGCCCAACACCGCCGTCATGGCGCAGCTCGACGGCATCGGCGTGCCGCGCGATGCCTATACCGCCATCCTGTCCTCGGGCGACGTGACGCGCGACATGATCGTGCCGTGGCAGGGCAAGCCGCTCTTCCACCTGGGACCGGCGCGCGACAAGGGGCTGTTCGAGGGCTTCGACATCCGGTTCGCCGACGCGCAGACCTGCGCCGTCGTCATCTGCTCCGGTCTCCTCGACGACACGAAGGACACGCCCGAGACCTACCGTCCCGTGCTCGAGACGCTCAGGGCGCGCGCCGTCCCGATGATCTGCGCCAACCCGGACATCCGCGTCGAGCGCGGCGAGAAGCTCGTCTATTGCGCCGGCGCCGTCGCGCAGCTCTATGGCGAGATGGGCGGCGCCGTGACCTACGCCGGCAAGCCGTGGCCGCCGATCTACGACCGCGCCGTGCGCGAGATCGGCCGCCTCGCCGGCCGCGACGTGACGCGTGCGCGCATCCTCGCCATCGGCGACGGGCTCGAGACCGATATCAAGGGTGCGGGAGCGGCGGGCATCCGTTCGGTCTTCATCGCCAGCGCGATCCATGTCGAGGCGGCGCTGGACGATGCGGAGCTCGACCGCCTGTTCGCCGGCCGGCCGCACCCGCCGGTCGCCGCGCTCGACACGCTGGCCTGGTAGGGCTCGCGGCCTAGACCGTCAGGACGATCTTGCCGACGTGCTGGCTCGTCTCCATGCGCCGGTGCGCCTCGGCGGCCTGCGCGAGCGGAAAGGTGGAATCCACCACCACCTTGATCTTCTTCGCTGCCAGCAGCGGCCAGACCTTGTCCTCCAGTGCGCGCGCGAAACCGGCCTTCACCTCGCGCGTGCGCGGCCGCAGCGTCGAGCCGGTCAGCCAGACGCGCTTCACCATCAGCCGCGAGACGTTGATCTTCACGTCGGCGCCCTGCAGCGTCGCGATCTGCACGATGCGGCCGTCCTCGGCCGCCGCCACGATGTTCTTCTCCGTGTAGTCGCCGCCCACCATGTCGAGCGTGACGTTGACGCCCTTGCCGCCGGTCGCGTCCTTGCAGGCGGCGACGAAATCTTCCGTCCGGTAGTTGACGGCGCGATCGGCGCCGAGGTCGCGGCACACCTGGCACTTGTCGTCCGAGCCGGCCGTGGCGATGACGCGCGCGCCGAGCGCCTTGGCGAGCTGGATCGCGGTGGTGCCGATGCCGCTCGTCCCGCCGTGCACGAGGAACCACTCGCCGGCCTCGAGGCCGCCACGCTCGAACACGTTGTTCCAGACGGTGAAGAAGGTCTCCGGCACCGCGCCGGCTTCCGTCAGGCTGAGACCGGCTGGCACGGGCAGCGCCACCGGCTCCTCGGCCAGCGTATATTGCGCATAGCCGCCGCCGTTGACGAGCGCACAGACCCTGTCGCCCACCTTCCAGCGCGTGACGCCCTGCCCGAGGGCTGCCACCTCGCCCGCAACCTCCAGCCCCGGCAACTGCGAATGCCCGGGCGGCGGCGGATAGGCGCCGATGCGCTGCTGGATGTCGGGACGATTCACGCCGGCCGCCGCCACCTTGACGAGGATCTGGCCGGCTCCCGGCTTCGGCACCGGAACCTGGCGCGGCTGCAGCACCTCCGGACCGCCCTTCGTCGTGATCTCGATGGCTGTCATCGTCTCGGGCACACCGGTCATGGCACTCTCCGTCGCTGCTCTTGCGGCAGCAATGCCCGACCCCGGCCGTTGAGACAAGACGGCATTCGTGCCAGTTTTGCCGTTGAGCGATCGGATGGATGCCATGGACTGGGACGACAGCGCACCGAAGAAGCCCGCGGCCATAACGGTGGGCGAGCCGCTTGCCAATCTGTCGGTCGCCGATCTCGAGGCGCGCATCGCCGCGCTCGGTGCCGAGATCGAGCGGGTGAAGGCCGAGCTCGCCCGCAAGAAGGCGCACAGCGCGGCTGCGTCCGAACTCTTCAAAGGCTCGAATTGAGGCGCAAAGCGGGTTGTTTCCCTGCAGCGCACAGTAAATTTCGAGTCCGCGGAAAATCGTCAACCATTAAGCGTTTGTTAGCCAGCCGGCGTTACGCTTTGACCCGATCCAGTCATCTGGATTCTGCTGAGTGGCCTCTCTGTCCACTCTGTTTGACGCCTCCCTGTTTGACTTTCGAGCCGCCCGCAAGGCGGCTCTTTTTTTCGGCGCCGTTCTTGCATAGCCACCCCTGAGGCCGCCGATCCGGTGGATCGGGCGGTCGCGGGCCACGAAACCATCCCAATTTGGGGCGACTTTGTTAACTGTCGCCTGCGAGTGTGGTGTTGTGTAGTGTCTCGCAGGCGAGTGGTTCCTGTTGCGGAAGTAGAGTCATGAGCACCCGTACCCAGACGAGCGATGCGCAGGCGTCCAGTTGCGTGACGATTTCCTTCGGCGAGCGCTACGCGCAGTCGGAGCAGTTCGAAGCCACCTTCAAGGAAGGCATGGCGCTGGTGGAGCGCACGGCGTCCTACCTCGACGGCACCGGCCGCAAGGAAGCCCGCCTTCTCAAGTCGCCGCTGACGATGGTCTATGCGACCGAGAGCATGCGGCTGACGACGCGTCTTCTGGAATTGGCCTCCTGGCTCATGATCCGTCGCGCCCTCAAGGACGGCGAGATCACCGAGGAGGAAGCGAAGGTGAAGCGCGAGCGCGTGCGCCTCAACACGCTCGGCCGCCCCTCGCACGTCAAAGGGTTCAGCGAGCTGCCGCAGGGCCTGAAGGATCTGGTCGATGCCAGCTTCGCGCTCAACGACCGCATCGTGCAGCTCGACCGCGCCATGCAGGTGGTGATCGAGCCGGCCGAGGCTCCTGCCGAAACCGCCGCTGCCAATCCGGTCGGCGCGCAGGTGTTGCGCCTTGAATCGGCATTCTCCGGTCACGGGCGTCGCGCGCGCCGCATCTGAGCCCGCCATAGATCGGGCTCTTTCATCCCGCGAAATTGCCGGCGGCACGCGGCAGGCTCCGGCCGGCCGCGAGCGGCATTCCAGTCTTCGCCAATGGAGCGGCGGCCATGACGACGCGCACGGTGTCACGCGGCGCGAAGCCCGGAGCGAAAGAGCAATGCACCCCGGCGGAGCTGATCGATCGGCGGATCGCGGAGCTGGCGGACTGGCGCGGAGACATGCTGGCCCGCATCCGGCGCGTCATCAGGCGGGCCGATCCCGATGTGGTCGAGGAGTGGAAGTGGCGCGGCGTCCCGGTCTGGTCGCACGCCGGCATCATCTGCACCGGCGAGACCTACAAGGCCGTCGTCAAGATGACCTTCGCGAAGGGTGCATCGCTGGCGGACCCGTCCGGTCTCTTCAATGCCAGCCTCGAAGGCAACACGCGGCGCGCCATCGATCTGCGGGAGGGTGACCGTCTCGACGAGCCGGCGCTGGCCGCGCTCATCCGTGCGGCGGTGGTGCTGAACACCACGACGGCGACGGCGCGCGGCAGCCGCAAGTCCGGACCGCAGTCCGGGAAGGCGACCGGCCGGCCAGTAAGGCCGGCCAAGGGCCTCAGAACATCCCGTCGAACTTCTTCTTGAAGCGCGACAGGCGCCCGCCGCGGTCCAGCAGCTGCTGGTTGCCGCCGGTCCAGGCCGGATGCGTCTTGGGGTCGATATCCAGCGTCAGGGTGTCGCCCTCGGCGCCGTAGGTCGAATAGGTGTCGAAGGTGCTGCCGTCCGTCATCACCACCTTGATGCGGTGGTAGGACGGGTGGAAATCCTCGGTCTTCTTCATGGCATCGTCTCTCGCTGCGGCCGGAACGGATTGCGCGCCCGGGTCTCCGGGGCATCCTCGGCGCGTCGGTCTCAGGATGTTCTGCGCGCGATGCTATAGCTGAAAGCGCCTGCGGGTTCAAGCGAGCCGGACACGGGGTGCCCGGCGGGGTTGCTGCGCCCATAGACCTCACTTGTCCGGCGGGCCCCGGCCCGGCATTGTGCGCGGAGATCGTTCGCCGCGGCCGTTCTGCCGCACCAGACCGGTAGGCCGCGTGCCCGACCCCGCCACCGAGCCCATTTCCCCGCCCGAATCCGGCCAGGACGGAGGCCGGGCCGGTACGCGCGCGTTGGGGCCCCTGCTGGCGCTGAAGCCCTATCTCCTGCGTCATCCTGCCATGCTCGCTGCGGCGCTCGCAGCCCTCGTCCTGTCGGCGGCGGCCATGCTGGTGGTGCCGGTCGCCGTGCGGCGCATGATCGACGTCGGCTTCTCCTCCGGCGACGGCGACTTCATCGGCCGCTACTTCGCCATGCTGATCGTCGTCGGTCTCGTGCTCGCGGTCGCCAGCGCGGCCCGCTTCTATTGCGTCAACTGGCTCGGCGAGCGCGTCGTCGCCGACCTCAGGTCCGATGTCTTCGCCCATCTGACGACCCTGGGACCCGCCTTCTTCGATCGCACCCGCTCCGGCGAGGTGATGTCGCGGCTCACCGCCGACACGACGCAGATCAAGGCCGCGGCCGGCAGCGCGCTGTCGCAGGCGCTGCGCAATCTCATCATGCTGATCGGCGCGACGACGCTGATGGTCATCACCAGCCCGACGCTGTCGATGCTGGTCGTCGTCGCCATCCCGGCCATCGTCTTTCCGCTTGTCGCCTACGGCCGTGTCGTGCGCCGCCTGTCCCGCAGCGCCCAGGACACCTTGGCAGACGCGGCGGCCTACGCGGCGGAGAACCTTGCCGCGGTGCGCACCCTGCAGGCCTTCACCAACGAGCCCGCGGTCTCCGCCCGCTTTTCCGGCGCCGTCGAGCGAGCGTTCGAAGCCGCCCGTGCCCGGCTCATGGCGCGCGCCGGATTGACCGCCATGGTCATCGCGCTCGTCGTCGCCAGCGTGGTCGGCATCCTCTGGTTCGGGGCCTCGCTCGTGGTCAGCAACAGCATGACGGGCGGCCGCCTCGGCCAGTTCGTGCTCTACGCGCTGCTGGCGGCCGGCGCCGTTGCCGAGCTGTCGGAGGTATGGGGCGAGCTGGCGCAGGCGGCCGGCGCCGCCGAACGCCTGGGCGAGCTGCGGGCGGTGGAAACGACCGTTGCCGCGCCATCCCGTCCGCAGCTGCTGCCCGAACCGGCGCGCGGCGCGGTCGCCTTCGAGGCGGTGCATTTCACCTACCCTGCGCCGGCCGGGATGCCGGTGCTCGACGGCATCACGTTTTCCGCCGCTCCGGGCGAGACGGTGGCGCTCGTCGGACCGTCAGGCGCCGGCAAGAGCACCGTCTTCAGCCTCCTTCTGCGCTTCTACGATCCGCAGTCCGGCTGCATCCGCTTCGACGGCCGCGACGTGCGCAGCGTCGATCCCACCGCCCTGCGCAGCCGCATCGCGCTGGTGCCGCAGGACGTGGCGCTGTTTGCCGACACGGTGGCCGCGAACATCAGCTACGGCGCGCCCGGCGCGACCCGCGACCAGATCGTTGCCGCTGCGGAAGCGGCGCAGGCCGATGGCTTCATCCGAGCACTGTCGGCCGGCTATGACACCATGGTCGGCGAGCGCGGCATCACGCTCTCGGGCGGCCAGCGCCAGCGCATCGCCGTCGCGCGCGCCATCCTGCGCGATGCGCCGCTGCTGCTGCTCGACGAGGCGACAAGCGCGCTCGATGCCGAGAGCGAGATGGCGGTGCAGCATGCGCTGGAGCGTGTCATGCGCGGCCGCACCACGCTGGTCATCGCGCACCGCCTGGCGACGGTGCAGCGCGCCGACCGTATCCTGGTGTTCGATCGCGGGCATCTTGTGGAGGAGGGCCGGCATGCCGACCTCGTCCGCCACGGCGGTCTCTACAGCCGGCTTGCCGAGCTGCAGTTCGGGCTGTCGGCTGCCGAATGAAAAGGCAGCGCCCTGCCGTCCTTCCACCCTTGCCACCTTTGTATAGACAAATAAGACCCTTTCGCCATACGGTCGGTGTCTGACGATTATCCGTCGCCACGAGGGAGTTCTGACATGCGTACTTCCGTGCGCTCTGTGTTGTGGAGCACCGCGCTTCTCGGCCTCATCGCAGCGGCGGGACCCGCCGCCGCCGACACGCGCGTCGGCATCGCCATTTCCGGCTGGACCGGCTTTGCCCCCCTGACGCTCGCCAAGGAGGCCGGCATCTTCAAGAAGCACGGTCTCGATGTCTCGATCCGCAAGATCCCGCAGAAGGACCGTCACCTCGCCATCGCGTCCGGCGACATGGAATGCGCGGCGACCACGGTCGAGACCTGGATCGTGTGGAACGCCAGCGGCGTGGCGACGAAGCAGATCTTCCAGCTCGACAAGTCCTACGGCGCCGACGGCATGGTCGTGCGCAACTCCATCGCCTCCATCAAGGACCTGAAGGGCAAGACGGTCGCGGCCTCCGCGCCGGGCACGTCGCCCTATTTCGCGCTCGCCTGGTTCCTGAAGCACAACGGCCTGTCGGTGCGCGACGTCACGGTCGCCAATCTCGAGCCGGGCCCGGCGGCGCAGGCCTTCCTTGCCGGCCAGAACGATGCGGCCATGACCTACGAGCCCTATCTCTCCACGGTGCGCGCCGCGCCCGACAAGGGCAAGATCATCGCCACGACGCTCGACTACCCGATGGTGATGGACACCTTCGGCTGCACGCCCGCCTTCCTGAAGGACAACCCGCAGGCCGGCAAGGCGCTCGCCGACAGTTATTTCGAGGCGCTCGAGATGATCGCCAAGGACCAGGCCAAGTCCTACCAGATCATGGGCGCCGACGTGAAGCAGTCCGGCGAGCAGTTCGGCAACTCGGCCAAGTACCTGCGCTGGCAGGACCGCGCCGCCAACCAGAAGTTCTTCGCCGGTGAAATCCAGGCCTTCTCCAAGGAGGCCGGCGACCTGCTGCTGGAGATCGGCATCATCCGCAAGATGCCGAATATCGACGACATCGTCGACGCGAGCTACGTGAAGTAGCGCGCGACGCGACTTCTGCGGCCCTTCTTCCGCGCGGAGGAAGGGCCGACCTTCCTTCCCGCATCTTTGGCGCGCGAGCACGATGCCACGCCCTCTCGAACCCGTATCGACAGCGACACGCGTGGGCCTGGGGCTCGCTTTCTTCGCCCTGTTCGTCGCCGCGTGGGCCTGGGGCACGCTCGGCGGCCACATCAGCCCCACGTTCCTCGCCGATCCCGTGACGATGGTGCGTGACGGCTGGGAGCTGCTGACGCGCCACAACTTTCTGTTCGACATCGTCATCACCATCTGGCGCGTCGTCGGCGGCTTCGTGCTGGCGGCGCTCGTCGCCGTTCCGCTCGGCATCCTGATGGGCACCTACAAGCCGGTCGAGGCCTTCTTCGAGCCGTTCGTGTCCTTCGCCCGCTACCTGCCGGCGTCGGCCTTCATCCCGCTGCTCATCCTGTGGGCCGGCATCGGCGAGAAGCAGAAGCTGCTCGTCATCTTCATCGGCTCGGTCTTCCAGCTCATCCTGATGGTGGCGCTCGCCGTCGGCAGCACGCGCCGCGACCTCGTGGAGGCGGCCTATACGCTCGGCGCACGCGACAGCGGCATCATCCGCCGCGTGCTGATCCCGTCGTCGGCCCCCGAGATCGCCGAGATCCTGCGGCTCGTGCTCGGCTGGGCCTGGACCTATGTCATCGTCGCCGAGCTGATCGGGTCTTCTTCGGGCATCGGCCACATGATCGTCGACAGCCAGGCCCTGCTCGCCACCGGGCAGATCATCTTCGGCATCATCGTCATCGGTCTCATCGGCCTCGTCTCGGACTTCCTGTTCAAGGCCGCCAACCGCTGGCTCTTCCCCTGGAGCTTCGCGTGAGCAAGCTCAGGATCGAAGGCGTTTCGCGCACGTTCCCGCCGTCGAGACCGGGCGCGCAGCCGACGCGCGCGCTGCAGCCGGCCAACCTCGAGATTGCCGACAACGACTTCATCACCATCCTCGGCCCCTCCGGCTGCGGCAAGTCCACGCTGCTGCGCATCGTCGCCGGCCTCGACCGCGCAACGGAAGGCCGCGTTCTGCTCGACGGCGCGGAGGTGAGGGGACCCGGTCCCGATCGCGGCATGGTGTTCCAGTCCTACACGCTCTTTCCCTGGCTGACGGTGGAGGAGAACATCGCCTTCGGCCTGCGCGAGAGGGGCATCGCCCAGGACGAGCGCCTCAGGAGCGCGCGCGACTGGTGCGCCCGCGTCGGCCTATCGGGCTTCGAGCATCACTACCCCAAGCAGCTTTCGGGCGGCATGCAGCAGCGCACGGCCATCGCGCGCGTGCTCGCCAACAACCCCAAGATCATGCTGCTCGACGAGCCCTTCGGCGCGCTCGACAACCAGACGCGCGCGCTGATGCAGGAAATGCTGCTCGGCATCTGGGAGCGCGAGAAGAAGACGGTGCTGTTCGTCACGCACGACATCGAGGAATCGATCTTCCTCGCCTCGCGCGTCGTCGTCATGTCGGCGCGCCCCGGTCGCATCAAGGCCGACGTGCGCATCGATCTGCCCTATCCGCGCCACTACACGCTCAAGACGAGCCCGGAGTTCTCGGCGTTGAAGGCCCAGCTCACCGAGGAAATCCGCGCCGAGGCCGTCCTCGCCGCCGAGTCCCACTGACCCTCCTCGGGTGACTATTCCTCGTCTATGACTTCGAAATCGTCGATATGTTCGTCGCGAATGGAGAGGGCAACCTCAAACCTCTTGAAGAGAGAGAAGAACTGTTGGATGGGAAATTCTTTTTTGACTATGCGGACGCGGACAGGCCCTTTCCTGAAACGCATCTGAACCTCATCCAACGGCATCACCAGGATTTGGACGCTGAAGGGCTCTAGATGGCCAGCATGGTTTTCGCCCGTCCAAGCTTTGATTCCGACAATCGTTTCAGTATGGCCAAGTAATCCCTCGTCTCGCAACACTTTGGTCAGATAAGAATCATCGGCGTTGTCTGCTGCCGAACTGCCCTTCCAATCATCATATTTCACGCTCGCCCCAAACCGCATACCTTTGCTCCAGGGTTTCTCGCTACACGTCGAATCAGTAAGGACAGGAATTTATCAGATGGTCCATCACGTTCTGAAGTCCAGCGTCGAGACCTGTCACTGGGGTTACTTCGATGCGGCCATCGCGCCGGTGCTCACGGTCGCGTCGGGCGACACCGTCACCATCGAGACCATCAGCGGCGGACCCGACGTGGTGCCGCCACCGCCCTTCCTTGTGCCGCCGGAGCTGCGCGAGGTGCATGCGCGGTCGGAGCGCATGCTGCCGGGCCACATCCTCACCGGTCCCGTCGCGGTGGCTGGTGCCTGCCCCGGCCATGTGCTCGAGGTGCGCATCAAGGACGTGAAGCTGCGCCAGGACTGGGGCTACAACGTCATCGGCCCGCTCAAGGGCACGCTGCAGGACGACTTCCACGCGCACCGGCGCATCAACATCCCGCTCGATGCGAAGCGCAATGTCGGGCGGATGCCGTGGGGCGTCGACCTGCCGCTGGCGCCGTTCTTCGGCGTCATGGGCGTCGCGCCGCCGCCGGCGTGGGGGCGCATCACCTCGCTCGTGCCGCGCGCCATGGGCGGCAACCTCGACAACAAGGAGCTGCGGCCCGGCGCGCGCCTGTTCCTGCCGGTGTTCAACGGCGGCGCGCTCTTCTCCTGTGGCGACGGCCACGGCGTGCAGGGCGACGGCGAGGTGTGCATCACGGCCATCGAGACGGCGCTCGAAGGCACGTTCGAGCTGATCGTGCGCGAGGACCTGACCTTCACCTACCCGCGCGCCGAGACGCCGACGCACTACATGACGATGGGCATGGATCCCGATCTCGACCAGTGCGTGGTGATGGCGCTGCGCGACATGATCCGCCTGATCGGCGAGGTGGCGGGGCTATCGCGCGAGGACGCCTATACGCTGTGCAGCCTCGCCGCCGATCTGCGCGTGACGCAGACGGTCAACGGCGCCAAGGGCATCCACTGCATGATCCTGAAGACCGCCGTGCACGGGGCGTGAGTGTCGCCCCGCCGCGGGCTGTCACTCTCCGTCATCACTGCCGAAGCGCGCCCCTTCCTGTCATCCCGGCCGAGCGCAGCGAGAGCCGGGACCCAGGGTCCAAAGGCACGCGCTCGATCGTGAGCTGGGTCCCGGATATTTCGCTTCGCGAAATTCCGGGATGACAGCAAGGGGCGTGGCCGGAATGATACGAGGGATGGTTGGTATCGCTACCCGAAGCTCGGCAGGTTGAGGCCCTGCTCCTTGGCGCAGGCGATGGCCTCCGCGTAGCCGGCGTCGGCGTGGCGCATGACGCCGGTGGCGGGATCGTTCCACAGCACGCGCGCGATGCGCCGCGCCGCGTTCTCGGTGCCGTCGCAGACGATCACCATGCCGGCATGCTGCGAGTAGCCGATGCCGACGCCGCCGCCGTGGTGGATCGACACCCACGTCGCGCCCGAGGCGCAGTTGAGCAGCGCGTTGAGCAGCGGCCAGTCGGATACCGCGTCCGAGCCGTCGCGCATGGCCTCGGTCTCGCGGTTGGGGCTGGCGACGGAGCCTGAATCGAGGTGATCGCGGCCGATGACGATGGGCGCCTTGAGCTCGCCCTTCGCCACCATCTCGTTGAAGGCGAGGCCGAGGCGGTGCCGATCGCCGAGGCCGACCCAGCAGATGCGCGCCGGCAGACCCTGGAAGTGAATGCGCGCCTTGGCCATGTCGAGCCAGTTGTGCAGGTGCGTGTTGTCGGGCAGCAGCTCCTTCACCTTGGCGTCGGTGCGGAAGATGTCCTCCGGATCGCCGGACAGCGCCGCCCAGCGGAAGGGGCCGATGCCGCGGCAGAACAGCGGCCGGATGTAGGCCGGCACGAAGCCCGGGAAATCGAACGCGTTGGCGACGCCCTCGTCCTGCGCCATCTGGCGGATGTTGTTGCCGTAGTCGAGCGTCGGCACGCCGGCCTTGTGGAAGGCGAGCATGGCGCGCACGTGCTCGGCCATCGAGCGCTTGGCGGCGCTGGCGACGGCATCGGGCTCGGACGCGCGCCGCTTCTCCCAGTCGGCGAGCGACCATCCCTTCGGCAGGTAGCCGTTGATCGGATCGTGCGCCGAGGTCTGGTCCGTCACGACGTCGGGGCGCACGCCGCGCCGCACCAGCTCGGGGAAGACATCGGCCGCGTTGCCGAGCAGGCCCACCGACGTCGGCTTTCCCTCGCGGGACGACTGCTCGATCATCGCCAGCGCCTCGTCGAGGCTCGTTGCCTGGCGGTCGAGATAGCCCGTGCGCAGGCGCATCTCGATGCGGCTCGGCTGGCACTCGACGGCGAGCATGGAGGCCCCCGCCATCACGGCCGCCAGCGGCTGCGCGCCGCCCATGCCGCCGAGGCCGGCGGTGAGGATCCACCTGCCGGCGAGGCTGCCGCCATAGTGCCGCCGGCCCACCTCGACGAATGTCTCGTAGGTACCCTGCACGATGCCCTGGCTGCCGATGTAGATCCACGAGCCGGCCGTCATCTGCCCGTACATCATCAGGCCCTTGCGATCGAGCGCGTTGAACGTGTCGAGCGTCGCCCAGTGCGGCACGATGTTGGAGTTGGCGATCAGCACGCGCGGCGCGTCGGCGTGCGTGCGGAAGACGCCGACCGGTTTGCCGGACTGCACCAGCAGCGTCTCGTCATCGTTGAGCGTTTTCAGCGCGGCGACGATGCGGTCGAAGCTCTCCCAGTCGCGCGCGGCGCGGCCGATGCCGCCGTAGACCACGAGTTCGGACGGCTTCTCGGCCACGTCCGGGTCGAGGTTGTTCATCAGCATGCGCAGCGGCGCTTCCGTCATCCAGCTCCTGGCCGAAAGCTCGGTGCCGCGCGGCGCGCGGATGACGCGGGCGTTGTCGATGCGGGTCATGACGATTTTCCCTGGGCAAAGCGGAGGCAGGTTTCGAGGATGGCGCGCAGGACGGCCTGGATGTCGCGGGCGTATGCCGGGTCGTAGGGCGTCGGCCACACCGTTTCGTCGACGGCGCCGATGGGCTCGCGCAGGTAGCCGCGGCAGGCGAGCTCCATCTGCACCGCATGCACGCCGTGTGCCGGCGCGCCGTAGTTGCGCGTGATGTAGCCGCCCTTGAAGCGCCCGTTGACGATGTGGCTGAAGCGGCTATCGGCCGTGTGGCGCTCGATTGCGGCCGCCAGTGCGGGATCGCAGGATGCGCCGCCGTTGGTGCCGATGTTGAACACCGGCAGCTCGCCCTCGAACAGGCGCGGGATCACCGAGCGGATCGAATGGCAGTCGTAGAGCACGATGCGGGGATGGATGTCGCGCAGTCGCGCGATCTCGCCCGCCAGCGCGGCGTGATAGGGCGCGAAATAGGCCGTCTTGCGCCGTGCGACTTCGGCCGCGTCGGGCGCCCTGCCGGGCTTGTAGAGCGGCTCGCCGTCGAATGTCGTCGTCGGGCACAGCTCCGTCGTCGCCTGTCCGGGGTAGAGCGAGACGCCGGACGGGTCGCGGTTGACGTCGATCGCGGTGCGCGA
>JBFWWW010000091.1:0-14470 GCA_050245975.1 Hyphomicrobiaceae bacterium
CGAGCGAGGAACCGCTCGATGGCGATGCGTCCTTCGAGCCGCGCCACGTTGAGCCCCGCACAGATATGTGCCCCCGATCCGAATGCAAGATGCCGGTTCGGTTCGCGGCCGATATCCAGCCGATCAGGGTCGGGGAATTCCGCGCCGTCGCGGTTGGCAGCTCCGATGCCGATGGTGATGGACGTGCCGGCGGGCAGCTGGACGCCGCCCACCTCGACGTCGGTTGTCGTCATGCGGTTGCCGAGCTGGTTGGAGCTCTCGAAGCGCAGGAATTCCTCGACAGCGGTCCTGATCAGGCGCGGATTTGAGGTGAGGCGTGCCTTCTCGTCCGGCCATTCCAGCAACGTATAGAGCCCGTTGCCGATGAGATTGGTCGTCGTCTCGTGTCCGGCGTTAAGGATGAAAATGACGTTGTGCAGCAGCTCCGCCTCGGACAGCGTTTCGCCGTCCTTCTCGCCACGGATCAGCCGCGTCAGCACGTCCCTTTCCGGATCGCCGGGTCTCTGACGCCGGTCTGCGACCAGACGCTTGAGGTACGTCAGGAAGTCGGCCACCGCTGTCTCGCCGCGCGCAAACTGCTCGGGGCTCAGCGCCGGCTCGAGCGCGCCGAGGATCGCGAGCGACCAGTCGCGAAGCGGTTCGCGCTCGTCGCGCGGCACCGCAAGCAGGTTGCCGATGACCTCGATCGGCACCGCCGCCGCAAGGTCCGAAATCAGATCGGCGTGCCCCTTTGCGGCCATGCGATCGAGCAGGCCATCGACAAGCTGGACAATGGGAGCTTCCATTTCCGCAATGGCGCGTGGGGTCAATGCCCCGGAGATGATGCGGCGCACGCGCGTATGCAGGGGCGGATCGTTGAACACCAGGCTCGTCGTGTGGTGCTCGAACAGCAGGCTGTCGCCGTATTTCGGTTTGAACTCGGCTTTCTTGTCGGACGAATAGGCGCGCGTATCCTTGTAGACCGCCACGCAGTCGGCGTAGCGCGACAGGAATACGCTGCCGTCCGGCAGGCGATGCACAGGGGCGTGGTCACGCAGCGCCGCGTAGAGGGGATAGGGATTGGCGTAGAACTCGGCGGACAGGCGTCGCAGGTCGAAGCTGCGGAGGGCGGCGAGCGCGACCTCCTCGCCCGGGAAACGTGCCGGCTGGCGTATCGGCGCCGGATATGCGGGCTCCTGCATCGGCTGTCCCGTAGTTTGGTGCGTGGGCGAGCCTAGCAAGAGGGACCCGGCACCGACAACAGCGGCGGCTGGTGGCGGATCGCGAGGACCTAGCCGAGAACGCGCCCGGCGACGGCGTCGAGCTTCCTGAGCAGGGCCGGATCACGCTTGTCGGGCGGCGTGATGATGGCGACGTCGAGCGCGCGGTCGGAGCCGATGGGACACACCGGGTGCTCGGACGGGAAGTCCTGCGCCAGCCGGCCCACAAGCCTCTGCGCCTTCTCGGCGTTCTCGTGGAGAACCTTGATGACGGCGGCGACATCGACGTGCGCATGGTCGTCGTGCCAGCAGTCATAGTCGGTGACCATCGCCACCGTGGCGTAGCAAATCTCCGCCTCGCGGGCGAGCTTCGCCTCGGGCATGTTGGTCATGCCGATCACCGAGCAGCCCCAGCTCCGGTAGAGCTCGCTTTCGGCCCGGGTCGAGAACTGCGGGCCCTCCATCACCATGTAGGTGCCGCCCTTCGTGTAGCCGATCTTCTCCGCGCGGGCCGCCTTCTCGATCAGGTCGACAAGGCCGGGGCTTACGGGATCGGCGACCGAGACGTGGGCGACGCAGCCTTCGCCGAAGAAGCTCTTTTCGCGCGCAAATGTGCGGTCGATGAACTGATCGACGAGCACGAAATGGCCCGGCGCCAGCTCCTCCTTGAGCGATCCGCAGGCGGAGACGGAGACGAGGTCCGTGACGCCCGCGCGTTTCAGGACATCGATATTGGCGCGGTAGTTGATGTGCGAGGGGGAGATGCGGTGGCCGCGGCCGTGCCGCGGGAGGAAGCGCAGCGCCAGACCGTCGATGTCGGCAAAGAGAATGTCGTCGGACGGCTCGCCCCAGGGCGATGCGATCTTCGTCCAGCGGGGGTTCTTCAGGCCCGGCAGGTCATAGAGCCCGCTCCCGCCGATGATTCCCAGAACCGATCGCGTCGCGCCGTCCGCCATGATCTGCGTCCTCTGTCCATCCGTCTGTTGCTGCAGCCTCTATACACGATCTCCCGCAGCCAATGGAAAAGGCCCCTTTCGGGGCCTTCTGTATCTGTCGTCTCGTCAGGCTTCAGTGCGGGATCTTCGACCAAACCCGCTTCTTGGCGAAGTAGACGAGGACGGTCGTCACCACGAGATAGAGAATGACCATCAGGCCCATGCGCTTGCGCGTTTCGAGGTTCGGGTCCGCAGCCCAGGACAGGAACGCCACGACGTCACGCGCGTACTGATCCACCGTGGCGGGCGTACCGTCCTGGTATTTCACCATGCCGTCGCCGCCCGCGAACGGGTTGGCCATCGCGATCTGATGGCCGGGGACGGTATTGTTGTAGTTCATGCCGGGCGACAGCTTCACGTCGGCCGGCGGGTTGACGTAACCCGTCAGGAGAGCGTGGATGTAGTCGGCGCCGCCTTCCTGGTAGCTGCCGAGCACGTCGCGCAGCAGGGCCAGCGGGACACGGTAGAAGGGCGTATCGGCTTCCACCGTGCGGGCGCGGGCCACCAGCGACAGGTCGGGCGGCAGGGCGCCGTTCTGGGCCGCGCGCGCGGCCTTGTCGTTGTCGTACGGCCCCAGGATCGGATCGGCCAGCGTCGCCGGCCGCTTGATGATCTCGCCCTTCGGCGTGGCGATCTCGCCCTGGTCGTTGGGACCGGCGAAAATCTGGTTCGGCCACTCGGCGGCCAGCGACTTCACGCCGGCTTCCGGAAAGTTCGGCCCGGATTTCTCGGCAAGGTTGCGGAACGCGACCCGCTTCAGCCCGTGGCACGTCGAGCAGACTTCCCGGTAGATCTGAAAGCCGCGCTGAAGTTGTGCATCGTCAAACGTGCCGAAGAAGCCGCTGAAGGTCCAGTGCTGGCGGTCGACGTGGGCGTGACCCTCATCAGCGGCAGTTGCAACTCCGGTGGCAAAGGCCAGCGCAACGGTTGCGCCGGCAAGGGCCTTGGCGGTGGACGTCATGGTCTTGCGCATTGTTTTTCCCCCACCCTCAGCGCTTTTCCGACGCGGCCATCGCGCCCGCCGGCGTGCCGCCGACGCTGCTGCCCATCACGGCTTCCGAGATCGAGCGTGGCAGGCGGCGCGGCGTCTCGATGACACCGACGATGGGCATGATCAGGAAGAAGAACACGAAGTAGTAGATCGTGAAGACGCGTGCCCAGAGGACGTAGGCGCCCTCGGGCGGCTTGCCGCCGAGGAAGCCCAGCGCCAGAACCGAAAAGAAGAACAGCCACAGGAACCACTTGAACATCGGGCGGTACTTGGCCGAGCGCACACGCGAGGTATCGAGCCACGGCACGAAGCACAGGATGAGGATCGACGAAAACATCGCGATCACTCCGAGCAGCTTGTTCGGGATCGCGCGCAGGATCGCGTAGAACGGCAGGAAGTACCACTCGGGCACGATGTGGGGCGGCGTCGAAAGCGGGTTCGCCTCGATGTAGTTGTCGGCGTGGCCGAGATAGTCCGGCGCGAAGAAGACGAACCACATGAAGACGATCATGAACGCCGACAGGCCGACCATGTCCTTCATGACGGCATGCGGCGCCATCGGTACGGAGTCGGACGGGGTCTTGATGTCGAGACCGGCCGGATTGTTCTGTCCCACGACGTGCAGCGCCCAGATGTGCAGCCCGACCACGCCGGCAATCACGAACGGCAGCAGATAGTGCAGGCTGAAGAAGCGGTTCAGCGTCGTGCCCGAGACCGAGTAGCCGCCCCACAGCCACTGGACGATGCGCGTGCCCAGGCCCGGGATGATGCTGTCGATCGAGGAGAACAGGTTGGTTATGACGGTGACGCCCCAGAAGCTCATCTGCCCCCAGGGCAGCGTGTAGCCCATGAAGCCGGTGGCCATCATCAGCAGGAAGATGACGACGCCGAGTATCCAGAGAACCTCGCGCGGCGCCTTGTAGGAGCCGTAATAGAGGCCGCGGGCGATGTGGATGTAGACCGCGAGGAAGAACATCGATGCGCCGACGGCGTGGATGTTCTTCAGCAGCCAGCCGTAGTTCACGTTGCGGCGGATGTGCTCGACGCTGTCAAACGCGCCTTCCGCCGTCGGCGTGTAGTGCATCGCCAGCACGATGCCGGTCAGGATCTGGATACCCAGGCAGACCGTGAGGATGCCGCCGAACGTCCAGAGATAGTTCAAGTTGCGCGGTGTCGGGAAATCGACGAACTGTCCGTGCGCAGTGCGCATCAGCGGCAGGCGCGCGTCCATCCATTTGCTGAACGGGGACCGTGGCACATAGCTCGACTCGTGGGCCATGATGGGGCTTTGTCCTTAGCCGATCTTGATGCGTGTGGGGTTCATGAAGTCGTACGGCGGCACTTCGAGGTTGCGCGGCGCCGGGCCTTTGCGGATCCGGCCTGCGGTATCGTAGTGCGAGCCGTGGCAGGGGCAGAACCACCCGCCGTAGTCGCCGCGCGCGTCGCCCATGGACTGGCCCTTGGGGATGCAGCCGAGATGTGTGCAGATGCCGACGAGAATAATCCAGTTCTCGTGGCCCGCTTTCGTGCGGTTGGTGTCTTCCGCGGTCGCCTTTTCCGGCAGCGCATCGTTGCGCGCTTTGTCGTCGACCAGGTCGGAGAGCGGGACTTTCTTGGCCGACTCGACTTCCGCAGGGGTCCGGTTACGGACGAAAATCGGCTTGCCGCGCCATACGACGGTGATCGCCTGACCCTGTTGAACGGGGCTGAGGTCAACCTCGGTCGATGCGAGAGCCTGCGTCGAGGCGTCGGGGTTCATCTGGTCGATGAAGGGCCAGAGAGACAGGGCTGCTCCAACGCCAGCGAACGCCTGAGCGGCGATGACGATAAAGTCGCGGCGGGTCGTACTGTCTGCCGTATGCGAAGACGCCAAAGCGGCCTCCCTGCTTCGATCTTACCATGTCCTGCCGGGTATCCCGCGTTTGACCGCGCGATCGTGGACCGCGGCGGCATTCGACCAAGGCAGGCGCAATGCACGCACTATCGGGCGTAGCCACGCGGTCTGGCCAAAATTATCGGATTGCCCCGCGCTCCCCCGACAGGACTTATTGACGCGCGATCTTTTCGCATCCTTTGGCCCGATTCACAAGGCTGAGGCCCATCTGCCTTTGGGTCAATTTGGCGCATGGGCTTGGCCGGCGAAGGGGGTGCGGTCGCCCGCTAGTCGGTTTGCCGGGCTCGGGCGGCCGCCCGAAATGCGAAGAGTGCGATCAGCAATGAGACCAGGACGTTCCAGCCGGCGAGCGAAAGCCCCAAAATGCGAAGCGCGGGCTCGTCGCAGCGGATCACCTGCACCTTGGAGAGGTTCTTCAGAAGGCCGCCGGCGTTTGTTGTCAGGCCGACGTCCCCGGTGCAGCTGTCGGGGCCGGCCCAAAGCTTCCACTCCGCGCCGGCGTGGTAGCCGCCAAGTCCGGCGTTGGCGAGGAAAGCCAGTCCGGCGATGACGAATAGGATGAGAGCGAGATTGTTGCGCCGCCCGGCAAGGAGGGCAAGCGCAAGGAACAGAACAGGGATGCCGGCATAGTAGGCGTAGCGCTGTTCGAGGCAGAGCGGACACGGCTTGTAGCCGCCAATGTACTCGAAGGCCAGAGCGCCGAGGATGGCGGCAACGGCAACGAGAAGCGCGCATGCCCCCGCCTGATAGGCCGGTGATCGTGCGGGCTGCTGCGATCCAAGCATCACGGTCGCTCCCCTGCGTTCAGATCAAATACTTGAGCGCGACGAACCCGCCCACGAGCACCACGACGAAGGCGGTCGTCACCAGCGTGAGCCGTTCCTCGATGAAGGTGCGGATAGGCTCGCCAAAAAAATAGAGCAGCCCCGCCACCAGGAAGAAGCGCATCGCTCGCGCAACGATGCTCGCCGCGATGAACGAGACGACGTTCATGTGCGTCGCGCCGGCGAGGATGGTCAGGACCTTGTAGGGCAGCGGCGTCATGCCCTTGACGATGAGGATCCACACACCCCACTCGTTGAAGAGCTGCGCGAACTCCTGGAAGCGGGCTTCGTAGCCGTAAAAGCTCAGAATCGAGTGCCCGACGTATTCGAGCAGATAGTAGCCGATGGCGTATCCGGCGATGCCGCCGAGCACGGAGCCTACGGTCGCTATGGCCGCATACCGCCACGCTCGCAGGCGCTGCGCCAGCACCATCGGGACCAGCATCACGTCCGGCGGGATCGGGAAGATCGAGCTTTCGATGAAGGAGATCCAGAAAAGGCCGAGCGGGGCTTTCTCGTGGCCCGCCATACGCATCATCCAGTCGTAGAGTGAACGCATGCGATAAGGGACCCGCGCTTTGGCGACTGTCTCGGATCGAAGCTCTGTACAGGCTCAGGTGACGCGAAGAAAGCCCCACCTGGGGGGTGGCCGGCCGCCATCGCCTTTGTTGACGGCCCACCGGCCGCCGCTATGATGCGCCGCGCTCGGGCCCCGCCCGTAGCGGAACGGCTGGCCGGGTCGCGGGCGTGGCGGAACTGGTAGACGCGCGGGACTCAAAATCCCGTTCTGGTGACAGAGTGTCGGTTCGATTCCGACCGCCCGCACCAGCAGCCGGCATCCGCTCACTTGCGCCTGCGACGAAGCAGGTAGGCCCTGAGGGCCACCGCATTGTTGTGCTCTTCGTCCCGTGCCCCGAACAGCAGCGTCACCGGTCCCTTGCGAAGCAGATCGCGGAGCGGTTGCAGCGCGTCCGGGTTTGCTGCGAGTTCTCTTGCGTAGCGCTGCTGGAACTCGTGCCAGCGTTCCGGTTTGTGTCCGAACCACTGGCGCAATGCCGTGCTGGGCGCCGCATCCTTCAGCCATAGCGTCACATGTGCCTTGGCTTTGCTCAGTCCCCGCGGCCACAGCCGGTCCACGAGGACCCGCGCGCCGTCTTCCGGAGAGGCCGGCTCGTATACGCGCCTGACTGCGATCGGTGGTTCCATTTGACAACGCCGGCGGTTCCCCGGCGACGGCCCGCCGGGTTGCAGCTTGCATTCGAGAACGATTGAGCTATTCCGGACACCGTGCCGCTACGGCTTCACCGTTGTGAGCCTTCAGGTCGCCAAGAACGACAGCCATAAGGTCGCATGATGCTACAGATTCGACGGTCCGCATGGCTGCTGGCGGGATGCGCCGCGCTTTTGCTCGCGAGCCCGGCGCTGGCCAAGCCCACGCTGCTCTTCGACGTCGCAAGCGGAAAGGTCCTCTACGCGGAAGACCAGGATGACCTTTGGCATCCCGCATCGCTGACCAAGATCATGACCGCCTATCTGACATTCGAGGCGCTCAAGACCGGCAAGCTCAGCATGGACGCCAAAATTCCTGTATCGGAGCTGGCTTTCAGCCAGCCGCCGAGCAAGGTGGGCCTGCCCGTCGGCGCAGAGATGCCGGTAGAGACGGCAATTCAGGCGTTGATCGTAAAGTCGGCGAACGACGTCGCCATCATGCTCGCGGAGGCCATCGCCGGCTCGCAGGATGCGTTCGTGGAGCGGATGAACGCCACTGCCGCCCGTCTCGGCATGACGCGCACGAAGTTCGTCAATGCGAACGGATTGCCGGCGGCGGAGCAGGTCACGACGGCGCGCGATCTCGCAAAGCTGTCGCGCGTCGTGCTGGCCGAGTATCCGCAGTATGCCAGTCTCTGGGGACAGGCGGACATGCATCTGGGCAAGCGCCGTCTGCGCACGCACAATGGCTTGCTGAAATCCTACGAGGGCGCGGACGGGCTCAAAACCGGGTTCATCTGCGATTCAGGGTACAACGTGGTCGCGAGCGCGACCCGCGACGGGCATCGGCTGATCGCGGTCGTACTCGGCGAGATATCGGGCCATGAGCGCAGCGTGCGCGCGGCAGCACTGCTGGAGCATGGTTTCAACACGTATGACTGGAAAACGATGCTGGCCAGCGCCAGTGTCGACTCGATGCCGATGCCGATGGATGTGAAGCCTGCGCCGAGCATGCGTGCCAGCGTCGTGAGCTGGGATTGCAACGGTCGGCATAGGCCCGTCGCCAAGCGCCGCCAGACCAAGCTGCAGGCAGCTCGGGCGGCCGCCAAGAAGGCCCGGACTGAAGCCGCGGCCAAGACGAAGGTCAAAACTGCCGAGCACAAGGCGCCCGAGAAGGCACCGAAGCCAGCGCCGGCAAAGGCTCCGGCGTCTGCCAAGGCAAACTAGCGCCTACACGATCAGTTCGAGCTTCCGTTCCCGGAACGGGCAGCCATCAACGGAATCCGGGCTCTCATCGATCTCGACTTCGGGCTTTGGAGCGTCGTTGCGCTGGCCTGTACGTGGCCCGGCAGGGGGTGGTGCATCCGGTGCCTTCGCCCCTTTTTCAACGGCGGTGGGAGGTTGCCGGGAGGCCTGGGCCAGTGCGGCGCTGCCGCCAGCTCCAATCGTCAATCCCAGCGAGCAGCCTATCGCCAGCATTGCGCCAAGGACCTTCATTCCAGCCCTCCTGATTCCAGCCGCCTGCGTCCAGGAAACCACTGTGCCGTATCGGCTCGCAAGGGCATCCGGGGATCGTGTCTTTCTGGCGGCGGATCGCGGTCCGATCCGCATTAACCCGTTAATCCTCTCCGATGGCCGTGTGGCTTCGATCTTGCTTCTACCAAGGCTATCGACACGCCGACCATAGGACCAAATGCGATGCCTGCCGCATGGCAGCCGGAAGAAGATGTGACGCCGTGCCCGGGGGAGGTGGAGACCCTTGCCGAGGTGCTCGAGGGGCGTCACGGCGCCTATGCGGCCGACGTCGCCGACTTCTTCTCAACGTTCCATAGCCTGAAGGGGGACACGGGCCGCTGCTGGGCCTGGGCCGGGGTCGCCGAGCGCGTACGCCAGCGATCGGTGGCGCGCGAAACCGAGCAATAGCGCTTGTCTTCTCGGTCGCCGCGCAGACTTAAAGCGAAGAACCGATCACAAGCGTCCAGAAGGTCTTGAACTCGGTCTTGGGGTCCTGCACCAGCGCGATACCCATGTCGGCCGCATCCGGCAGCAACAGGTTCTTGTTGTGGGCCGGGCTTTCCTTCCAGCCGCGCATGACCTCATCGATCGATATCTGCCCGGTGCCGACATTTTCGGCCGTGATGCGGGCGTGGTAGCCGGTGCGCTTCACCCGGTCCCAGGGGTTCGAGCCATCGGAGCCATAATGGGAAATCCGATCCCACTTTGCGAGGTCGCGCGAATGCGCCTTGGCCGCTTCCGCCAGAGCGGTATTGAGCTTGAGAGGCTTGAGCCCCTTTTCCTTTCGGTAGGCGTTGATCAGGTCGCGGGCGCGGCTCGGATCGAGGGCCGTGTGCGAGTAGTCACGATCGCTCAGTGCGCCGGCCGGCGCCTTGGCAAAGGAGTTCGCCGGAACCTGCGCATCGTTCTTCGCAACGCGCGTCCTCCTGGCTGCCGGTGTCGGAACGTTGACGTCGCTTCCGGCGCCCAGCAGTCCGCCCCCGGACGAGCGCGCTGCCGGCAGAGGCTGGGTCGATTCAGCCAGACCCGACGACAGCGGCATGGCATTGAGGCTGCAGCCGGCGAGCAGCAGCGCTGATAGCAGTGCAAACGCGACGCGATACATAAGAGCACTCCCCCGCCTCACCGTGCGGATCTCAATCTCCCGAGCATGCTCCTCAGCCGTTAACCGGCCATTAAAGCTAACGCTTGCTGACGAGATTCGAGTCGCGAACCCGACCCTCTTTCATCGATGCGCGTGCCCAGGTTTCCCTGGCAACACAGAACATGCCAATCATGTCGCCAATTTGGCCGATCTGCCCGGGGGTTAGCCCCGGTGTTGCCGATACCGGAACGCCCGGCGGGAAGCATTCGATCCTAGGGAGAGGCGTGGACATCCGGCGCAAGTTCTTGAAAATGGTCGTTAGCCTTCAGTGATTCGCGCGTCTGCCGCGGCGGCATGGGCCGCCGGTGTGGGGATTCGCGGTCCTTGGCGCGTGCTCGCGTACTATCGAGGACGGGAGGGCAGGCTATGGAGGCCGCCATCCGCGATGCCCCTGGCTCGGCCGCGCTTCTGGATGCAGCGCATGTCAGCGGCGTCGTTCTCGTTCGTATCGCTGCGGCTCTGACCGGGGTGTCCCGGGCCGAGCTGCAGCGGGACATGGCGCCCCTGATGGCGCACAAGCTGTCGCCTGCGGACCTGAGGGCCCTGATCGAGCGCGAAACCGCCTCGCTCGTTGCGCAAGGGCTTGCTGCGCCGCGAGGCCAGAAGATCGAGGCCACCGACGCCGGCATGGCGCGCGCCACGGCTTTTCTCGGCACGAAAGGGCCGTTGCCCCGGCTGTGGGACGATGTGCGCGACCTGCGCCTGGTGGCGCGGGCGCTTGGTCTGCAAGGCGAGACGCCGCGGCGACTTAAGGCTCTGGCGCGACTTGAAGGATTGCGCGCGGCCATCGTGCTGCGCGCCTTCAACCTGAAGATAAAGGGCGCGGCAACGCCGCAGCGCCTGCGAACCGCCCTCGCAGCGGTCGCGCTGGAACGCGCGTTCGGCAACCGCAGCAAGACGGGCCTCGATCGCAAGACGCTATCGGCCGGCCAGGCTCGCAAGCTGGCCGAAGGGCTGCTGCAGCGTCCGCGCGTATGCGGCACGGACAGTCGCCTCGTGGCTGCGCTTGCCGCCGATCATGTGGGAGCGCTTCAGCCGGAGCTGACCGCACTGCGAACCGCGGTGCTGCGCCGCTTCATCGAGCGGCAGGGCTCGGGGGAGGATTTCCCTCCGCCTCCCCGTCCCGTGAAGGCGACGGCACGCAAGGCGACCATTGTCCAGCTTCCGCCGCCGACCGGGCGGCCGGATCTCGCGACATTCGCCGGTGAGGTGCGCCGTCATGCGACGTCTCAGGCGGAAGGGTGGCAAGGCAACCGTAAGGCGTATATCTCTCGCGTATGGCGATCGATTCGTCAGGCGCAGGCGGGGTGGGGTCTCTCCGAGATCGAGTTCAAGTGCATGCTCGCCGAGGCGCATCGCGCAGGTGCGACTGTCCTGGCCAGCGCTGACTTGAAAGACAATAAGAATATCAAAGACATCCAAGAGTCGGCCGTCGTCTACAAAAACACCGTGTTCCATTTTGTACGCGTCGACAGTTGACCGGCGTCAGAGAGCCGGTTGCGAGGTGTGAAAGGATCGGGGAATACATGCAGTCCGAAGCTCAGGTCGCGCCGCAGCGGGAAAAGATTTCTGCGGCGTTTGAGCATAGCATCACCTGGGAGGACGATATCTGGCGGGCCGACCCCGTCGATGTCGAGGAGGTGCACGCCAAGGCGCGGCGCAAGTTCGCCGATCTGCTGGCTGCCGTCACCGCCGAGCGCGGTCCTCAGGTGCAGGCGCGGATCCTGCTGTTCCATGGGCAGTCCGGCGCGGGCAAGACTCACCTCATTCGCGCATTGCGTACGTCGGCGCATCGCGCCGGCAAGGCCTACTTCGGCTATGCGCAGATGACGCCGGACGTCGGCAACTACGCCGACTACTTTCTGCGCCGTCTCGTGAACTCGCTGGAAAAGCCTTACGATCCCGACACGCAGTCCGAAAGCGGACTGGCGCGCCTTACGAATGCGCTCGTGGCGGACTGCGATGCGGTGTCTCCCGAGGCGCTGGAGAAGCTGCGCGAGGCGAAGCTGTCGGAAGCGGCCCTTGCCGATCTCGTCCTCAAGCTCGCGGACGGAATCGTTGCGGCGCCCCGTTTTGCCGAGCACGAGCTCGACATCAATATCATTCGCGCGCTCCTCTATCTGCAGCGCTCCGATCCGCGCATCGATCAGCGCGTGCGGCAGTATCTCTATGGCCGGCCGCTGACGGACCTGTCGCATCAGGGCGTCGCCGCGCTCGACCCCAATACGGGAGAAGGCCGCGCCTTCGAGATCATCGAGTCGCTCGGCCGGCTGATGTGGGCGGTCGATCGCTCCGCGCTCGTCTTCTGCATCGACCAGGTCGAGGATCTCCGGTTCTTCGAGGACTATCAGGAGCGCTTCCAGCGGGCGGCGCGCGATCTGATTCAGATCGCCAACCGCGTTCCGACCTCCATCGTCCTCATCTCGTGCCTCGGCGATTTCTACGACAAGGTGCGCGAGGTGCTGGCGCAGTCCTATATCGACCGCATCGAAAAGGCGGGCCCCGTGCCCCTGATCGAGACGCGCACCGCGGACGAGGCGCGCCTCATCATCGCCAAGCGCCTGCAGCGCGACGGCAAGGCGGCCGATCTCGGCAAGGTTTTCGGTCCGCAGTTCCTCGAGGAGCTTTCCGGGCTCTCGACGCGCCGACTTCTGGAGCTCGCCCAAAGCCGTTGCGCCGGCGAGGAGCCCGAGGCCGAGGAACCGGTAGCGGAGGAGCGCGGCGGGTTCGTCTCGGCGCTCGCGGCTGCGCTCGGGTTCGGCCTGGCGGCAAACGATACCGACGTGTCAGAGGCCGAGGTTGATTTCCGGCCGCATTGGGAGCGCTTCAACGCCGACGCGGAAGCGGAAATCTCCGGCGACGACCAGGATCTCATGGACATCCTGTCGGCGGCACTCGGGCTCGCGCGCGATGAATGCGCCGGCGCGGTCGACGTCAAGGTGCGCCGTGTCAGCGGCAGCGATGACACACCCGCCATCGACATAACGCTGCGTCCGGCGTCCGGTCCTGCGGCGGACGTGCGTGTGTTTCTCTGCAACCGTCCGACACAGGGCGGCGGGCTGAAGCGCCAGCTGGACAAGGTTATCGGTCAGATGGCGGGCAAGGCGTGCTTCATGTTGCGCGCCAGCGAATTCCCGGTCACCAAAAAGAAGAACCAGACCACCAGTGCATTGCGCAAATTCCGCGAAAGCGGTGGGCGGACGCTTGTCGTTCCCATGGCGGAGTGGGAGCGCATGATGACGGTGCGCGAGTTTCACGCGCATCATCGCCAGGACGCCGGTTTTGGCCGCTGGTTCCAGCAGGCGAAGCTGCTCTCGGGGCTGCAGGTCATCGCGCAGCTGCTGCGTCTCGACACGCGGACGCGCGCCAGGCCGGAGTCGGTCGACGACACGCTCGCGGATGACACGCCGGTCATCGAGGACGCCGTCGCGCAGGGCGCGGAAAGCCGTGGCGAGCCGGCGCTGGGCAACGTGCACAACGCCGATTGGACGGGTTGGGGAGGCGGCTTCGCGGGGGAAACCTCGAAGCCGGAGGATGACCTTCCCCTGTCCGTGATCCTCGATGAGGATGGCGACGTGTCGGGCAGCATTCTGGCCGGGCGCGGCACCGGCGCGAACAAACCCAACAAGCCGATCACCCTGAACAAGGACGTTCTGAAGCGCCACGCCGCCGTTCTAGGCGGCTCGGGATCGGGCAAGACGACACTCGCGCTGTGTCTTATCGAGCAACTGCTGCTCAAAGGCATTCCGGCGGTGCTGATCGACCGCAAGGGCGACCTGTGCTCCTACGCCAACCCCGAGGTCTGGCGCGAGTTCGAGGGCGAAGGCGTCGAGCGGCGCGGCGAGCGTGAAAAGCTTGCCGATTCCATCGACGTGGCGGTCTACACGCCCGGCCGGTCGTCGGGCCGTCCCATTTCCATCACGCTGCTTCCCAACGGGATCAACGAGCTGCCCGAACACGAGCAGCAGCTGCTCGCAAACCTTTCGGCTGCGGCGCTGGGCGAAATGCTGCACCTGAAGAATTCGGCCACGCACCAGAAGCAGTCGGGCACGCTGTCCGTGGCCCTTCGCATTCTCGGCGGCCGCTTCTCGAAGGAAGTGACGCTCGCGGACCTGATCCATCTCCTCGAGGAGGAGGATCCCGAGCTTGCCGAGCTGACCCATCGAATGGATCCCTCCGGCAAGCTGCGACGTGATCTCGTCGCGCAACTCGACAGTCTGCGGCACCGCAACTCGGCGCTCTTCGAGGCGGGCGGCGAATCCCTGCGCATGGAGTCGCTGCTGGGCATCGGCCCCTACCGGCGTCCGGATCGGCGCACCCGCCTGTCGATCATCTACACGGGGTTCCTGGGCGACAACGAGAACATCCTGTTCTGGATCGCCCAGTTCCTATCCGAGGCCCTGCGCTTCTGTCAGCGCAACCCGAACGACGAACTGCAGGCCATCGTGATGTTCGACGAGGCCGATCTTTACATCCCGGCAAACTCCAAGCCGGCCACGGCCGAGCCGCTGCAGAGCCTGTTGAAACGCGCGCGGTCCGCCGGGCTCGGACTGATGCTGGCCACGCAATCGCCGGGCGACCTCGACTACAAGTCGCGCGACCAGATCTCCTCCTGGTTCATCGGCCGCGTTCGCGAGGACACGGCGCTGCGCAAGCTCAAGGCGGCGTTCCAGAGCGAATCCGGCCTTGATCCGGCTGC